>NC_013223.1:1980000-2280000 GCF_000024325.1 Desulfohalobium retbaense DSM 5692 | reverse complement strand
CAAGGCGGTGCCGCCGCTGAAAAAAAGGATTTTGGGACCCAATTCCGGCGCCTTGGCGTACCGGGCGAGCTTGACCGGGTCCGGGAGCAGGGCGCTTTTGGTTACAGTGATGCGGGTGCCGGTTGCGGACATGCGTACTCCCTGGACGAGCGCAGCGGGGCATTGTTCAAAATATCGAGACAGAATTCGGTGGCTGCGGCAAAGTCGACGCCGCCGCTGATCTCATAGACGTGGCATTTGGAAAGGTAGCCCAGGTAGTTGCTTTGCGAAGGCCGGATAATCCGGCAATCGCCGTTGCCACTGGGCCAGAAGAACAGCCCGGGAGCCTTCTGGAAAGCCGGTAAGAGATCCGTGCGTTCATGGAGGTCAACTTTCTGGAAATGGGTCGGCTGGTCGTCGTGGGCCCAATTGAGCAAGATCAATATATCCATCGGAGCGCCCAGGACGAAGCGATCGGGACCGAAAAAGGTCTCAATCGGGGCGTCGTATTTGTCTTCCAATTCCCAGAGATCGCCGCGCTTCGCAAGCGCTTCCCGCTTTTCTTCGGGAATGAGTCCGGCGAGATCAGGGTTGTGCAGGGCCGTCCCCGGGTTGATGCGGGGATGTTTGGCCACGCCGTACATGGTCAGCCGCTGCGTATCGGCCTCGACCATGATGCGGTCGTTGGAGACAAACGTACAGCCACTGCTCATAAGGTGCAGGGCCAAAGTGGATTTGCCCATCCCGGAGAATCCGGCCAGAGCCATGCCCCGGCCGTTGTGGCTAATCCCGGCGGCGTGGCCAAGCAGACAACTGCGGCAGAGCTTGTGCTGGATAAAGCGGTTGTTGATGAAATTGATGATCTGGTTCGGGTTGTCGGTGACCGGGCCCACGGCCAGATGTTCCTGGTCAGCGAGGGCAAAGACGACGCCGGTTTGCCGCTTGCGGATCAGGCGCCCGTCGGGCAGGTCGGCAAATTCCTCTTTGATTTTGGCCTTCCCCGGCTCGGGAGGTTTGACCGTCCAGGGCAATTCCGGGAGTCCGGGATCGCCTTCGTGCACGGTGATGCTGGTGGTCGTGCGCGACGAAAACGGGGCTCTGAAAGTGTGGAGGTATTCTGCGAGAAAGGTATACAGTTCCAAGCTGTTGCAATGCACGGCCAAAGGGAGGTCTTCGAATTGCAAGCTCAGGGTATGCGTCGGTGGATGGTTTTTGCGTATGGATTGGATGATTTCAGTTACTGAATGCATGGCGTCGACTTCCTTGTAGCAGCTCGGAAAAAAACTCCCAATGGGCCGAAACGGCGGTACGCAATAGCTGTATGAACGCACTCAATGTGTATGAGCGTTATACATGGCCGATGCGCTGCAAAACGTAGTCCAGATACAATTGGGCCGCATCCTGACCGCTTGCCTCCTGGATCCCCCGAAAGCCGCCAAACGCCGAGACCTCAAAAACCAGCGGTCCCTCTTCCGTTTCCGCGACATCAACGCAGGTAAAGTCCAGCCCAAACAGGGCCTGGGCTTTGCGGGCGAGTTCGATGGTTTCCGCCTGCGGTGTAAACGGGGCGTATTTGCCGCCGGAATTGGTGGTCGTATTCCAGGCCCCGTTTGTTTTTTGTCTGGCGTAGGTGGTCAGGTATTCCCCGCCAAGAAAGGCCAGTCCCAGATCCTGATCCGGCAGTTCGATCTTTTTCTGGATATACATGATCGGGTTGGTTTCGCGGTAGGCGGCTATGGCCTCCTCCGGGTGGTCGTCAGCCCGGATGATCTCCATGCCCCGGGCCTTGGAGGTGAACAGGGGTTTGAAGACCGCCTCGCCGTATTCCTTGACGATACGCAGGGCCTGTTCAGGGCTCTCGGTGATCTGTGTCGGGGGCATGGGAATGCCGGCCTCGCGCAAGGTCACGGTACAACTGAGCCGGTCCAGCACGCCCATGATTTTTCGCGGGGCGGAGAAAATGGGCACCCCTTTGGATTCCAGAAGACGGAGATATTCGAGCCGATCCAAGAGATCCGGCGAGTACCGTGCCCCAATTTTTTTGATCATGATCGCGTCCATCGTGGAGAGGTCGTGGTTTTCGAACCACACGGTATTGCGCTCCAGATCCAGGACGCAGCGGTTCATATCAACCAGCAGATGGAAGCCTGTGTGTCCGGCCACTGTGGCAGTCAATTTTTCAGAGGACCAGCCGGCGGTCGTGCCGACCACAGCAATTTTGGGCATGTTCAACCTCGTATACGCATTCTGCAATTGAGCCTGTGGTCATCAATGACCGTTCCCCGGTGCCCTGGAGACTGGTGTTGCCTTGGGGCGTTGCGGGGACAGGCTGTAGGCGCAATTTTGAAACCGTGTTCACACGCGAGTTTATCGGCCTCAGGATAAAACCACTGTTAGTAGTATAAGACAGCCTCAGGGAAGGTGAATTCCTCTTGGTGTTTGGAGCCGTGCTCAAGGAGCCGGTCCAGGAGATATCCCCCCCGTTCCGCCATTTCATAGGCGAATTCGGTGTCCAATTCGAATCGGGTTGAGGTCAAAAACGACCGGCACAACCCCAAGGCGAGCCGAAAGGAAAAGGTCGTATCTCCATGTTTGGCCGCAAACCCCCGAGCAAAATGGTAGAAGTGGCGGATCGTCCAGTTAAGCCGGGCCCGGAGACTGGGTTCAAATATGGGCATCCGAAAATTGGAGACCAGAAAGACGGAGACGTCTTGGATGTAGTCGGCCTGTCTGGAGCGGTAGAGATCAATAAACCGGATGCGCTGTTCTTCAAAGTCGTAGACGACATTGTTCAAGTTGCAATCACCGTGGAGCAACACGGTAAACGGCGCTTGCACGGCCTGCTCCAAGGCGGTGCCTTGCTCCAGGCGTTTGCGAAGGGAGGGAATCGTGATGCGGCCGATGCGTTTGTGGGGGGTCAGAATCCCTGGGTGAACCTGTTGGATTTTGTCCAGACGCCCGGAGAGTTGCTTGATAAAACCGGGAGAGGGATGGTCCTGAGGATCAATCGTGTCTTCCCAGACATCGACCAGGGTTTGTTCAAAGACAAACAGGGCGTTGCGGACCTGTTCCGGCTCCGTGGTCAGGACCACTTCATCCAGCGTACATCCCGGCAGGAATTCGACGAGCATGGAGGCGTAGTTGCCGCCTTCGTTGTAGCCGACGACGTGGGGAGCGATGCCGGGGAAGAGATCGCTCCAGCGGTCGATATTATCCCGTTCCTGCTGGATTTTTTCTTTCTGACCCTCCTTGAAGATGACTTCCTTGGAGGGGTCGGGGTTGGTGTTTTTGACCCGCCGGATGCGGCAGCCGGAACGCCCGCCCCAGATGGATTCGAAATCGATTTCCGAGAGCGATCCCTCGTATCCGGCCTGGGAGAGTGTTTCCTGCAGGGCCTGAAATTGGTGGATCTTAATCTTCTCGCCGAGGAAGGCGAAGATAAAGGCCTCGCCCACATTGAGCAGGGCGTCCCCGATCCGTTCGAGGTAGCGGAATATAAAGAGGGCGGTGATCAAGTCCCCGACATCGGCATTGTGTTGGGCCCGCATCTCGTCTTGGATCTGATCGAAACGCTCTTTGTATTGATTGTCGAGTTCGTGCTCAATTTTGCAGATGGTCAGCGCCTGGGCCACCTTTTGTGATCGCTGTACGGGCAGGATCATATCCAGACCACTCTGGATCAAATTGAACATGGAGTGGAATTCATAGCGGTGTAAAAAGGTGGGGTCGCTGAAGTGCTTGATCTGCCGAACGATATTCACGCAATGATCAGCGATCCGTTCGAGATTGACGCAGATAATGTGGATGGCGCGAATCCGGTTGCTTTCGCTCTGCTCAGCGCCTTCCTCGGCGTGGATCCGGGAAAAGCATTTGTTTTCAATAATGGTTTTGAGATTGTCGATATAGTCGTCACGGGCGATAAGCCGTTCGACAAGTTCTTTCTCCGGTTTTCCCAGGATGTCCCGGGTGGCTCGGGCCTGGTTGGCCACTTCCAGCGTGAGAAACCGGAAATTTTCTTCGAGACTTTCCAAGCTGATCATAAACGCCTGCTTTTTCTCATGGCGGGCACAAGGGGGCTTTGTACAACCACCCCATGCCATTGGGTGAAGTGTTCCCTGGGACGAATTCTCTCGTGGAGCTCTTTTCCCACCTCGATCCTTCCGACTAGCTGTCGATATGCATCGTGTCTCCAAGGTGCGGATTCGTGTCTTTCCAGGAAACTTTGATATTGAGTTTACTTTTTCCGTTTTTCCTGCTCGCCTTGACCACGAATTTCACAATATCTTCAGGAGTCAATATGATTTCTTCATCCTCGGAGGAGAAGACGATGCGTTTATTTTCCAAACCGTCTATCAAGGCCTGCAGGTATTTGGCGATCGAGTGGGTGTCTTGCAGGGATTCGTAATCAAAACGCTGCGATTTTTCGTCAGACATGGGGTGCTCCTTTCTGCGGGTTGCGTCGTAGCGGCACAATGCTCGTTGAATCGGATTCGAACTGTCGAAGGCCTGCAGGCTATCCGGCGAGCCGGTCACGATAGGCTTGTATCACATTGTCCTTTCCGGCGCAGGCCTTGACCAGCGTCTTGCTGATCATGAGGTCCTCCCACGCAGATTGGACGCCTATCTCGCGAGCCGCTTTTTCTTCCTTGCGGTCGCCAGGATCTTTGACCTTTTCGCCCATGTGGGTGTCGTCGCCCATGAAAATCAGCAGGGGACGCTGCGAGGCGGAGAGGGTCGTGTTTTTGCGATTGACCACCGAGATGAGGAAGTCAGTGTACCGGCGGGATTGTGGATTCCAGACTTCGTAGCCGTCGACATCGTATTCGGCGAGTAAAATCGGCCAGAACTGTTCCGGGTGCGGGATGACCACTCCGCCGCCCAATGCTCGCGCTTCTTCGATGATTTCCGAGGTCCGGTAGAAATAGCGCAGGGAGAAATGGGCTTTGACCTCTTTTTTAACCGCCTTGAGAAAGGTCTGGGCCCGGTCGATGAGCGGGTCCCCGAAATCTTCCCGCAACAGCTCGAAATAATTGCGCAGCAGTTTGTTCTTGATCGATTCCTCCGGCGTCTGCTCGTAATATTCCTCGAGCATCCGTTGGATCTTGCGCACATAGGCCTGAACAAAACGGACCAGATCCTCGTCGGCGCCGGTGGCCTTGGCCGCTTTGTGCAACCGTTCCTCGTTGGGCTTGGTCAGGGCGTAGATGAAGTCAAAAAGTTGCGAGGAGCGGTAGCGAAAGGTGTGGGCCAGCATGGCTTTGAGGACCGGCGCTTCAGCCACACGCTCGCTGGTAAAGTGGAGCAGCAGTTGGACCTTCTGGTTGAACCCCCGGGAGTAGCAATCGACCTCCACCCCCGCGTACCCGTCATACTCAAGGATGACATTGTGTTGGGTGGGGATGATCAACGCCTCACGTTTGTTGGGAAAGGTCCGGTCGATGCGTTCGCGGATAAGCGGCATGGGGACGAATTCCGGGTGCCAATGCACGGCCAGCACGCTGTGCTGCCGGGGGAAGACTTTGGCCGGCGTCCGGATGCGCTCTTCCTGTTCAGGAGTCAGGTGGGTATTGATGACTTCGAAATACCGAGCGATATCCGTTTCGGTCAGGGTGTGCGGGTCAATATGATCGAGCTGTTCTTGAATCTGGGGTTTGATGAGTTCCATAGTGGTGGCTCCATGAGCGACCTGCTGGGTCTTGGTTTGTCCATTTTCAGGCCTTGCGCGGTACCTGAAGGAGACTTTGCAAAAAGGCTGCCCGGCTTGTCCCGCTAGCTTGAGGGGGAGACGAAGCGAAATGGTGTTGTATAGAATTTGGGGCACCCTGGAAAATGGCTGTTTAGCACCACCAGGTGACAATGCTATGACGCATTTTTGTGAAAAACGATATCGCATTTGAATCCCCTAAGGCAAGGCGCGAGCTCTCCCGCCTGCTCGCAAAACAGGTCGGAGCAGTATGCCCGGCGGTGCGCTTGGGGGTGTTCAATCGAAGACCGTCGGCTGATCGGGGTTTTGGAGACACCGTTGCAGGTCTTCGATATGGCGCATAGAGGTGCGCGGGGAGGACAGCGGCGGCAGGGTGTCGAAGTCGAAAAATTCGACTGCCTCCGTTTCCTCGCTGGGGCGGGCGGTTCCGCCAGTGATGCGGCACAAAAACAGGATCTTGTAGGCGTGGAAAAACGAGAGCGGCCGTCCGGCGCGGTTGGCGTCATAGACTCCGACAATCCGTTCCGGGACCACCGTGAAGCCGCTTTCCTCCAAGACTTCCCGGCTGACCATTTCCGAGGGGGTCTCTCCGACATCGGCCCAACCACCGGGCATGCACCAGCGGCCATCGCGGCGTTCTTTGACCAATAGCAATTGGGAATCCCGGACAAGAGCGCCCCGGACATCGACCTTGACTGTGGCGTAGCCGGGTTGGCTCCCAAACACGGTCATGGCCGTGGTTTGGTCGAGATCGGAATGCGCCGCGGCCATTTCTGCCGCGATCTCCATAAGCCGTGAGAAATTTATCTCATCGTATTGATTCTTGCTGTAATACAGGCCGATCTGGCTGATGGCCTGGATTTCTCTGGCCCAGCGGAGCCAGGCCGGGGTCTCTGTCTCGGACATCAGGCACTCCTTGGCCGAGTGCGGCCGCTTGGTGGTTGTTTTTCAAGGTGAAAAGGGGCAGCATCACCGCCCTGCAACACTTCGTCCCACCGGCGGTCGCGGTGGATGCGACATGGAGGTGCAGGGCTTCAAAATAGGCGAGGCCCGGATATGGCGCAAGTGGGGCAACTCCGACAGGAGACGCCCTGCAGGACTGCGCGTTGGCGGGGATTGCGGGAAGGCAGTCGTCATCTGTTTGTAGAAGGAAATTCTCTATGGCCTCTGTGGCACTCGGGAAAATTGCTCTTGTTTTTGGGGCCATGCTTTTCGGGTTGCGCCTGCGGTGCGATCTCGGGTTGACGATTCTGGGCGGCAGCCTGTTGCTCGGGTTGCTCTTCGGACTCGATCTTTTGGCCTGGAGCCGCGCCGCACTGGCAGTGGGCACCGAATCCAAACTCATGTCCTTGTGTCTTGTGGTGGCTCTGATCCTGATTTTCAGCCGTGTTTTGGAACAAACGGGGCAAAGCCGGCGTCTTATGGACGCTTTGCTCGGTGTCCTGCGCTGGCCCCGATTGCGCCTTGTGTTTTTTCCTGCCCTGATCGGTCTTTTGCCCATGCCCGGCGGCGCCGTTTTTTCGGCGCCTATGGTCCGCCAGGCGGGGCAAGACGCCCAGGTTCCCGATCGGGACAAGGCGATACTCAACTATTGGTTCCGTCATATCTGGGAATTGTCGTGGCCACTGTATCCCGGCATCATCATGGCCGCGTATCTGGCGCATTGGCCACTGACGCGCCTGATCAGTCTGACCTGGCCGTCTGTGCTTTTGTGTCTGGCCTTGGGCTGGTTTTTTTTCCTGCGCCCCGGCGTACTTGCCTTGCCTGCACACAATGGCGGAGAAGAATCGTATCCGCCGCTGCGTTGGTCGCTGATCATTGCCGAGGGAGCGCCGTTGGCCATCACATTGGCCGGGGCTCTCGGGCTGGAAGCGGTGATTCGGCATGCCGGATGGACACTGGACCCGGAATGGGGGTTTGTAGTGGCCCTTGTCCTGGGTATTGCCTGGAGCGGAGTGCAAAACCGGTTTGCCCCCAGGCGGTTGCTCCGTTTGGTTTTTTCCGGGCATGTCGGAAAAATGGTTCTTCTTGTCGTGGCGGTGTTCGTCTTCAAAAATGTCCTGGAGCGAGCCGGTGTGGTGCAGTCGTTGAGCGGTGGGGCGGCTCAAACCGCCTTCGGGGTCGCTGTCGTGCTCTTGCCGTTTTTGGTCGGGCTCTTGTCCGGAATCACGGTGGCCTTTGTTGGGGCGACGTTTCCGCTCCTTTTGAGCCTTATGGAACAAAGTCTGAGCGGACAGGCCCAGACGGCGCTGCTCATGTTGGCCTTGTTTGCCGGATTTACCGGGGTGCTTTTGTCGCCGCTGCACGCCTGTTTGTTGCTTTCCTGTGAATTTTTTGAAACCGGCCTGGGGCATGTCTGGAAACGGCTTGTGCCCCCGGCCGTTTTGTTTTTTCTCGCCGGGGCCGGGTATTGTGCCGTGCTGTATTTGGTCGGGGGCTGAATCGGACTGGGGCAGTCTGGGTCCGGTTCCGGAATGTTGCCCTCGGCCAGGAACAGGCGCGTGGTGGAGTTTCGGGGCGGTGCTTGTCTGCCTAGTCGAGGTTTGGGTCGCGGGATGCGGTTGCCTGGGGGCGCAGGAACCTTCCAGGCCGAGTGCAAAACCCCGGAACCGGTTTGGAGGGGGCAGTCTGGGTCCGGTTCCGGAATGTTGCCCCTTGGCCTGGAACAGGCGCGTGGTGAGTTTCGGGGGCGGTGTTTGCCCGCCTGGTCGAGGTTTGTGTGGCGGGAGCCCTCCAGGCTGAGCACAGGAAATTTGGGCCCTGTTGGAGAAAGTACAGAGCCAGGAGACGGTTATGCGTATCGGTGTGTTGACCAATGAATACCCCCCGCATGTGTATGGCGGGGCGGGAGTCCATGTTGACTATTTAACCCGGGAATTGGCCCGCGTGGAAAACGGCCGGCACTCCGTCGAGGTCCTTGCCTTCGGGGACCAGCATGTCGCTCGCAGCACGCTTCAGGTCAATGGGGTCAACGGCGATCTCGGAGCCCGGCCGCAGTATCCGCAATGGGGCAAGGTGGTCGATCCCCTGTTCAAGAACCTGCTCATGGCCGCTCAGGCCGAGGCCTGGGACATCGTGCACTGCCACACTTGGTACACCCATTTTGCGGGCTGTTTGCTGCAACAATTGCTGGGAATCCCGTTGGTGCTGACCACCCATTCCCTGGAGCCGCATCGTCCCTGGAAAGCTGAACAACTGGGCCCAGGTGGCTACCGGGCCTCCACCTGGCTGGAAAAGACCGCCTACCAAAATGCCGACGGCGTGGTGGCGGTTTCCGGTTCGATGGCCAGCGACGTGCAGACCCTGTACGGCGTGGCGCCTGAGCGCGTGCGGGTCATCCACAACGGCATCGATCCCGAGGAATACCATCCGGGGCAGCAGACCGCCCCGCTGGAAGATCTCGGCGTCGACCCCACGGTCCCCTATGTCCTGTTCGTGGGCCGGATTACCCGACAAAAAGGGATCACCCATTTGCTGCGTGCCCTGGAGCAGGTCCGCTCCGGCACCCAGGTGGTGCTCTGCGCCGCCTCACCCGATACACCGGAGATTGCGCGGGAGACCGAGGCCTTGGTCCAGCAGCTTCGCGACCAGGGGCATTGCCGGGTGCACTGGTTCGACACCCCGATGCCCAAGGAGCAGCTCATACCGTTATACGCCCATGCGGCAGTCTTTGTCTGTCCCTCCATCTACGAGCCGTTCGGGATCATCAATCTCGAGGCCATGTCCTGCGCCACACCGGTGGTCGCCTCCAGTGTCGGCGGTATCCCGGAGATCGTGGTCCACGACGAGACCGGGTATCTGGTGGGATTTGAACCGGCGGGGAGCGAGGACAGCGATCCCAAAGATCCCGACCGGTTTGCCGCGGATTTGGCCAAGGCCGTTAATGCGGTCCTCGACGATCCGGAAAAGGGGGAGGGATTCGGACGGCAGGCCCGGCAGCGGGTGCTGAGTCATTTCAGTTGGCGCTCTGTGGCCGCCCAGACAATTCAATGGTATCAGGCCCTGACCGGATAACCCGCCTCGATTCGGGGTCCCGCTGGTGCGATTTCACTCCGGCCGGCGGCAGGACCCAAGCCAAGGAGTTGCGTTATGCCGAAGCTGGCCCGGCCCCCTGAGGAGGTGTGGCCGCAACATACCGAGACCACGTTGTTCGCTGCTCTCTCGGCAGGGCATCTCGTTGTGACGGCCACGAACCGTCTGGCTCGGGAACTCCGCGGTCGTTTCGCCCGTTGGAATATGGAGCACGGTCGCCGGGTTTGGCGCACACCGGACATTCTGCCCTACGCGACCTGGCTGAGCCGGAGCTATCAGACGATCTGGAGCGATCCGGCCTCTCCAGACGTGCCTCGCCTGCTGACCCCGGCCCAGGAACTCGCCGTCTGGGAGGACGCCGTTCAGCAGAGCCCGGAAGGTCGACGGTTGCTCAATGCCGGCGCTGCGGCCCGCAGCGCCCGGGAGGCGTGGCAGTTGTGGCAGGAGTATTGTCTCAACGAGGAGGCGATCCAGGCTGAAGCCGGGCCGGATACCGAAGCTTTTCTTGGGTGGGCAGCAGCATTCCGCGATCGGTGTCGCAAGCGGCAGTGGCTGGATAGCGGCCGACTGCCGCGGGCATTGAGGGGACTTTTGGCCCAGGGCAAAGGCGATATCCCGGAGGAAGTCACCCTGGCTGGCTTTGATCTTGTCTCCCCGATGCAGCAAGAACTCGTTCAGACCCTGTCCGAGGCCGGCTGCCCGGTCTGGGTTCTGCAGCCCCAGGAGGTGCAGAGCCGGGTCGCTTGTGTGCCCTGTGCGGACGCCCGGCAGGAGATGGATGACGCCGCCCGCTGGGCGCGAGAGCTGCTGGAGGAGTCCGCCTCGATTCGGATCGGCATTGTGGTTCCCAATCTTCAGGCTGTGCGTGAGGATGTCCTTGAGGCACTGGAAGCGGTTCTTGAGCCGGAGCGGCTATTGCCCTGGGGTGGTGACACACCTTCCTGCATCAATGTCTCCCTGGGCGGACCGGTTGCTGAGACCGCTGTGGGCCGTTGCGCCCTGGGGCTGCTGCGACTTGGGCGAACGACGTTCAAGACCGAAGATTTTGGCGCGTTGTTGCGCTCCCGCCATTGGGCCGGGGGCGAGTCCGAATGGGCCGCGCGAGCGGAATTGGAGGCAGCGGTGTATGCGGTTGGCGAGCCGCAATGGACCCGGACGCTGGCGGAGTTTTTTCTGGCTCGGCACGGCGAAACGGATTGCCCGGAGACAGCCCGGGCGCTGCACCGTTTTTGGGCTCGGCTCGATGACCTTCCTCGGAAACAGTCCTGGAGCCAATGGGCGGAAACGTTTGGCGAGGTGCTCCGCAGCGTTGGCTGGCCCGGGGCCTCGGGGCAGCCAAGCGCAAGCTATCAGGCAGTGGAGGCTTGGCAGGAATGCCTGGAAGGTCTGGAACAATTTGACCAGGTCCTGGAACCCGCCGGGTATGGTGAGGCCCTGCAGCGGCTCGAACAGCTCGCCCGGGAGACCCTTTTCCAACCAGAGTCCGGCCACCATCCGGTGCAGGTCCTGGGACTTCTCGAAGCGGCCGGGAGCCGTTTCGATGCCCTGTGGGTCATGGGCCTGACCGACGAAGTCTGGCCTCCGGCGGCCCGTCCCCACCCCCTTCTTCCCCATGCGTTGCAAATCCATTCCGACATGCCCCATTGCGCTGCGCAACGGGAATTGCGCTTTGCCCGGCAAGTGACGCACCGCCTGAGCACTGCCGCTCCGGAGGTCGTTTTCAGTTTGCCGCAACGCGACGGCGACCGTGAGTTGCAGCCAAGCCCCCTGCTAGCCGACCATCCCCGTATCGCGCGAGATGAGCTGTTGCCCACCACTGTCCCCTCCTTGTGGGAGCAGCTGGGTCAGGCAGCCGAACCCCATTGGGAACTGGACGAAGGCGCGCCCGCGCTGGTTGAGGGCACCAGGTTGCGCGGGGGCACCGGAACGCTCAAGGCCCAGGCGTTGTGTCCGTTTCAGGCCTTTGGCCGGTTCCGACTCCAGGCTGCTGCGGTCCGGCCGCCGGAGCCGGGAATAACCGCCCTGGAGCGGGGCAATCTGGTGCACAAGGCCCTGGAGACATTTTGGGCCGAAATGCAAACACGTGAGCGGTTGCAGGGAGCATCTGCCGAAACCATCGCCGCCACAGCCAGAAAGGGGGCCCAAAAAGGCGTGGAGCAACTCGCCGAGCGCCGCCCGATGACGTTGACCGGGCGGCACCGGGAACTCGAAGAGGACCGGCTGACTCGGCTTCTGGAACAGTGGGCGGCTCGGGAATTGGAACGCACCCCCTTTGCAGTGGTCGAACGGGAACACCGGGTGGAGGCCAGTTTTGCTGGTGCCCGTTTACGGATCGTTTGCGATCGGGTCGACCGGCTCGACGACGGCCGCCTGGCGGTGGTGGACTATAAAACCGGCGAAATACGGGTTTCGGATTGGTTCGCCCCCCGCTTGCTGGAACCGCAATTGCCCCTGTATGCCTTGCTCGCGGAAACCGAGGTTGCGGGGATTTTTGTGGCCCGCATCAAGACCGGGCACCTGGAATACGCCGGTGTGGTTGGCGACGACCAGGTCCATTTGCGGTGCCGGGCGTGTGAGTCCATGAAAGCCAATGCCGAGGGGCTTACCTGGCAGGAATTGTTGGAAGTATGGCGCGGTCTACTGACCCAGTTGGTCTCGGAGTACATGCGCGGCGAGTGTGCGGTGGCCCCGGTGGAGGAAAAGCGCAGCTGCCGGTTTTGTGACCTCAGGTCCTTGTGCCGGTTGACCGACCGGAAGCGGTACCCTTTCTTTGAACACGACGGAGTGGACCCATCCTGAGGCCCTCGCGAGAGAAGAAGAGAACTTCGACCAGTTTGACCGGGGAGAACCAGTGACTGCACTACCAAGACAACGCCTTTGCAAATGGGGATTCTGGGCGGGGCTGGCCGGGATCACGGGTGCCGCCCTGGGGCCGTTCGCTGGACCGGAATTGACACCGTCGCACGGGGATAAGCTCAATCACATCCTGGCCTTTCTGGTCTTGGGGCTCCTTGGCGCCGGGGCGCTTGTGCCCGATGCTGAGCGCAGGACCCAAAAATATGGGGTGGCACCGCGAATCACGGCCCTGTTTGTGGGGTTGCTTGGCTACGGCATTGGCCTTGAGCTGGTGCAGGGGCTTTTTCCGGCGCGGCAGTGTG
Organism: Desulfohalobium retbaense DSM 5692; assembly: GCF_000024325.1. NCBI lineage: Bacteria > Pseudomonadati > Thermodesulfobacteriota > Desulfovibrionia > Desulfovibrionales > Desulfohalobiaceae > Desulfohalobium > Desulfohalobium retbaense. Next base: position 2,267,127 of record NC_013223.1, on the reverse strand, counting down.
CCCTGGGGGATGTCCTGGCCGACGGGGTGGGCATTGGTCTCGGGCTGGGGCTGGCCAGCCTGATCAGATGGGCAGAGACACGAAAAAAGGCGCAGTGATGGATTCGAATCTCGCCGACGGTAAGCAGCGCAGCAGGGCGCTGGACCCATACACATCGTTTATCGTCCAGGCCCCTGCCGGGGCGGGGAAAACGGAGCTTTTGACCCAGCGCTACCTCGTCTTGCTCGCTGGGGTAAGCGCACCGGAAGAGGTCCTGGCCATTACCTTCACCCGCAAGGCGGCCACCGAGATGCGCAATCGCATCATTGCCGCCTTGCAGCGGGCCGGTGATCCGACGCCGCCGGACAAGCCCCATGAGGCGCTGACCTGGCGTCTGGCGCGGGCGGTTCGCGAACAGGACCAGCTCCTTGGCTGGGAACTGGAGCAGGCCCCGTCACGATTGAAGATCCAGACCATCGATTCGCTGTGCGCGCAACTCACCCGGCAGATGCCGGTTTTGTCTTCATTTGGCGCGGCCCCCGGCATCCGCGACGACGCCAGGGAGTTTTACCGGGAGGCGGCCCGCAACACCCTGGCCGAGTTGGACAACGAAACGTGGTCTGAACCGTTGGCGACTCTGCTCGCCCATCTCGACGGCAACACCGACCAATTCGAGGCGCTGCTGGTGGATATGCTCGGCCGGCGGGACCAGTGGCTGCGGCATGTGCTCCAACAAGACGCCAGGGGACAGGGCCGGCAGATACTTGAAGCGGGGTTGGACAGGATCGTCAGCCGGGCGCTCGCCGAGTTGACCGTTTTTTTTGGCGACGAGCGGGGCGAGGAACTGCTCGAACTGCTGCGGTACGCCGCCGCCAATCTCGAACGCGATGGGAAAACCTTGCTGGCAAATTGCCTGGGAGTTGAGGAATTTCCCGACCCGGATCCAGCCGCTTTGCCCTTTTGGCGTGACGTCTGTGATTTTCTGCTCACGGATAGCAACCAGTGGCGCAAATCGGTCACCAAAGGGCTCGGGTTTCCCGCCCCCAGCAGTGTTGGGACAGCGCAGAAGGCGCAAGCCAAGGACTCCAAGGAGCGGTGGCAGTCTCTGGTTGCGGATCTCGCCGATGAAGAGGGGCTTTTGGAGACCCTGCAGATGGTCCGGGGACTGCCGGAAGGCAACTACAGCGATGCACAATGGACCGTGCTCCAGGCCCTGTTGGCGGTCCTCAAACTCGCCACGGCCCAACTCCTGCTCGTTTTCCAGGGCGCCGGGGAAGTCGATTTTATCGAGATCGGGATGCAGGCCCGCCACGCCCTTGGCGAGCCCCAGGCTCCCACCGATCTGGCGTTGAGTCTGGACTACCGTATTCAGCATATCCTCATGGACGAATTCCAGGATACCTCCGTGACCCAATTCGAGCTTTTGGAGCGGCTCGTTGCCGGTTGGCAACCGGATGACGGGCGGACGTTTTTTGGGGTCGGCGATCCCATGCAGTCCATTTACCGCTTCCGCGAGGCCGAAGTCGGGCTGTTTTTGCAGGCCGCCCGCAACGGCATCGGCGATATCCCTTTGGAACCGCTGGTTCTCTCGGTCAACTTCCGTTCCCAGGCCGGGGTGGTCAACTGGGTCAACGCGGTCTTCCCGGACGTGATGCCGACCCAGCCGGAGGCGATGACCGGTGCGGTGCCGTACACCCCGTCGCAGACCATACGGGCAGCGAACGCGGAGCACGCCGTGTCCGTGCACCCCCGCCGCGCGGCAAATGAAGCGGCCGAGGCGGAGGAGGTGGCGGCCTCTATCCAGACAACCCTGGAGACGGTGCCCCAGCATGAGCGCATAGCTGTGCTGGCCCGGGCGGCAAATCATCTGGTCCCGATTGTCCAACGCTTGCGCCGCGACGGCATCCCGTTTCAGGCCGTGGATATCGATCCCGTGATCGAAAAGCCGGTTGTCAGCGATCTGCTCGCCTTGACCCGGGCCCTGGCCCGCCCGGCAGACCGTCTGGCCTGGCTCGCCGTGCTCAGGGCCCCGTGGTGCGGTCTCAGCGCAGGGGATCTCTGCACGGTGGCGCAGGAGTGTTCGGGGCCCTTGTGGCCGGCTCTCGAAGGGGCTGTTCAGGAGCAGACCGTTTCGGCCTCAGGGCAACACCGTCTGCAACGGGTTGTGGGGAGTCTGCGTCCTGTTTTGGAACAGCGCGAATACATCGCCTTCTACAAGGGGGTGGAGATGGCCTGGCACGCCCTTGGCGGGCCGGCGTGTTTGACAGATGCGGACGAGCAGGAAGCCGCGAGGGTGTTTTTTGAACTCCTCCGGCACCTCTCGACGGGCGGCAGAACCCCCTCCCCGGAGGAGGTGGAGGAAGGCCTCGCCAATCTGCGGGCCCGCCCGGAACCCGACGGGGCGGCACGGGTGCAATTGATGACCATCCACAAGGCCAAGGGGCTGGAATTCGAGACGGTGATCATCCCGGGACTTGGTCGCGGCACACCTCCGGTGGATCGGAGGCTGCTCATGTGGCAGGAGGTGCCGCGCGACACTGGCGGTGAGGACCTGCTGCTGGCACCGGTTCCGCCCACCGGCGGGAAACCCGAGGCGACATACAGGTATATCCAGCAATTGGAGAAGACCAAGACCCGTCTTGAGGAAGGGCGGGTGTTGTACGTGGCCGTGACCCGGGCCAGGGAGCGGCTGCATCTTTTCGGAGCTGCCAAACAGCGCGCCGACGGGACGCTTGCCCCCGTGTCCGGATCACTTCTGGAACTGCTCTGGCCTCATGTGAAGGACCGCTTTGAAGCGTGCCAAGGGGCGGCGGAGGACCAGGAGGGCGTTCAGCCGGAAGCCCAACAAGGGTATTGGCTCAGACGATTGCCCGCAAACTGGGAGGTGCCGGCAGTTCCGGTACGCGTGGGGGGCAGTGCGCGGGGAGTGGAGGGCCAGAGCCGGGTTGAACGCCCTGAGTTCGATTGGGCCGGCCGGACCGTGCGGCGGATCGGAACCGTGATCCATCGGTGGCTGATGCGGGTGGCCCAGGAAACGGAGCAGCATTGGCACGAGCGTTCTCTGGCCAGGTGTCGCGAGGCGTTCCGGCGCGATCTGGTCGGCGAAGGGGTCGTTGGTCCTGAGTTGAGCGCGGCGGTGGATCGGGTGGAGCAGGCCCTGGCGCAGATCCTGTCAGACCGGCGCGGGCAGTGGCTTCTTGCTTCCCACAGTGAGGCCCGCTGCGAGTATCCCTTGACCGGTGCCCTGGATGGAGAACTCCATTCAGTGGTCCTGGACCGCACCTTTGTCGATGGACAGGGGCAGCGCTGGATCGTGGATTACAAGGCGGGGAGGCACAGCGGCTCGGACCTGGAGGCATTCTTGGATCGTGAGCAGGAGCGCTACCGCGAGCAACTCGAAACCTACGCCCGCCTCGTGGCCTTGTGGGAAAAGCGGCCCATTCGTTTGGGGCTCTATTTTCCGCTTGTCCAGGGATGGCGGGAGTGGGCCTGGAAAGGGGAAGGGCAAGACACCTAACCGTTTTTATTCCAGTCCCACCTCAGGGGCGATCTCCTGGACCGCGGTGATCGCCAGCTGGAGGAAAGCCCCCTGTTCAAGGCCGATACGGTCGCATTCGGCGAGCCGTTCCCGACTGACATTGGCCGCGAAACTCTTGTCCTTGATTTTCTTTTTCAGACTCTTGGGTTTGAGCCCCTCCATTTTGTTCGGGCGCACCAGGGCGCTGGCCCGGACCAAGCCGGTCACCGTCTCGCCGCAGCGCAGGGCGAAGTCCAGGCGGGTCGTGGCGGCGACCCCGGTCATTTCGCTGTTGTGGGCCCGAATGGCCTGGAGGGCTTCGTCCGGCAGATGGTCCGCAACCATCTGCGCTCCGAGAACGCCGTGCTGCTCCGGCGTCTCTTTGGTCTGGGCGTAGTCGATGTCGTGGACCAGCCCGGTCAAACCCCATACGGTTTCATCTTCACCCAACTCCCGGGCGAGGTGGCGCATGACCGCTTCGGTTTCCAGGGCGTGGTGCAAAAGGTGTTCTTCTGAGGTGTGTTCCTTGAGCAGTGCCAAGGCCTGTTCCCGGTTGAACATGAGCGCTCCTTGATTGCTTGCGTCAATGGCGGCGGATGATGTCGATGATGAGCCAGAGCCCGAAGAGGGCGGAAAGAATGAAGCCGACGATCCCCAGGGCGGGGTATCCGAAAAGCAGGGGTTTGACGCCGGTGGTCACGATCATGGAGGACCCGATGATCATGGCTGCTGTCAGCAGGCCGAGGGTCAGCCGATTCGTGGCGGCCTGCAAGGTCTGCTGCAGCGAGGAGAGGTTTTCGTGGCGAAAGCGGATGGTGAAGGCGCCCTGTTCCATCTTCTCCAGGATGTTCCGGGTCTGGCGGGGCAGGTCCTTATACATGGCGCCGAAGTCGTGCATGCTCCGGCGCAGATTGCGCAGCAGCGTTCCTGGGCTGTACCGTTTGCGAAACAGCCGCTCCACAATGGGCCGAGCCTCGTTGATGATATTCAGGTCCGGGCAGATAAGGCGGGCGCTGCCTTCAGCAGTGACCATCGCCTTGACCATCATGGCCAGATCCGTGGTGATCTGGATGCGGTGCTGGCGCAAAAGGCCGGTCAATTCCATAAGGATTTGGCCGATCTGGATCTGGCCCAACGGAAGGCTGTGGTAGATATCGAGGATATCCAGAATCTCCCGTTCCAGGGCGTCCTTGTGCTCCAGCTCGCTGTGCCGGGCAAAGAGCAGCAGGGTTTCCAGGATACTGGAACTGTCCCGAGTGATGACCCCGCGGACCATGTCCAGGAGGCGCTGCCGGGTCAGCGGGGTTAACCGTCCGACCATGCCCCAGTCGAGCAGCGTAAAGTGGCCGTCGCGTTGGACGATGATATTGCCGGGGTGGGGATCGGCGTGGAAGAAGCCGTCCTGGAGCACCTGCTGCAGCGTGACCCGAATGCCTTGGCGGGCGAGCTGGTGGCGCTCTTTGTCCGGCAGGGTTCCGACCTCGGAAAGCAAATGGCCCTGGACCAGGTCCAGGACCAGGACTTTGGAGGTGGTCAGGTTTTCGCGCACCGCCGGGATGTGGGCGTATTGATTGTGTTCCAGATTGGCCCCGGCGATGCGGATATGGCGAGCTTCACGCCGAAAATCGAGTTCGCGCAGCAAAGACCGTTTGAGTTCGCGGACCAGGCCCGGCAGATCGTAAAACTGGAGAAATTCCACGTGCTCATGAAGTTGCCGGGCCAGGACATCCAGGATGTACAGGTCGCGCTGAACAGTGTTCTCGATGTCTGGGCGGCGGACTTTGACCGCGACTTCCTCCCCGGTTTGCCGCAGGGTCGCCTTGTGGACCTGGGCCAGGGAGGCTGCGGCCAGGGGCGTGGTGGCGAAATCCACAAAGAGTTCATCCAGCTCGACGCCCCATTCGGCTTCGAGTTGACGGCGGATGGGCGCGAAGGGGCCGGCCGCGACATCGTTTTGCAAGCGGCTCAGTTCCCGGGCCAGGGGGGCCGGGATGAGGTCTGAGCGCAGGCTCAGGATCTGGCCGAATTTGACGAAAGTTGGCCCGAGGTCTTCAAGCATGCGCCTGAGGCGTTCCCAGGTCCCCATTTTGGGAACTTCGGGCGTCTTATACGGTCTGAGCCGACTCGGGATGTCGAGTCGGCTCAGAATATCCCCGTAGCCATACTTGAAGAGGATAAAGACGATGTCCTTGAAGCGCCCCAGGTGGGCAATGGCGTGTATGTCCACGGGGATCCTTATTCGGGGGCGGCTTCTTCAGTGGCGGGTTCTAAACGTTCGACCTGAGCCTCGAGCTGTCCCAGGCGGCTTTCGACGCCCTTGAGTCTGGACTCAAGGGTCTCGACCTGGCTCTGGGTCGCGATGTGCAACCCTTCCAGGGAATTGGTAACCGCTTTGCTTATTTCGTCACGGATTTCGGCGAGTTCTCGTTCGCCGGTCGCGGCCATTTCTTCGGTGACCCGTCGGGCCTCCTCGCGGGTCAGCTCACCGCGTTCGACAAGACGCTGCATGGCCTCTTCGACACGGTCCTTGGTGATAAAGGCCGCGCCCAGACTAGCGAGAATGGAGCGTTTGAGGGTATCCAGCATACGGGCCTCCTTGCATGGCCAAAAGTTCAAACTTGTCCAGTAATGCGCAAAGACTACAGGCTGTCCCGGACGAGTGCAAGGGTGGGCGTTCAAGACAGCTTGGCACGACCGTGACTGTGAATCTGAAACGGGCCTGGAGCGGAATATGGACAAGCGAAAAGGTACCCGGATTTTCGCCTCTGCCGGGAATATCTCCAGACCTTGGCCACCATCCGGCCCACAGGGCACGGGGGCACGTTTTTTGCCCGATCTGCTAGAGACCCATGATATTGTAGCCGGAATCCACATAGAGGATGTCGCCGGTGGTGCCGCGGGAGAGGTCGGAGGCCAGATAGACTGCGGTGTTGCCGACATCCTCCTGGGTCACGTTGCGTTGCAGCGGAGCGCGCTGTTCGATGTGGTTGAGAATGGTCTTGAAACCGGAAATGCCCGAGGCAGCCAGGGTCTTGATCGGTCCGGCGCTGATGGCGTTGACCCGGACCTGCTTCTGGCCCAGGTCGACCGCCAGGTAGCGTACACTGGCTTCCAGCGTCGCTTTGGCCACGCCCATGACATTATAATTGGTCACGACTTTTTGTGAGCCATAGTAGGTCAGGGCCATGACCGAGGCCTCGGGGGTGAGTAGCGGTTCGAAGGCGTGGCACATGGCCACCAGGGAGTAGGCCGAGATGTTCATGGCGGTGGCAAAGCCTTCGCGGGAAGTGTCGAGAAATCTGCCTTTGAGGTCCTCGCGATGGGCAAAGGCGATAGCGTGGACCAGGACATCCACTTCACCCCATTTGTCGGCTACGATGTCTTTGGCCTGCTGGATTTCGGTGTCGTCGGTGACATCCATCGCCACGGTGAATTCGCCCCCCAATTCTTCGCTCAGGGGCTCAACCCGCTTTTGCAGGGCTTCGCCGGGATAGCTGAAGGCCAGGCGGGCGCCCTGGTCCTTGAAGGCCTTGCCGATGGCATAGGCGATGCTGCGGTTGTTGGCCACGCCGGTGATAAGGGCTTTCTTCCCTTGAAGTAGCATATACGGACTCCTGTGTTCGTGCTGCGGTGGAGGGCAAGCGAAAGCGGTGCCGCCATTTCTTCAGGGGCATCGCAATGGTCCTTGTTTGAAGGCTGCTCAGGTCGCGTTGTGTGCGGTTTGCGGGCTTCCGCGCAGCGACACTGACGAAAGGCAGCCATGGCCAGCCATACTTGGAGATGGTCCTTGAAGCAAGTCTTTGGCCTGTGGGCACCGTGTGGCTGGGATTGGCCCCTGCTTTGTATGCGGTGGCAGTATGTTTTAAGTTGTGCTGTTTCTCTTTTTTTTCCAGGCTTTTATAGAAAAATGGCGGCCCCGGGTCCGGATTCAGGTTGCCAAAGCAGATCCGGAAGCATACCACAGGGCTTCGTCTGGGCGGTCGTCCCGAGTCCGGTCGCGGTGCCGCGACAGGGGCGGGACCGCAGTTTTCAATTTGGCAGCCCCTGGAGCGTGAACGGTGCAAGAGGCACGGCGGCCAGGGAGGTGATTGGGGCGTGTATGCGTATTATCATCATCGGGGCCGGTGAAGTCGGCTACCATATTGCCAGCCGGTTGGCGTCGGAAGACAAGGATGTCGTGGTCATTGATATCAATGAAAAGGTGCTTGACCGGGTCTCGGAACAACTCGACGTCCAGACAGTGCTGGGCTCGGGGTCGAGTCCCAAAGTTCTGGAGAAGGCCGGGGTGCGGGATGCCGACATCCTGCTGGCCGTCACTGACAGCGACGAGATCAACCTGATCGCCTGCACCTTCGCCAATATCCTGTCCCCTGGCCTGCGCAAACTGGCCCGGATCCGGAATCCCGAATATACCGACTACCAGGAGGTCCTGGCCAAGGATATTCTGGATATCGATATGGTCATCAACCCTGAAGAAGAGGTTATCCGGACCATTGAACGCTTGATGGGGGCCCCGGGGGCTGTCGATATCAGTGATTTTTCCGAGGGGCGGATCAAGCTTGTCGGTTTGTGGGTTCGCGAGGACAGTCCCGTGGCCGGGACCAAGCTGTTCAACCTCCGTGAAAAGGTTGGGCACGAGCGGCTGATCGTCGCGGCTATCATCCGCAATGATCGCTTGATCATTCCCCAGGGCGATAACACGCTCAAAGACGGCGATCTCATCTACTTTGTCTGTGAGGACCAGTATCTGAACAAGGTGCTGACAGGCTTTGGCATCCATAGTGAGACCCTGCGCAACGTCCTGATTATCGGGGGCGGCAATATCGGATTCAAGCTGGCCAAGGGTCTGGAAAAACGCAACGTGCACGTCAAACTCATCGAAATCGATCGGGCCAGGTGCGAATTTCTGGCCGAGAATCTGAACCGGACTGTCGTCCTTCAGGGCGACGGCACGGACCAGGGCCTGCTGCTGGAGGAAAATGTCCGCAGCATGGATGTGGTGGTCACGGTGACCGGCGATGAAGAATACAATGTGCTCTGTTCGCTTTTGGCCAAGAATCTCGGGTCCAAGATGACCATCACCCGGATCAATAAATTCGCCTACCTCCCGCTGGTGCGCACTGTAGGTTTGGAAAACACCGTCAGTCCGCGCCTTTCTGCGGTCAACGCCATATTGAAGCACGTCCGGGAAGGGCGTGTCATTTCAGCCATTTCGATCAAGGAAGAAGCGGAAGCGCTGGAAGCCATCGCCCAGGACAAATCGGAACTGGTCGGCAAACCGATCAAGGACCTGCCCTTTCCGCAGGGGGCGATTGTCTTGTGCCTCATTCGGGGAGAGGATGTGATCATCCCTACCGGGGATTCGATCATCGAACCCAATGATCGGGTCATCGTCCTGTCGACCAGGCGCAATATAGCCCGGGTGGAAAAGGCGCTGACCGTCAAACTGGAGTATCTGTAACCATGCGCTGGGGGTACACGCTGCAGGTCGTCGGGCTGGTGATTCTCTTCACCGGCTTGTCCATGCTCGTCCCGCTGGGATTCGGATTGTACTACAGTGACGGCTCTGTTTTGCCCTTGTTGGAGTCGATCGCCCTGACCTGTTCCGTGGGCCTGGGGATGTACCTGGCGCTGCGCCAATACCAGGTCAAGGTCATGACCCACCGCGAAGGGATGGCTGTGGTCGCCCTCGGGTGGGCCGCGGCGGGCATTTTTGGCGGCATGCCCTATTTCTTCGCGGACATCTTCCCGTCCTTTATCGACTGCATCTTTGAGTCCATGTCCGGGTTTACGACGACCGGGGCCTCGGTTCTTTCCGACATCGAAGCTCTGCCCGAAGGCATCTTGATGTGGCGCAGCTTGACCCATTGGCTTGGCGGGATGGGGATCATTGTCCTCTCGCTGGCTATTTTGCCCTTTCTCGGTGTCGGCGGGATGCAGCTCTACAAGGCCGAAGTGCCGGGCCCCACCCCGGACAAACTGCGTCCGCGGATCAAGGACACGGCCAAATTGCTGTGGCAGGTCTATGCCCTGTTCTCTTTTCTGGAATTCATCCTTCTGCTCGGCGGGGGGATGGATGTCTTTGATTCCCTGTGTCACACCTTCGGAACCATGGCCACCGGCGGCTTCTCGACCAAAAACACCTCCATCGCCGCCTTCGACTCTGTCTATATTGATACGGTGATTATCGTTTTCATGTTCATCGCCGGAACCAACTTCGCCCTGCACCTCCAACTGCTTCGCGGGAAACCGCTGGCGCTGTGGCGGGACCCGGAGTTCCGGTTTTTCTTTCTGCTGATCTGCGTTTGCACGCTCTTGAGCACGGTCTTCGTGTACGGGGATATCTATGCCTCCTGGGGGCTTTCGCTCAGGCACGCGGCCTTTCAGGTCATCTCTATTGTGACCACCACCGGCTATGCCACCGCCGACTATGAACTCTGGGCGCCTCTGCCCCAGGCGCTTCTCGTTTTCTGCATGTTCGTCGGCGGCTGTGCCGGGTCCACAGGCGGCGGGATCAAAGGCATGCGCGTGATTTTACTTGTCAAACAGTCCTACCGGGAATTGATCCGCCTGATCCACCCCAGGGCCGTTGTTCCGGTCAAGCTCGGTGGACGCTCGGTCCCGGAAGGGATCCTCGGCGGTGTCTGGGGCTTTTTCATCCTCTTTTTGATGCTTTTTCTCCTCTCGGCCCTCGCCCTTGCGGCTATGGGCGTGGACATCATGACCTCCTTTGCCGCGGTGGTGGCCTGTATCGGCAATATCGGCCCCGGTCTCGGCGATGTCGGCCCCACGGACAATTATGCCTCCCTGCCGCTGGCTGCCAAATCTATCCTCTCCTTTTGCATGCTTCTTGGGCGCCTGGAAATCTATACGGTCATTATCCTTTTGGTCCCTGAATTCTGGCGCAAATAGTCCGTGATCCCCGATTCCTCCTTCTGCCCCCCCCCCCCCCCTCTCATTCTAAAAGAGGGCGGGGGAGGGGAGTGCCGAACGGGATACACTTCCTGCGCCGCAGCGGTCTTCCAATAGGATCAAGGTCAGTTGTCCCCCTCGAAAGGGCCCAAATGGCCAGCACATGGTCTGAAAAAGGGCTTGTGCAATAGCGCACAAGAGGGTATTGGGCATTCCAGAGGGTGCTTCCCAGAACCTCTGGGAGGCCCTGTTCGCTGTTCTCCGAATAAAATTTCTTTAAAATCGAGTGCTTATCCGTAAGCGGTCCTGGCTGAGGGCAGAGATTGATAAAAAAATCACAAAATCCCTGCTGGGGCTCTTGAAAGATGGGCACAATCTAAGTACATCGGAGTCAGCTCTTTTGGGGAAACACGGGTTGTATCGTCGAAACTTTGAATGGAGGTTATCGTAAGATGTCCAAATTGGTACCACCGCACGGAGGCAAAGGCCTGACCGAATGCCTGCTTGAGGGCGCGCAGCGCGAAGAGGAACTTAAGAAAGCCCAGGGGTTGAAGAAGATTGAAATCCATCCCCAGGAAAAGGGCGACCTGATCATGATGGGGATCGGGGGCTTCAGCCCGCTGACCGGCTTCATGACCCGCGCTGACTGGAAGTCCGTTTGTGAAAAATTTACCTTGGCCGATGGGACCTTCTGGCCCGTGCCGGTGATGCTCTCCGTTGGCAAGGACGACGCCGCGGACATCAAGGAAGGCGACGAGATCACCCTGGAGTGCGAGGGCGAGATCTACGCCACCATGAAGGTGGAAGAAAAGTACGCCATGAGTGAGGAAGACAAGAAGTGGGAAGCCGAGATGGTCTACAAGGGCAACGGCGAAGACTCCCAGGGCGACTTCCTCAAAACCGCCCTCGAAGACCACGTCGGTGTCCAGAAGGTCATGCAGCGCAAGGAATTCTGCCTGGCCGGCCCGGTGAAGGTCCTCTCCGAAGGTGACTATCCGACCAATCCGAAGTATCGTGGCTCTTATATGCGCCCGTCGGAAACCCGCAAGATTTTCGAAGAACGCGGGTGGTCCAAAGTCGCCGCGCTGCAGCTGCGTAATCCCATGCACCGCTCCCACGAGCACCTGGCCAAGATCGCCATCGACGTCTGCGACGGCGTGCTCATCCATTCCCTGATCGGGAACCTGAAGCCCGGCGACATTCCGGCTGACGTGCGCCTGAAGTGCATCGACACCCTTATCGACGGCTACTTCGTCAAGGAAAACATCCTTCAGGGTGGCTATCCTCTGGACATGCGTTACGCTGGTCCGCGTGAAGCCCTGTTGCACGCCACGTTCCGTCAGAACTACGGCTGCAGCCAGATGATCATCGGCCGCGACCATGCTGGCGTTGGCGACTTCTACACCTTGTTTGAAGCCCAGGAAATCTTCGATCGCATCCCGTATGCCACCGAAGAAGAGCGCTGCAATGTCGAGCCCGGCAAGGCGCTGCTGTGCGAGCCGATGAAGATCGACTGGACGTTCTATTGCTTCAAGTGCGACGGCATGGCCTCCATGAAGACCTGCCCGCACACGAAGGAAGACCGCGTCATCCTGTCCGGCACCAAGCTGCGCAAGGCCCTGTCCGAAGGCCAGCCGGTTCCGGATCACTTCGGCCGCGAAGAAGTCCTGAATATCCTGCGTGAATACTACGAAGGTCTGACCGAAAAGGTCGAGATCAAGATGCAGAAAGCCGCTTCCGGCGATGAAATGAAATAGATCGTCTCCGTCCCGGCGGCCTGGCTTGCCAGGCCGCCGGAGGGGACACCGGGACAATCCCCCGTGTGTGCTAATGTGAAATTTGCAACAAAGCGCGAAGGCGGCATTATAAGTCCCTGAAATTTCGGGTCTCATTGCTTGCGCTAAATTTCACTTTCTCCTTGACACCCCACTCAGGGGTTGGTAATTCGCTACACACGGTTGCTTTTGTAAAGGCGCCAAATAAAGAGCTGCCTTTCAATACGCTCCAGAAACTCGGAGTGTGGCAAGGTTCAGTTTAACACTTTAGAGGAGGTGGGACACCATGCCAACCTATGTCAATCCGGAAAAGTGCGATGGCTGCAAGGGTGGCGAAAAGACGGCCTGCATGTACATTTGTCCGAACGATCTGATGATCCTGGACGAAAAAGAAATGAAGGCCTTCAACCAGGAGCCTGAGGCTTGCTGGGAATGCTACTCCTGCGTCAAGATCTGCCCCCAGGGCGCGATCACCGCACGTCCCTACGCTGACTTCGCTCCCTTGGGCGGCACCAGCATCCCGCTGCGCAGCGCCGAGGACATCATGTGGACCGTTCAGTTCCGCAACGGCGAAGTAAAGCGCTTCAAATTCCCCATCCGTACCACTGCGGAAGGCTCCATCAAACCGTTCGAGGGCAAGCCCGAGCCGGGCGATTTGGACAGTGAACTCCTGTTCACCGAGGCCGAACTGCCCACGCCGAAGGAACTCCTGAACAAGCGTTTCGATTGTCAGGATGAAGACTTGACTCAGTGCTGGCTGGATACAGCCTGCGCCGGCGCCAACCGGTAGTTTCTTGTCTTTGCAATTGGATGCCCTGAAAATCAAGGAGGAGCAAGAATGCCTCAGATTCCTGTGAAAGATGAGCCCAAAGGTCTGCCGCTGGCAGAACCTGAAGTGGTAGAGATGGATGTCGATGCGTTGATTGTTGGTGGCGGAATGGGCTCCTGCGGAACGGCTTTCGAGGCTGTTCGCTGGGCCGACAAGTACGCCCCTGAACTGAAGATCCTGCTGCTCGACAAAGCCGCTCTGGAGCGCTCCGGTGCTGTGGCCCAGGGGCTGTCGGCTATCAATACCTATCTCGGCGACAATGAACCCGACGACTACGTCCGCATGGTCCGGACCGACCTCATGGGCATTGTCCGCGAAGACCTGATCTACGACCTTGGCCGCCACGTTGACGATTCCGTTCACCTCTTCGAGGAATGGGGTCTGCCGTGCTGGGTCAAGAAAGACGGCAAGAACCTCGACGGCGCCAAAGCCAAGTCCGAGGGCTTGTCCCTGCGCACCGGCGCGACCCCGGTTCGCTCCGGCCGCTGGCAGATGATGATCAACGGTGAGTCCTACAAGAACATCGTTGCCGAAGCCGCCAAGAACGCCTTGGGCGAAGACCGCTACATGGAGCGCATCTTCATCGTGAAGCTGCTCCTGGACGCCAATGAGCCTAATCGGATCGCTGGCGCCGTCGGTTTCTCCGCCCGTGAAAACAAAGTCTTCATCTTCAAGGCCAATGCCATCAACGTGGCCTGCGGCGGCGCCGTGAACGTGTACCGCCCCCGCTCCACTGGTGAAGGCATGGGTCGCGCCTGGTATCCGGTCTGGAACGCTGGTTCCACCTACACCATGGTGGCCCAGGTCGGCGGCGAAATGACCATGATGGAAAACCGCTTCGTCCCCGCCCGCTTCAAAGACGGCTATGGTCCGGTCGGTGCCTGGTTCTTGCTGTTCAAGGCCAAAGCCACCAACGCCAAGGGCGAAGACTACTGCCAGACCAATGCGGCCATGCTCAAGCCGTATCAGGATCGCGGTTACGCCGTCGGTGCGGTTATCCCCACCTGCTTGCGGAACCACATGATGCTGCGTGAAATGCGCGAAGGTCGTGGCCCGATCTACATGGACACCGCCACTGCGCTGCAGACCACCTTCAAGGAGCTCAACAAGCAAGAGCAGAAGCACCTTGAAAGTGAAGCCTGGGAAGACTTCCTCGACATGTGCGTCGGTCAGGCCAACCTCTGGGCGGCCATGAACATCAAGCCTGAAGAATCGGGCTCTGAGATCATGCCCACTGAGCCGTACCTGCTCGGTTCCCACTCCGGTTGCTGCGGTATCTGGGTTTCCGGACCCGACGAAGACTGGGTCCCTGAAGAATACAAGATCAAGGCTGACAACGGGAAGGTCTACAACCGCATGACCACCGTGAACGGCCTGTGGACCTGCGCTGACGGCGTTGGCGCCTCCGGACACAAGTTCTCCTCCGGTTCCCACGCCGAAGGCCGGATCGTTGGAAAGCAAATGGTCCGCTGGTGCGTTGATCACAAGGATTTCAAACCGGCTCTGAAGCAGTCTGCTGAAGAGCTGAAGAAAGAAATCTATCAGCCGTACTACACCTACCAGGAAAACAAAGACGTCTCCACGGATCCGGTGGTCAACCCCAACTACATCTCGCCGCGTAACTTCATGTTCCGCCTGACCAAGTGCACGGACGAGTATGGTGGTGGTTGCTCCACGTACTACACGACTTCGGAAGCTTTGCTGAAGACCGGCTTTGAACTCCTGGACATGATGGAAGAAGACTCCAAGCTCTTGGCTGCTCGTGACCTGCACGAACTGCTGCGTTGCTGGGAAAACTTCCACCGTCTCTGGACTGTCCGTCTGCACATGCAGCACATCGAATTCCGTAAGGAAAGCCGTTACCCCGGTTTCTACTATCGTGCTGAGTACATGGGCATTGATGACAGCAAATGGCGTTGCTTCGTCAACTCCAAGTACGATCCGGAAAAGGGCGAGACGACTCTGTTCAAGCGCCCCTACATCCAGATCATTCCCGATCCGATGTCCCCGTAGGACTAGTGGCTAGCGGCTGCGGGCCTCCGGGCCCGCAGCCCTTTTTTTATCCGCTGCTGGTCACATTGAGACGGGCACAAGGCTCCGTTGCGCCAGGACAGGACACAAGACATGCAGCGATAGACAAGGCGGCCGGATCGCTTGTAAGAGCACATCCAAGGCGGCGCCCGTAAAGGGTCAGAGCGATATCGTATATTGTGACTGGAATAGCTGGCTGGCGATTGGTGACGGACACCGCCTTAAAATGGTCTAGGCCTGAACTTGGACAAGCTGGGCGCTTGGAGTTTGGGCTTAGACCATTTTAAGCTCAATTGGTCCGGAAAAAGGTTTACCTAGGGAGGTAGCAAATGTCGAAAGCCATACTCGTTATCGGGGGCGGCTTTGCCGGAATCACGGCTGCTCTCGAGGCTGCGGAAGTCGGCCATGAGGTGTACCTCGTGGAGAAGGGCCCGTTTTTAGGCGGACGGGTGATGCAGCTGAACAAATATTTTCCCAAGCTGTGCCCGCCATCCTGCGGCCTGGAAATTCAGTTCCAGAGGATTAAGAACAACAAGAATATCAAGTGCCTGACACTGTCCGAGGTCACTGCTGTTTCTGGTCAGGCCGGGGACTACGAAGTCAAGGTCAAGGTCAAGCCCCGGCATACCGCCCCGAACAGCGTTGATCTCAGCGGCCTGGCGGCCAAGTTGAAGCAGTCGATCAAGGACGACTTCGAATTCGGTCTGGCTGCGCGTAAAGCGCTCTACATGGACGTGCCGTTCGCTTTTCCGCACCGCTATGTCCTCGACGCCGGTGCTTTGTCTGAGGAGGACCGCGCGATGCTCAAGGAGCATGAGGCCATTGACCTGGAAGCCCAGGAAAAGGATCTGACCCTCAATGTGGGCAGTATCGTGGTCGCCACCGGATGGAAGCCCTATGATGTGACCAACCTGGAAAATCTCGGCGCTGGTAAGCTGGACAACTGCATCTCCAACATGCAGATGGAACGCTTGGCTGCTCCGAGCGGCCCGACAAGCGGCCAGATTCTCCGCCCCTCCGACAACGCGGCCCCGAAAAAGGTCGCCTTCGTCCAGTGCGCAGGCTCCCGGGATGAAAACCACCTCAGCTATTGCTCCTATATCTGCTGCATGGCCTCCCTGAAGCAGGCCCAGTACCTGCGGGAGCAATATCCGGACAGCGAGGTGACCATATACTACATCGATCTGCGGACCCCCGGGCGTTATGAAAATTTCGCCAAGAAGATCCTGGACGACCCCAAGGTCCATGCCGTCAAGGGCAAGGTGGCCGAGGTGGAACTCGACGATGCCGGCGAGGATGTCTGGGTGACCGTGGAAGACGCCGTCTCCGGGGCCAAGGGACAGGAAAAATACGACATGGTGGTGCTGGCAACCGGGATGCAGCCGAGCTTGGCCGGAGAGAAACTCCCGTTTGCTCTGCAACTGGATGAAGAAGGCTTTGTCACCGGCAATGAGCAGGGGATTTTCGCTGCGGGATGCGCCAAGCAGCCGCTGGATGTGATGAAATCTGCGCAGTCGGCTACCGGCGCCGCGATGCAAGCGATCCAAACGGTGAGAGGGAGGTAGTCACATGGCCGAGAAGATCGGTATTTACTTTGACGAGGCGAGCGTCAATGGCATGGTCAACTTTGATGCCCTCGCGCAAAAGTTAGCGAACAAGTGGGGCGATACCTGTCCCGTGGTCAAATCACACCCGAACCTGGCCTCTGACGAAGGCCGGAAGCTGATTCAGGCGGATATCGATGCGGGAACCATCGATGGGGTCTGTATTTGCGGGACTTCGCCGCGGATGGATTGGGATCTCTACGATTTCGGTTCAAACGTGGTCGTTGATCGGGTCAATCTCCGCGAAATCTGTGTCTATGCCTACCGCAACCCGGACGGATCCGAACTCGATCCCAGCGCTGAGCCGCCGGAATTGCTGCAGGAGATGGCCCGCGATTATATCAATATGGGCGTGGTCAAACTGCGCAACATGAACATCCCCAATGCGGAGGAACTCGACTCCGTCAAGCGGGTCCTTGTCCTCGGCGGCGGCTGGAGCGGATTGACCGCCGCTGTCAATGCGGCTCAGGCCGGCTATGAAGTCGTGGTGGTCGAAAAGGACAAGCAGCTTGGCGGCTATGCCGGTAAAATGCACAAGACTATCCCCTTTGCCGCGCCGTATGCGCAGGCCCATGAGACCGGGGTCGAACAGAAGATCAGCGCTGTTCAGGGCAACGACAAGATTACGGTCTATACCGGCAGCAAGCTCGAAAAAATTGCCGGACAGCCCGGGGATTTCGAGGCCACCTTGAACACCGGATCCGGTCAGGAAACGGTCAAGGTCGGCGCAGTCGTCGTGGCCACCGGTTGGGCCGCGCAGGATGACAAGTTCCTGGCTCCGTTCGGATATGGCTCTCTGCCCAACGTGGTGACCTCCATGCAGGTCGAGGAGATGGCCAAGGAAGGGACGATCAAACGTCCCAGCGATGGCAAGACGCCGCAAAGCGTCCTCTTTTTGACCGGCTTTGGGGACAAGCTCGAGCAGTTCGCCGAAGAGGAAAAGGCCCAGGCCGAAGCGGAAGCCAAGAAGGCCGAGCAGCCCAGCGACGATGATGAACCGGCTATTGCCGAAGAGTTCAAGAAGACCGAATCCTATCGGCACCTGCCCTATACCTCGGAGATCACCTCTCTGACCGCGTTGAAGCAGGCCCGGTACGTTCGCGAAATGGCTCCGGCCTCGATGGCCTACATGGTCTATGAGCACATGATGGTCCCTGGCGTGAATGAGCTCTACTACAAGTCCGCTCAGGACGATCCGGGCATCATGCTGACCAAAGGTGATATCGGGGCCATCAAGGAAGGACCGGATGGCAAAGTCCAGGTCGAGGTCTTCAACACCCTTATTGGCGAAGACATCCTCCTCGAAGTGGACATGCTCGTGGTCCCGACCGCCATGGTTCCGACGACGGCCCTCGAACCGGTGATCCAATTGCAATACCGCCAGGGCGAGGCGTTCCCGGATCTCGAACTCTTCGACGGCTTTGCCGATTCGAACTATATCTGCTTTCCCTACGAGACCCGGCGGACAGGCATCTATGCCGCCGGCTCCGTGCGTCAGCCCATGACTCTGGCCACATCAGAGACCGATGCCCTGGGCGCGGCGCTGAAATCGATCCAATGCATCGAATCGGTCAACCGGGGTATGGCTGTCCATCCGCGCTCCGGGGACATGACCTATCCGATCTTCAACTTCACCCGGTGCACGCAGTGTAAGCGGTGCACCGAAGAGTGCCCCTTTGGCGCCTTGGACGACGACGAAAAGGGAACGCCGTTGCCGAACCTGGCCCGGTGCCGCCGTTGCGGGACCTGCATGGGCGCTTGCCCGGAACGTGTCATTTCCTTTGACAACTACGGTGTCGGACAGATCGGCTCCATGATCCGTGAGATCAACGTTCCGGATGAGATGGAGACCGAAGGTCCCCGCATCCTGGTTCTGGCCTGTGAAAACGATGCCTATCCCGCTCTGGACATGGCTGCCATGCGCGGCAAGCATTGGTCGCCGTATGTCCGTTTCATCCCGGTCCGCTGCCTTGGTTCGGTGAACACCATCTGGGTGGCTGATGCCATGGGCAAAGGGATCGACGGTGTCCTCCTGTTGGGCTGCAAATACGGTGACGACTACCAATGCCACTTCGTCAAAGGAAGTGAGCTCTGCAGTCGCCGGATGCAGAACATCGGGGAAACGCTGGATCGGCTCGGTGTGGAGAAAGAGCGCGTGGTGCAGAAGGAAGTCGCTATCGACGACTACAATATCGTGCCTGAGCTCATAGATTCATTTGTGGACTATGTGACCGCATTGGGACCGAATCCGTACAAGGGCTTCTAGAAGGAGAGATATATGTCCGAACCCGTGAAAATTCAGCCGGATCTGGATTTTATCAAGGAGCTGCAGGAGGTCGGGGGCGACACCCTGAAGAAGTGCTACCAATGCGCGACCTGTAGCGTTGTCTGTCCCTTGTCGCCCATTGACAAGCCCTATCCCCGCAAGGAGATGGTCTGGGCCCAATGGGGACTGCGTGACAAACTTCTTAACGATATCGATATTTGGTTGTGCCACAATTGCGGACAGTGCTCTGATCTCTGCCCGCGGGGCGCCAAGCCCGGTGACCTGCTGGCCGGATTGCGCAATATGGCCTACCGCAAACTCGTCGAGCCAACGATTCTGGGCAAGTGGATGAGTTCGGCCAAGTATCTGCCGCAACTGATCGGGATTCCGGCGATCATTTATCTGATCATCTGGATCATCCGCGCCGGGATGCTCGGCACCGCATTCCCGCTCAACGAACAGGGCAACGTCGAATACGGCGTCCTTTTCCCTGGTGATTACACCATCGACACCGTTTTCGGGTTGGTGGCCCTGTTTGTGATCTACACCTTCTACAAAGGGATACGAAAACTGATCGCGTCATTCCAGGATCAGCCCAAAACCTTTGTCATTGGCTATGAGCCCAAGGGCATCTGGGCCTCGCTGTGGGATACGGTCAAAGATGAAATCGTCACCCATCGCAAATGGAAAGATTGCGGAGAGGATTCCGAGGCCGACGAGCAGAAGTTCAAGGGCCACTTGTTGACCTTCTACGCGTTCGTGGCCTTGTTCATTGTCACCAGTGTCGTGGCTGTGACCCATTGGGGCGGCAAGATCATTCCTTTCCTGGCTCCCATTGGACACACCCCGATGCCGTTGTGGCACCCAGTCAAGATTCTGGCCAATGTCGGCGCTATTGCCCTCCTTGTCGGCCTGACCTACTTGACCAAACGCCGCTTGAACCAGGACCCGAACAAACACGCCTCGACTTTTTATGACTGGTATCTGCTTGGCGTGATCTGGGCCGTGGCAGTGACTGGGGTTTTGTGTGAACTGCTCCGTCTGGCCGGCGTGGCTGGTCTGGCGTACCCCATGTACTACCTGCACCTGATCTCGGTGTTCATGCTTATCGCGTACCTGCCGTGGTCAAAATTGGGGCACATGGTCTATCGGACCGCCGCCCTGGCCTATGCCCGGCATATTGGCCGACTGCCCATGGCTTCTGAGAGCCAAAAGAAAAAAATATTTGTCATCTAAAAGGAGGCTGACATGGCTGAAGCTCGTAAAGTATTTCCCATGCAGACGTTCGTGTCCTACATGCGGGGCAAACCGGGCAAGTACAACAAGGATGTCCTGGAGCTCCTGAGCTTCATGACCCAGCAGGAGGTCACTCCGGAGACGGCCCCGCTGGCGTCTGGTTTGACCAAGGCCTGGATCTACGAACAGCACCCGGATCTGACCCGGCTCAAGAAACAGGACATCGCCGAATACGGGGAAAACGTTTCGGTCATGCCGCTTCCTGCCGAAGCCATGGAAGAGGTCAAAGTGGTTTTCGACAAGGTCGCTGGATACAAGCAGACCATTGCCGACCAGGAAACCCATATCAAAGACCTTGAGGCTTTGAAGGAAGGCAATGGCAAGAAGATCGCTGCCCTGGAAAGCAAGGTCAGCGATTATGAAAAGCAGATGAAAAACGAAGGCGAGAAGCAGATCATGGCTTCGGCCAAGAAGGTCGAAGATTACCTGGGCAAGGTTGACGATTTGCTGGCCAAGATTGAAGAAGTCAAAAAGCACGGAGTGGTGTCTGTTTCCGGTGACGCGACCGCTGGCGACGCCGCTGCGGCCGGCGGTGACACCGCTTCTTCCGGCTCCGGTGAGCCTGAAGCCGATTTTGGTTTCGGTTCCAGCTCCGGTGGCGGAGACGAGTTCGGCTTCTAAAGCTCACTCAATCGCCTTTTGGCGTATTCAGCCCGGCAGGTATGGCCTTACCTGCCGGGTTTTTTTTGTCCTGTTTGCGTTCTGTCTCCCGTGCCCACAATGGGAGGCGTGCGGCTACACAGTCGCAGGGCGTCACCGAGAAGGTCAGACATGACCGCAGTGGGCTGTCCGGTTGTACTCAATGCAACGGGTCGGTCCATAAAGAGCAAAACTTCGGAAGCGGCCGTATATCCACAAATCCGGGAGCATCTCCCCGGGGACAGTTGGTCTCGTTCCGGCTGGATGCCCCCGCTGGGAAGTACCGAACGGCTCCTGCCTGTGCCCGGACGGAGAAAAGCCGGACCTGCAGAACAGATCCGGCTGTGGAGAACTTGGTGTGGCAGAGGATAGAGCTCGGCTCAGTGGTCGCCAGCAATCAGACGGAGTCGAAAACCTCAGTGACGGATTTGCCGGGGGCTTTGTCCAGGAGGCTGACGATGATAACGGTCAGAGCACAGAACAGAAACCCGGGCAGGATCTCGTAGAGATCAAAAAGGCCACCGGTCATGTGCTTCCAGACGATGACGGTCACAGCGCCGACGATCATCCCGGCCAGGGTCCCGTTGCGGGTCATGCGCCGCCAGAACAGGGACAAAATGACCACCGGGCCGAAGGCGGCGCCAAAGCCGCCCCAGGCGTAGGCCACCAGGTCCAGGACCTTGCTGTTCGGGTCGGCCGCCAGGGAGGTCGCGATCAGGGCCAGGATGAGCACGGACACCCGTCCGATCCAGACCAGTTCATTTTGCGGGGCTTCCTTGCGCAGGATCTGTTTGTAAAAGTCTTCGGCAATAGCGCTGGAGCAGACCAAAAGCTGGGAGTCGACGGTGGACATGATGGCCGAAAGAATGGCGGCCAGCAGGATGCCGGCGATCCAGGGATTGAAGAGGGCCTGGGTCAAAGCGATGAAGACGGTTTCTGAATTTTCCAGCGGACTGCCCACATAATAGGCGATGCCGGCAAAACCGGTGAAAATGGCCCCGAAAAGGCCCAGAACCATCCAGGTCATGCCGACCATCTGCGCCTTGGGCACGTCCTTGGCCCGCCGGATGGCCATGAAGCGGGCCAGAATATGGGGCTGCCCGAAATAGCCCAGTCCCCAGGCCATGAGAGAGATAATCGACAGCAAGGTCATGCCGGAAAAGGCGTCCACATATTTGGCGTCGACATGCGCGACCTTGTCGACCACGGTGCCCCAATCGCCCATTTTGGCGATCACGACGGCCGGAACCACCAGCAACGCGATAAACATCAGCGTTCCCTGGAGAAAGTCGGTCAAGCTGACGGCCATGAACCCGCCGAGAAAGGTGTAGGCCACGATGACCAGGGCCCCGACCCACAGGGCGAGCTGGTAGTTCAGGCCAAAGGTTTTCTCGAAAAGGATGGCCCCGCCGACCAGGCCGGAAGAGACGTAGATAGTGAAGAAGATGAGAATCACGATGGCCGAGATGACCCGCAGGATGCGCGAGGAATCGCCGAAGCGGTTTTCCAGGTAGTCGGGCAGGGTGATCGCGTCACCGGCCTTTTCCGTATAGGTCCGTAATTTCTTGGCCACGAACTGCCAGTTCAGATAGGCGCCAATGGACAAGCCGACAGCGATCCAGATGTTGTTCATCCCTCCGGCGTACATGGCCCCGGGCAGACCGAGCAACAACCAGCCGCTCATGTCCGAAGCCCCGGCGCTCAAGGCGGCCACTGCCGGGCTGAGTTGGCGTCCGCCGAGGATGTAGTCCGAGAGGTTTTTGGTCCGGTAGTAGAAAAAAATCCCGATGGACATCATGACAATCAAGTAGACGACAAAGGAGGTAAAGGTGGGCACACTCATCATGTGTCATTCCTCCTGTGCAGTACGAGATTGATCAGGGACAAAACGATCACCAGCGGCATGGGCACAAGCAACCAGAACCAGGTCGCCGCGGTCAGTGAATAGGTTTCCATGCAAGCCTCCTCGGTAGTCAGAAGTGGATAGAATGAATCGCCGGACGGTTCCCCGTCGCGCCCGGCGGACCTGTGTGGCGGATTAATCGAGCCAGTCGTCGCCTTCGATGATCGGGGCAAAACCGCGGCGCATGGTGTTCTCCGTGGCCGTGCGCGGGTCCATGAACTGCAACAGATAATCCGGACCGCCCGTTTTGGAGCCCACGCCGGAAAGCTTGAAGCCGCCGAAGGGGTGGCGCTCGACCATCGAGCCGGTGCTGCCGCGGTTGAGGTAGAGATTGCCGACGCGGAATTCGGTTCTTGCCCGGTCCAGGTGCTGGGGACTGCGGGAGAAGACGGCCCCGGTCAAGGCGTAGGGGGTCGAATTGGCCCATTGCAGGGCCTGATCGAAGTCCTTGACCCGCATGACCGCCAGGACAGGCCCGAAGATCTCTTCCTGGGCCAGACGGTGTTCCGGGGTGATGTTTTCGACAATGGTCAGTGGGGCATAGGAGCCGGTGTCAGGATGGTCGTCCCGTTTGAGCACGACATTGCCCTCTTCTTCGGCCAGGGCCACGGCCGCATTGACCTTGTCCTGCTGGCCTTTGTCCACCACCGGTCCCATAAAATTGCCGGGATCCTCGGCCGGTCCGATGGGTAAGGATTGTGCGGCCTTGGTCAGCCGGTGCATGAATTTGTCGTAAATGGAATCCAGGACAATGACCCGCGAACAGGCTGAGCATTTCTGGCCCTGGTATCCGAAGGCGGAGTAGATGATATCGGCTACAGCTTCGTCTAGGTCGGCATCGTCGTCGACAATGATCGCATTTTTTCCGCCCATCTCGGCGATGACTTTTTTGACGTGTTCCTGGCCGGGCTGGAGCCTGGCGGCCCGCTCGATGATCCGCAGCCCAACGTCCAGGGAGCCGGTGAAGGCCACCAGGGCGATGTCCGGATGGTCGACCAGATAGTCGCCGATAACAGAGCCCCGGCCGGGTACGAAATTGAAGACCCCGGGGGGGAGTCCCGCGTCGCGGAAAATCTGGCACAAGGTGTGTCCGACGACAGAGGACAGGCCGGCGGGTTTATAGAGCACACAATTGCCGGTCACCAGTGAGGCGGCACTCATGCCGCAACTGATAGCCAAAGGGAAATTCCAGGGGCCGATGACTGCGGCGATACCCTTGGATTGGTAGAAATAGTGGGTCAATTCACCTGGAGCCTTGCCGGTGCGCCGGGGGCGACCGAGCCGGATCATGTCCCGGGCGTAGTACTCCATGAAGTCGATGGCTTCGGCCACGTCGCCGTGGGCCTGATTCCATTGCTTGCCGACCTCCAGGATCTGCCAGGCGCTCAGCGTGTGGATATTCTTGCGAGCAATGTCGGCGGCGCGAAAGATGTACTGGGCCCGGTCTTCAGGGGCCAGATCCCGCCAGGCCGGCAGGGCTTCGTTGGCCGCGGCGATGGCCTCGTCGATCTCCCGGGTCGAGGCCTGGCATACGGATCCCACGACTTCCCCGGGGTCGGCTGGATTGAGGGAAGGCAGCAGGTCTTCGGTGGTCACTTCCTGGCCGTTTATGTACAGAGGATAGGTCCGGCCCAATTGCCGGCGGACCTCGGCAAGCGCCTCAGGGTAGGCCACCCGTTCGGATTCCTTGGTGAAATCCGGAGCCGGCTCATTGCGAAACGGTTCTGAGGGCGACAGTGGCGGTGGTGCCGGGGTCTTTTCCCGGCTCAGAGGGCCGGACTGGGCCAAAAGCGCGGGATCTTCCAGCAGGTGGTCGACATCTTCGTGGTCAGCGAAACTCTGCTTGAGGAAGGATTCGTTGGCCGTGTTTTCCAGCAGTCGGCGCACGAGATAGGCCATGCCCGGGATGAGTTCGCCGTAGGGACAATAGAGCCGGACGCGCTTGGCGACGTTGCGCAATCCTTTGCGCACTGGTTCGGCCATTCCGTAGAGGACCTGAAATTCATACTGTTCTTCCGGAACGCCGAGTTCCTCAGCCATCTCCTGGGCCGCGGCGATGGACCGGATGTTGTGCGAACCGCAAGCGTAGTGGCAGATGTCGGAATTGCGGAGGATGGTCGCTGTCTGGCGTTCGAAGGCGGCGTCGGTCTCGTGCTTGTTGATGTAGACCGGAATGTCCCAGCCGTGCTGCTTGGCCAGGACCGTCTCGTAATCCCAGTAGGCGCCTTTGACCAATCTGATGGAAATGGGGAGGTGTTCTGTCCGTGCCCAATGCAACAAGGCATCAAGGTCCTGATCCGTGTCCAGAAGATAGGATTGCAGCACAATGGCGATGTGCGGGTACTCCCGGAATTTTTCGTGGGAGCGCAACCGCTTGAAGACTTCCAGGGTGATGTCCTTGTACTTGTACTGCTCCATGTCGATGCAGACGTGACACCCCATGGCCATGGCCTTGTCCAGTACCGGCATGAGCCGGTCGAAAATGGCCTGTACCGTGTTCTCAAAATCCGAGGGTCTGGCCTGGGAATACAGGGCCGAGGGCTTGATGGAGATATTGGTCAGCGGGGCGTGTCCCCAATCCCCGCTGTTCCCGCCCAGGCCTTTCCAGCTTTTGGCTTCCTGGGCCAGGGCGTCCATGAGGTGGAGATAGTTGGTCTGGTATTCTACCCCCTCCTCTTCACTGACCGTTGCTTCTCCCAGGATATCCACAGTGAAGGCGAAGCCGTCTTTGCGGAGTTTGTTGAGGTTTTTGATGGCCTGTTTGGTGTTCTCGCCGATGATGAACTGTTTGGCCATGCCCTCGATATTGCTGCGGATGGTCTTGGTCATGACCTTGCCGGCCAATCCCTTGCCCATTCCGGCGCCTTTGGCCCCCCACTTGAGCACAGCCGGGATCTCCTGGTCCTCGGCCACGAAGTATTCCTGGATATGCCGGTTCAGGGACTCGGTGGTATTGAGATAGGGCAGAACATCGACGAAGCGGAACAATTGGATCTTGAACTGCTCATTGCGCATCGCCCAGTCCATGACCTTGCCGGTCCACCACCCCTTATTAAAGACAGTCGGAGCTTCCCCACTGATACTTTGAAAGAATTCCCGGCCACGGGCCTTGATTTTCGGGTTCAGGGTCTGCATGTCCATCTCAGCGGTTCCTCCTTGGGTCGGGGTTGCTCGCCTCACGCTAGGAAGCCGGATGAGGTTCCGGCAGCGGCAGGGGGGCCGATTCCTTGATCGGCGTGAGGACCAGGACAGTATGGGTGTAACTGACGCCTTCTATGGCGCCGAAACGTTGCAAGAGTTGGCCGAGGGATTCGTTGTCCGGGACATGGACTTTGACGAGATAACAGTCGGGGCCCGCGACATGGTGGACTTCTTGAACTTCGGGGAGTTGGGCGAGGTTGCGGCCGGTCTGGGTGCTCCCGACCCGCTCTTCAGAACCGACGCGGATAAAAGCAGTCAGAGCCAGGCCGAGCTTTTTGGCATTGAGTTTGACTTCATAGCCCTGGATGACGCCGCGTTTTTCCAGTTTGCGGATCCGTTCCAGGACAGCCGAAGGCGCCATGCCGATCTGACGGGCGATGGAGGCATTACTGGCCCGGGCATTTTCCTGCAGGATATGCAGAATGTGTCTGTCAGTGTCGTCAATCATTCGCCTGAATACTCCTTTTGCTGAACTACATTCGAAACATTGGCAAAGTCAAGAAAACGTGTTTTGCTGGCGCTCGCTTCAAGCGGACGGGAAACATGGAGCAAGGGCTCTTCGCAATATTGATTCCCCGTGTTGGGGCCATTGGGGGGAAGGCATAGGAGAAAGGGGAGCTGTTCAACGACAAAAGGGGTGCCTGCGTTTCTTGAACGCAAGCACCCCTTTTCCTAATCGTATGGAGCGCAAATGGGGGGCAAAGCAAGGTATTGCCCAGCTCTCAATGGGAGGCGGCGGCGAAAAAACAATCCTCTTGGTCAGACAGGCTGAACGTCTGCCCGCTTTGCCGCCTTGATCGTCTCCGTTAGGCTGGCCCGCCTTTGCCCTGCATCCGGGCCATGAAGGCTGCAAGTCCCTCCTGGTAGGAGGGGTGTTTGAAAAACGCCGAACCAGAGACCAGGGTATCGGCCCCGGCGGTCACGATTTCGGCGGCGTTGGCCGTGGTCACGCCGCCGTCGACCTGAATTCGGGTCCCCAGTCGTCGGCTGTCCAGACGGTGGCGCAGCCCCCGGATCTTGTCCAGCGAAAAGGGGATGAAGGACTGGCCGCCAAAGCCTGGATTGACGCTCATGATGAGGACCATGTCCAACTGGGGCAAAAGATAGTCGATCTGCTCTAAAGGCGTCGCCGGGTTGAGTGCTACGGCGGTCTGACAGCCAGCCTCGGCGATCTGGGAGACCACTCGCTCGAGATGGAGGCAGGCCTCGGCGTGGACGCAGATCAGATCGGCGCCAGCTGCGGCAAAGGACTCGATATACCGGCCCGGATCCTCAATCATGAGGTGGACGTCAAAAAAGAGGGAGCATTTGGGCCGGGCCGCTTTGATGACAGGAGGACCAAGGGTGATATTGGGCACGAACATGCCGTCCATGACATCCCAATGGACCCAGGGCACCCCGGCCTGTTCCAGGGCCTGGAGTTCTTCGGCCAGGCGCGCAAAGTCCGAGGACAGCAACGACGGGGAAACGATACACGGATTCATGGCGCCTCTCCGGAGTTGGCACCGCCCTGCGACGATGCGGTGGTCTCTTCCTGCATGGGAAAATCGACTTTGATCTTGAACATGTTCTCGGCAGGCAGATTGAGAATGGGGACCCCGGTGGCGGCGGTGATGTCCTCAAGCGTGGCCTGGATCGCTTCCCAGGAGGGGGCGATGAGCGTGAACCAGACGTTGTACTGGTGCCGACGGCGGTAGTTGTGGGTCACGCCGGGATGGCGGTTGACCTCGGCGACAAAGGTCTCGAAATCCGCATCACTGACGCGGGCGGCGCACAGGGTGCTTTTCCATCCCAGCTTGCGGGAATGGAAATTGGCCCCGATGCGACGGATAACGCCGTTTTGCTTCAGCGCTCGCACCCGGGCCAGGGTTTCGGCCTCGGTCAACCCCACTTGCTGTCCGATACTCTCATAAGGTCTTGAGACCAAGGGAAAACCGGTCTGAATAATGTCCAGGATAAAACGGTCGGTCGTGTCCATAGCGTTCCGATATGCGGCCTAAAGGTGGATGGAAAAGCTTTGGCTACGGGTTCGTCCCGGGTTGTGCCGGATTCTGGCCCGGATCATCCCTGAGAAACGGGCTCCTCGCGCAACCGCTGTGGAGTGTAGGAGCACAGCGGTTCTTCAGCGAGGTAGTCGCCGCGCATGGTCTGGGCCCGGGCCCGGCAGCCACCGCAGACTTTATGGTATTCGCAGACGCCGCACTTGCCGGTGTAGGCCTGCGGCGTGCGCAGATTCTGGAACTGGGGCGAATTGGCCCAGATTTCCGGAAAGGGGGTCTGCTTGACCTGGCCGCAGTCGAGATCGAGGTATCCGCACGGCTGGACCTGACCGGTGTGCGAAATAAAGCAGAAACCGATCCCGCCCAGGCACCCCCGGCTCACGGCGTCGAGCCCGAAGTTCTCAAAGGTGACCTCGACCCCTTCTTCCTTGGCCCGTTGGCGCAGGATCCGGTGGTAATGCGGGGCGCAGGTGGCCTTGAGCTGCATGTCGGTGGTCTTACGAAAATCGTAAAACCAGTTCAGCACCGATTCGTATTCTGCTGCGGTGATGATTTCTTCTTTCAGGTCCGCGGCCCGCCCGGTGGGAACGAGGAGGAAGATATGCCAAGCCACCGCTCCCAGCCGCTGGGCCAGCTGAAAGATATCCTTGAATTGGCCCATATTGTTGCGGGTGACCGTGGTGTTGATTTGAAACGGGATCCCCGCGGCCTTGAGATAGTCGATGCCCTGCATGGCCTGGTCAAAGGCGCCGGGGGTGCCGCGGAAGGCGTCGTGGCTGGCGCTGTCCGGACCGTCAATGGAGATGGACACGCGTTCAATCCCGGATTCAGCCATCTCCCGGGCGTTGTCCGGGGTGATCAAGGTCCCGTTCGGGGCCATGACGCAGCGCAGGTCCTTGGATTTCGCGTGGCGGACCAGGTCGAAGAGGTCGGGACGCAGCAGGGGCTCCCCGCCAGTGAAGATAATGATCGGACTTCCGGTCTGGGGGAAGGTGTCGATCAGGTTTTTGGCCTCGCCGGTGGTCAATTCGCCAGGGTAGGGATCCAGATGGGCCTCGGCCCGGCAATGTTTGCAAGCAAGGTTGCACGACCGGGTGACTTCCCAGGCGATTAAGCGCAAATCAGGTACAGAGGCATTACCGTGGTGCGTCATTGGACTGCTCTCAAATCCCGGCGTTTGGGTCCTGGATTCCCGGCAGGGAAACCTGGTCGCCAGCGGCCGGTGTGGGGCTGGGGTGCGGCGGTATTTCAGCGGCTCAGGACAACCAGTCCAGAGCCTGTTCCGCAAAATAGGTCAGGATCAGATCAGCGCCGGCCCGTTTGATGCTTGTCAGGGATTCCAGGGCCACGGCCTGTTCATCGATCCACCCCTGCTGGGCAGCCGCCTTGATCAGGCTGTATTCGCCGCTGACGTGATAGGCGGCCAGGGGAAGTGTACTGCGCTGCCGCAGTTGACTCAGAATATCGAGGTAGGCCAGAGCCGGTTTGACCATCAGAAAATCAGCGCCCTCAGCGGTGTCCGCCTCGGCTTCGCGGAGCCCTTCCCGAGCGTTGGACGGATCCATTTGATAGGTCTTGCGGTCGCCGAATTGCGGCGCGCTTTCCGCCGCCTCCCGAAACGGGCCGTAGAAGGCCGAAGCGTATTTGACCGCATAGGACATGATCGGTGTCTGTTGAAAACCGGCGGTATCCAAAGCGAGCCGGATGGCCTGAACCCGTCCGTCCATCATGTCCGAGGGGGCGACGATGTCCGCTCCGGCCTCGGCGTGGGAGACAGCGGTGGCAGCCAAGAGTTCCAGGGTCGGGTCGTTGAGGACCTGCTGGCCGTCCACGAGACCGCAATGGCCGTGCGAGGTGAATTCGCAGAGGCAGACGTCAGTGATGACCGTCAGCTCCGGCACGGCAGCTTTGAGGCGGCGGACCGCTTCCTGGACGATGCCCTCCGGGGCATAGGCTTGAGACCCTTGCGGATCCTTGGACTCAGGGATGCCGAAGAGCATGACCGCGTGGAGGCCGTTGTCCACGGCCTGACTCACCCGGGCCGTCAGGGCCTCCAGACCGAGTTGGTGCTGGCCGGGCATGGACCCGATAGGCCGGCTGGCGTGCCGGTCGCCCTCGGCCACGAAATAGGGCTGAATCAGGTCTTCGGGCCGGAGCACGGTTTCGCGGACCAGGGCTCGCATTGTGGCCGTCTGTCGCAAACGACGGCCTCTGAAGAAGTCTGTTTTCGCCATGAGATGCGCCTTTGTGACCACGTTTGGCTACATATTCAAGGAAGCCCGTCCGACCAAGCCGAACGGGACGCGCAGCCCATCTCCACGTTCGGGGCGGGGCGCCGCCCGGCTAGGAGATGCCGATTTCTTCGTCCGTCAGATAGCAGGCCGGGTCCTGGGCCCAGATATCTCCGTAATAGGCCTCGGCCCGGGCGCGGAAGTTGCCGCCGCAGATGTTGAGATATTGGCACTTGGCGCAGCGTCCGCCGACATGGGCCTTTTTGTCCTTGAGCTTGTGCAGCAACTCAATGGAGGGGTCGGTCCAGATCTCGGAAAACGGCCGCTCCAAGACATTGCCGAAGGTGTGGATGCGCCAGAACTGGTCGGCGTGGACCTGTCCGTCCCAGGAGATGCACCCGATACCACGGCCGGAATTGTTGCCTTCGTTGAATTGGAGCAATTCCATGACCTGTTTGGCCCGTTCCGGATTTTCCTGCAGCAGACGCTGGTAGACGTAGGGGCCGTCGGCATGGTTGTCCACAGTCAGGACCTCTTTGGGAAGCCCGTCGTCGAACAGGGCCTTGGTTTCGTCCATGATCAGATCGACCAGACGGCGGGTCTGCTCGTGGGTCAGGTCTTCCTTGATCAGTTCCGAGCCGCGCCCGGAGTACACAAGGTGGTAAAAACAGACCCGGGGGATCTCCTTTTCCCTGAGAATGTGGAAGATGGTCGGGACTTCTTCGAAATTGCGCTTGTTGACTGTGAAACGCAGGCCGACCTTGAGCCCTTCGGCCTGGCAATTGTCGACCCCTTCCATGGCTTTTTTGAAAGCGCCCGGCACACCGCGAAATTTGTCGTGCGTGGCTTCACCGCCGTCCAGGGAGATGCCGACATAGGACAGGCCGATGGATTTGAGTTCCCGGGCCTTGTCCTTGGTGATCAGGGTGCCGTTGGTGGAAATGACCGCGCGCATGCCTTTGGACACGGCGTAAGAGGCGAGTTCTGGCAGGTCTTTGCGCACCAGGGGTTCGCCGCCGGAAAAGAGCATGACCGGGGCGCCGAAGGCAGCGAGGTCGTCGATGATCGCCTTGCCCTGGTCGGTGCTGATTTCGTCCTTGCCCTCGGGGTCGATGGCTTGGGCATAGCAATGCACGCATTTGAGGTTGCACCGTTGGGTCATGTTCCAGACCACCACCGGTTTTTTGTCCTCGGAGAATTGCAGGAGGTGCGAGGGGAGTTTTCCGGATTGGCGGCCATAGCGCAGGGCGTCGGACGGTTCGATGGCGTCACAATACAATTTGGATATTCCGATCATATGCATAACCCACTTTGGGCTAGAGGTTCTATCGGCGGGCCTTGCGGCACCAACCGTTTTGCTGTCGTCGACAAGAAGCGAAGTCCCTCCCCGGAAATCGGCCGTGTGTCCGATCTTGTACCACTCGCTCTCCCGGGGGAGGGACGGGGTGGGACGGTGCAGGCAGCGGCTGAGGCTCACGCTGCACGGCGATCAAAAAACTCAGCACCGTATGCCACGAGGAGGTGCAAAAGTCCATGCGTTCCGGGCCGTACGCCCCCCGGAAGGCCGTGGTGAACAGGTCCATTTTATGGTTCTTTGACGGATCCTGTGGATTTTTGGAGTTTGCCGTCACTTCTATGTGCCCACTTTCGGCCCGGTATTTTCTCAATCCCGCCAAAGGGGGATCCTTGCCCCCTCCGGACTCTCAAGTAAAGCAGAACTCCAGGTGTCGAAGATGGCCCTTGTTGCATCAAAATCCGCCAGGGAGCATTCAGTTCGCGGTCCGGTTTCCCCCTTTTGGCGGGACCAAGAAAATGTGCGGGCCTTTCGCTCGAAGCACACAGAAGAGACAGCAAACTTTTGCGTCTGAAATTCCATGCCCTGTGACGAAGAGCCCATTTTATTGGACCCGGTCCGTGGGCGGCGGTACGGTTTCCAGGCTGTGCATCAGCATCTGCCGCGAGCGCTGGAGACTGTCGCGTAACTCCAGCCGTTTTTGCAGCGATAAATGGCGGAACCGGCGCTGGGCGGTCAATTCCTGAAGCTGGTGCATTTCCCGTTCGATGCGTTGCAACCGGGTCTGGAACTGGCTGTCGCCGGGCCAGACTCCCCGGGCCATGCCGATGAGCTCAAGCATTTCTTCGGTGGCGCGCCGGAACGCGTCCGGGGAGGTTTCCCGTTTGAGGCGCCTGCGGTTTTTCAGCCAATGTACCAGGGAACGCAGTCGCGAGGCCACCACACTGTCCCCCCTAGACTATGGACTGGAGCACAACCAGGACCACAGACAATCCCGCCAGCAGCAGAAACGGCAGGAACATGGCCAGCAGAACCCGCCCGAGGCTGGTGCGGTGGACGCAACTCAGGCCGATAATGGTGCAGACCATGGCCCAGACGCCGCCGAGCATGGGGCCCACAAGGGGAATGACCGCCAGGACAAACGGGGCGCTGCCGTAGGCGACGGTGCGAAAGGTGCCCTGGAAGCCGGCCTCCCCGGCGCGCAGGGCGATCAGACACGCGTGATTGATTCCGGAGACAAAAAAAAGGATACAGGTCAAAAACAAGGGGTAAACGATCAGGATAAGGGCTGATCCGACGCCGGCGACCCCCATTTGCGACCCTTGGCCCATTTGGGGGGCGATGCCCGCGAGTTGCCAGAAAAATTGGGCCAGGGCCTGGACCTCGGCGATGAGCAGGTAAAAGACCAGCGGCATGCTGAGTCCGTTGGCCACAGGCATGTGGGAGAAAAAGCGGCGCGGGGAGAGCATGGCCCGGGTGATGGTCAGGCGCAGCCCGGTAAAAAAACCGTGTTCTTCGAGGTTCTCCCAGGGGACCTCCTCGGGATTCGGCATGGGGTCGGTATCGGGTTCAGGCTCGGCATTGAGCGCTTCCAGCGAGGCCCAGATGTCCTCGCGGGGAGGAGCCTCCTGTTCAGACGCCTCCTGCTCAGCCGGTTCCGGCGCGGTCTCGGGTTCCGGTGTCTGGGAGTCTGTTTCAGCCGCTGAGGGCGGTGGGACGGCGTTTTCCGGGGACGGGGCCTGGGTCTCCGGGGAAGGCGTGTCCGGCTCGGTGTGCTTCACCGTTTCTTCAGACGGCTCGAGATCCCGAAACGGAAATTTGTGACCGCATTTGGGACAAGTGGCCATACGGGCCCGGGCCGGAATTTTGGTATCGGGAACGTTACGGACAAACGCGCATTTCGGACATTGTATTTCCATCCAAAACCTCATTGGCAGGTGTTTGTATTGAGCGGGAGCTGGTGGTTCGTGGCCGGTCGCCCTAAGGCAGCCCTGGGATGTTACGACTCGCCGTGCTCGTCTTCATAGGTCTCCAGGCAGTGGCGCAGACACGGGCTGCAATTTTCGCAACGCCCCTTGTGCTCACAAAATCGGGTGAAGGCCTGGAGCCAGTCCGGCCCGGTCCGGGGGCATTGCTGGACAAATTTGATAAAGGCGATCAGCCGTTCCAGGGTTTCGTCGTCGATGTCGTGTTCCAGGCGGCAGGCGTTGGCCTCGGCCACTTCCGGAGCAAGTTGGAGAAAGGTCTGGAGGAATTCGGCCAGGACCCGGTGGCGGTGGACCACCTTGGTGGCGACACGAAACCCCTCCGAGGTGAGCGTGACAGCGCTGTAGGGCTGGTAATTGACCAGCCCCTTTTCGGACAAGCTCTGCAGGGCCCCGGTGACCGAGGCGCGCTGGACATTGAGATTGCTGGCGATGTCCTTGGGACGCGCAGCCTTGTGCTCCGATTCCAGGAGAAAGATCGTCTCCAGATAGTCTTCCAGTGTGGGCGAAAGTTTGGCCATGGCCTGCTCATCCAGGGGCTGTGAATTACGAACAACGGGACCCAAAATACGTGATTTGCGGGGCGAAGAAAAGGGTGTGCTTCCGGGATGCTTTTCGGGGGAGCTGAATGGTTTGTGGCGCCTCTGGCTCGCTCTCCTGGACAGGTGCGAAACCGGCGAATTCAGCTCAAAAAATCCGGGATACTTTGGCGGGCGGCATCAGGATCGAGTCCCCGTTTGCCGGCGATGGTAGACAGGTTGTCTTCGGCGTCCGAGGCGCGCAGATACAGTGGAGAGGGGGGCGTTTGTGTGAATTCAGCCTCTTCGGCCAGCCGCAGCAGGGTCTGCGGGTGGGGGTGGTCCCAAGCGGCAGGCAGGAACACGGCGTCGGGAAGCGCCTCGGTCCACTGTTCAGGGAAACGTCGCAGCCCGCTGCCGACAAGCGTCAGCGCCGTTTCCCGGCGTTGGAGATACCCCAGGGCCGTGTCCAGTGGTGCCGGAAAGGGCGCACAGAACGGTTCGCCCTGAACAGGCGTGAATCCCTGAAGGTAGACCATCCGCTGGCGGGCGTGGGTCGCCACCCACAGCTCACTCGCAAGCAGGGGGGCTACGGAGGCGGCGATGGCGGGCAAATAGTCAATACCGGCCAGGGGAAGGCCGCTGCCACGGGCAAGTCCCAGAGTGGTGGCCAGGGTCAGGCGGAGTCCGGTGAACCCGCCCGGTCCGCGGACACAAGCGATCCCCCGCAGGGCTGCAAGGTCGAGTTCACAGGTAGCAAGCCCCTGGCGCACGGCCGGAGCGAGATAGGGCATGGCCCGGCCCGGGGTTTGCAATTCCTGGCTCCAGAGC
Organism: Desulfohalobium retbaense DSM 5692; assembly: GCF_000024325.1. NCBI lineage: Bacteria > Pseudomonadati > Thermodesulfobacteriota > Desulfovibrionia > Desulfovibrionales > Desulfohalobiaceae > Desulfohalobium > Desulfohalobium retbaense. The sequence continues at coordinate 2,232,316 of NC_013223.1, read as the reverse complement.
AGCCCCGAGCCAGAGCCCAGGGCGACCTGGAGGCGCGACTCGGTGCCGTTGATGACCAGAATGGTCTCAGCTGGTGAACAGACGCTGCAAGTCATTGTAGATAGCCAAGCCCATCAGGGCCAGAAGGAGGGAAAGACCGATCTTGTTGACCACATGCTGCCATTTCGGATCCAGGGGGCGACCGAGAACCGTCTCCACTAAGTAAAACAGGAGATGGCCTCCATCGAGCACCGGGATCGGCAAGAGATTCAGCAGACCGAGGTTGATGCTGATCAGTGCGGTCAAGGCCAGCAGTTGGACGAGCCCTTGTTCAGCCTGCTGGTGGACCATTTGCGCGATGAGGATCGGGCCGCCGACGGTCTCCAGGGGAATGACCCGCTCGACAAGCTTGACTAAACCCTCGCCGGTCAATTTGACCAGTTGCCACGTCTGCTGATTGGCGGCGGTGAACGATTCCAGCGGCCCCATATCGATCCGTGTCGTCTTGCCGGCGGCGATGATCCCCACGATGGGAACTTCGGTCTTTTCTCCGAAAATGTTTTCCCGGGTCTGCAAGGTCGGTGTCATGCGCAGGGTGCGCTGGGTTTCCTCGCGCAGGATTTGCAGCTCTAGCGGGGCCGTACCGTGGGCCTGGATCCGCTGGGCGACGTCGCTCCAATACTCGACCGGCTGACCGTTGATAGCGAGGATGTGATCGCCGGCCCGCAGCCCGGCCTCGTAAGCCGGGCTCTGGTCCCGGACCTCGCCGATGACCGGCAACATGGCCTGCTGGCCGTACGAGGCGAAGATGATCCAGTAGATGAGCACGGCCAGGATAAAATTGAAAATCGGGCCGGCGGCGACGACAAGCATGCGTTGCCAGGGAGGGCGGCGGGCAAAGCTGTCCTGGGAGGTGAATCCCTCGGGGAGTTCAGCGTCCGGGGATTCCCCGACTAATTGGACGTAGCCTCCCAAAGGGACGCTTGCGATCCGGTAATCGGTGCGCCCGAGCCTGAATCCGGTTAAGCGGGGTCCGAATCCGAGGGAGAATGTCCGCACACCGACGCCCAACAGGCGGGCGGCGGTGAAGTGCCCGAGCTCGTGGAAAAAGATAAGCAGCCCCAAAACCAGGGCGATGGCGATAATACTTGTGAGCATACCGGTTCTCTATGCGCTTGGTGCAGAAAAATATTGCGCGGCAAAGGATCGGGCCTGTTTTCGGGCCCAATCGTCGACAGCGTGGATGGATTCGAGATCTGTTACCGCACTGGGAGTATGGGCTTGCAGGGTCCGTTCCAGCAAGCGGGCGATGTCCAGATAGGCCAGTTCGCGACGCAGAAAAAGATCCACGGCGATTTCGTTGGCGGCATTGAGCACGATCGGGAAGCTCGGGCCGTTGGCCAGGGCCTCACGCGCCAGGGCCAGACAGGGAAACGTCGATTCGTCGGGCTTTTCAAAATGCAGTCCGCTCAGGCGTGTCAGATCCAGTGGCTCAAGGTCGAGATCCAGCCGGTTTGGATAACTCAGGCAATGGGCGATGGGAATCTGCATGTCCGGCACCCCGAGGTGGCCGAGCAGGGAGCCGTCGCGGTATTCAACCAAGGAGTGGATAATGCTTTCAGGATGGACCACGACTTCGATGCGGTCCATATCCACACCAAAGAGATAGGCAGCCTCAATGCATTCCAGTCCTTTGTTCATCAGCGTCGAGGAGTCGATGCTGATTTTGGCTCCCATGGACCAATTGGGATGGGCCAAGGCCTGATCCGGAGTGACCCGGCGCAGCTCTTCTCGCAAACGGCCTCGGAACGGACCGCCCGAGGCGGTCAGAACAAATTTGCGCACGTCGTGTGGATCGTGGCCAGCCAGGGCCTGGAACATGGCGTTGTGCTCGGAATCCACCGGCAGGAGACAGGCTCCGGAGGCCGTGCAGAGTTCGCGCACCAGAGTCCCGGCCAGGACCAGGGATTCCTTGTTGGCCAGGGCCACAATCTTGCCGGCTTTGACGGCGGCCAGGGTCGGCGGCAAGCCGGCTGCTCCGACTTGGGCGCACAGGACCAGTTCGGCTTCGGAAAGGGCGGCCATCTCCTGGTAGCCCGGGTTGCCCACCATCCATTGCGGCCGGTAATCTGCGGGAAGAAGGTGGCGGACCTCCTCCCGGACCGTATCGTCAAGGACTCCCAGGACAGACGGTCGCCACTGCCGGGCCTGCTCGGCGAGCAGGTTCGCGTTGGTCGCTCCGGCCAGACCAAGGACCTCGAACGTGTCCGGGTGTTGGGCCAGGACCTTCAGTGCACTGCAGCCAATGGAGCCGGTGCTCCCGAGGACAATAACCTTTCGAGGTCCGGTGCTCGGAGCGGGGTCCAGCCGTGATATGTATGTGGCAGAGGTGTTCATAGGAAAAGGGGCAGGAAGATTGTCACGGCGGCGTACACCGGTAAGACCAGAAGGAGGCTGTCGATGCGATCGAGCAGGCCGCCGTGTCCGGGGAGCAACCGTCCGGAGTCTTTTATTTGAAGTTTGCGTTTCAGGGCGGATTCAAAAAAATCGCCGAATTGGGCGGCAATGTTCAGTACTGCCCCGACCCAGATCCAATGATACCAGGCGGCATCGCCAAAGGCGAGCCCCAAAACAAGGCTCAGGGTGATGCACAGCCCCAATCCCCCCATACTGCCCATCCAGGTCTTCTTGGGACTGATCACCGGCCAGACCTTGCGTCGTCCCCACCAGCATCCGGCATAATAGGCCCCGGTATCGGAAGCGAAGGTGGCCAGCAGGACCAGGACGATCTCCAGCGGGTGCAGATGGATGAACAATTGGAGAACGCCGGGGATATACATGAGACCAATGCTGAAGATCATGCCGTCGGCCGGCTGGGCCGACTCCGCATCCCGGGCGTACTGGGTCAGAAAGAAGAGGTTGCCGGCCCACAGGGCGAGCAGAAACGGCAGAGCCGCCGGATTGGGGGAGGCCGCCTGCCAGGCGATGACCAGTCCGCCAAGGACAATGCCGCCAGCTTTTCGCAACGGGTGGTCCGGCCAGAAAAAGGAATAGAATTCCCAGAGCCCGAAGACGCTGACAAGCCCGACGAGCAGCCCGATGACCACCGGCCCGGAGGCGATAGCCCAGGCCAAAAGCGGCAATAGGACAAGCGCGGTCAGCAGCCGTTGGATATGCGAACTCAAAAAAGACATGGGGTGCCTACCGTATGCTTCCGAAGCGGCGCTGCCGCTGCTGGTATTCATGCAAGGCCGCATCGAGCTCGTGCTCGTCGAAATCCGGCCAGAGAACCTCGGGAAAAGAAAATTCGGTGTAGGCGCACTGGAACAGGAGGTAGTTGCTGAGCCGTTTTTCTCCGCTGGTGCGGATCAGGAGGTCGGGATCGGGCTGTCCTCCGGTGTACAGCCGCTGCGCGAACTGCTCGACAGTGACCTCCTCCGGCGCCACCTGCTGCTGGAGCAATTCGCGGCAGACGCGGAGAATCTCCTCCCGGCCGGAATAATTCAGAGCCAGGTTGAGCGTCATCGCACGACCGTCGGCGGTTTGGCGGCAGACGTGTTCGACTGCCCGCCGAGGGGCGGCCGGCAAACCCTTGAGATCTCCAAGGATGTTGAGCCGTATTCCTTGTTCTTTGAGGTCCTGGACCTCGCGCCGTAAAAAGCGGACCAGGAGATCGAACAGGAAATTGATCTCCTCCTTGGGGCGGGCCCAGTTCTCCCGCGAGAAGGTGTAGAGCGTGACATAGGGGATCGCCCGTTTGCGGCAAGCGGTCACGATCGCCTTGGCGCTCTGGGTGCCCGCCTTGTGTCCTTCACTGCGTGGCAGACCGCGCTGGCGGGCCCAACGGCCGTTGCCGTCCATGATGATGGCCAGATGCTGGAGAGGGGGTGAGGTCATAAACTGGACCGGATAGCGGGCCGTTGAAAATCTCCCAATGGCAGACAGCTGCAATACGTTCAAACTCGTACGTACGGATACGTATGCTGTGACCTTGAGCGTTTTGTCGCCGTCCCTTGGGATTTTTGAACGACCTGCATTATAAGGAATTTTTCAATAGTCAGATAGGGCATCCAAAGCGGGGGCGTGACGCCCCCGCCTGGTTAGATTTCCATGATCTCTTTTTCTTTTTCCGTCAGCGTCTTTTCGGCTTTGTCGACGAATTCATCGGTGAGCTTCTGGATCTTTTCCTGCCCCCGGTGCATGTCGTCTTCGCTGATGGTCTTGTCGTTCTTTTGCTTCTTGAGTTCTTCGTTGGCGTCACGCCGGATGTTGCGGATGGCGATCTTGGCGTCTTCTGTGTGCTTCTTGGCGATCTTGACCAGTTCCTTGCGGCGCTCTTCAGTCAAAGCCGGGATATTGATGCGGATGATCTTGCCGTCGTTGACCGGATTCAGGCCGAGATCCGATTGCATGATGGCCTTTTCGATATTCTCGAAGCTGCTGCGGTCCCAGGGTTGAATGGCGATGGTCCGAGCGTCCGGAATGGAAATGGACGCCAATTGGTTCAGCGGTGTCGGCGTGTTGTAGTAGGAGACCTGGATTCCATCCACAAGGGATGCCGAGGCGCGTCCGGTCCGTAGACGGGAGAACTCCTTTTCCAGGTTCGTGATGGCTTTTTCCATGCGCTTTTTGGCGTCGGTAAAAATGCTCTCCATACTCTTAGCCTCCTTGCACCAGCGTGCCCACGGCCTCGCCGGCGGTGACCCGCTGGATGTTGCCCTTTTCAAACAGATCAAAAACGATGATAGGCAGGTCGTTGTCCATACACAGGGAGATGGCTGCCGAGTCCATGACCCGGAGCTTTTCCTGCAAGACCTGGATATAGGTCAGGGTCTTGTATAAATGGGCTTCCGGAAATTGTTCGGGATCCTTGTCGTAGACCCCGGCGACCCGGGTTGCCTTGAGCAGGGCCTGGGCCCCCAGTTCCATGGCTCGCAGGGCCGCCGCAGTGTCCGTAGTGAAATACGGATTCCCCGTCCCGGCGGCGCAGATAACGACCCGACCCTTTTCCAGGTGCCGGATGGCCCGCCGGCGGATGTACGGCTCGGCAACTTCGCGCATGGTTATAGCTGACATGACCCGTGTGGACAATCCCAGTTTTTCCAGGTTGTCCTGAACGGCTACCGCGTTCATGACCGTGGCCATCATCCCCATGTAATCGGCTGCCGAGCGTTCCATGCCCTTGGCCGAGCCGGAAACACCGCGGAAAATATTCCCCCCGCCGATGACCAGGGCGACCTCAGCTCCCTGTTCGACGACATCCACGATTTCCTGGCTTATGACCTTGATCGTGGTGGGGTCGATCCCGAAATTGTAAGGTCCAGCCAACGCTTCGCCGCTGAGTTTGAGCAAGACCCGTTCGTACTTCATTCGCGTCATACGCCACCCCAAAAAAAACGGGCCGTGAGGCCCGTTTTCGTGCTTCGTTATTCTGTTTCTTCTTCGTGGTCCTCGCCGAGGCCGAGTCGGACGAACGAGCCGATGGTGATCTCGTCGCCGAGTTCCTTGCCCACTTCCTGGAGCAGATCGCGGATCGTTTTGGAATCGTCCTTGATGTAGGGCTGCTCCAAGAGGCAGACCTCTTTATAGAATTTCTTGATCCGGCCTTCGACGATCTTTTCGGCAATGTGTTCAGGCTTGCCTTCGTCCTGGGCCTGCTTGAGGAAAATGGCTTTTTCCTCTTCGATATTTTCCTGGGGCAGATCGTCGGGGCTGATGCTCAGCGGAGTGACCGCGGCGACCTGCATGGCAATGTTCTTGCCCAGATCGGCCATGGCCTGGTTTTGCGCGGCTTCCGATTTGGTGCAGCGCAGTTCGACCATGACGCCGATTTTGCCGTTGGCGTGGATGTAGGAACCGATCAGGCCGGCAGGGGCTTGGACCTTCAGGACTTCACTGCGCCCCGGCTGGATGTTTTCCCCGATGACCCCGACGAATTTCTTGATCTCTTCGTCGGCGTTGGCGGGCAGTTCGCCGTTGGTGGCGACTTCCTGGGCCAGGTCCTTGGCCATGCTGATGAACTGATCGTTGCGGGCCACGAAATCGGTTTCGCATTTGAGTTCGAACAGGGCTCCGCTGGTGCCGCCGTCCTGGGTGGCGAAGGTGATGAGCCCTTCAGAGGTGGAGCGGCCGGCCTTTTTCTGGGCCTTGGCCAGTCCCTTTTCCCGCAGAGCGGTGAGCGCGGCGTCCATGTCGCCATCAGCCGCCTGCAGGGCCTTCTTGCAGTCCATCATTCCGGCCCCGGTTTTTTCCCGGAGCTCTTTGACCATTTGGGCAGTGATATTCATTTTAGGCTTCCTCCTCGCTCTTCTCGACGCTTTCGGCAGCGACCTGCTCTTCGGTGGCAGTCTGTTGCGGTGCTTCTGTGAGTTGTTCTTCCGTGGGCTGCTCGTCGCGGCGTGCCAAGCCTTCGAGGCAGGCGTCAGCCACGCTGGACACAAAGAGCTTGATGGCCCGGATGGCGTCGTCATTGCCGGGAATGACGTAGTCCACCTGATCCGGATCGCAATTGGTGTCAGTCACCGCGACAATGGGGATGCCGAGTTTGCGGAATTCGCGGATGGCCAGTTCTTCGCGCTTGGGATCGATGACAAAAGCGACCTGGGGCAGGTCTTCCATGTCTTTGATCCCGCCCAGGGCGGCCTGCAATTTATCCAATTCGCGCTGCATCCCGGCGATTTCTTTTTTCGGGAACCGGTGGATGGATCCGTCTTCGAACATGGTCTCCAGATGCTTGAGCCGTTCGATGCGGTGCTTGATGGTCTGGAAGTTGGTCAGCGTGCCGCCCAGCCAGCGGTTGGTGACATAGAACATGCCACAACGCTGGGCGTCTTCGGCCACGGCCTCCTGGGCCTGGCGCTTGGTGCCGACAAAGATGATTTTTCCGCCGTTGGCGACCGCGTCCACGATGACGTCGTGGGCCTGACGGAATAGTTGGACCGTCTGTTGGAGGTCGATGATATGGATCCCCTTGCGGGCGCCGAAGATAAAGGGGCGCATTTTGGGGTTCCAGCGGCGGGTCTGGTGTCCGAAGTGGACACCGGTTTCCAGCATCTGCTTCATTTTGATGTAAGCCATAGATTCTCCTTGCAAGTGGGTTAGCCTCCACTCCGACCTCGTGGTCCTCACCTTTGGATCCCGACCGACCGGGACACCCACCAATAGGGTCGGAGTGTGCGATTTTGAAACGAGCCCTCTTAAACCATCTTGGTCTTGCTGGCAACCCCTTTCACAAGGGGCTGAGGGCCGGGGGCTGGGAGGGCCGCCCGATTACTGCTTCAGAGCGGTTTCGGCGGCGACGGTGTTGCTCAAGGTGCCCACACCGTCAATGCTGACCTCAACGCGGTCGCCGGGAGCCAGCGGTCCGATGCCGGGCGGTGTGCCGGTCAGGATCACATCGCCGGGCAGCAGGGTCATGCATTCAGAAATGAAGGCCACCAGCTGCCAGGGTGACCAGATCATGTCCCGGGTCCGGCTCTTCTGGCGGACGTTGCCGTTGACCCGGGTCTGCAGGGCCACGTCGTCTGGCGCGGGGTATGCGGTTTCGATCCACGGTCCCAGGGGGGCAAAGGTGTCGAATCCTTTGGCCCGGGCGTAAAGGCCGTCCCGGCGTTGCAAGTCCCTGGCTGTGACGTCATTGGCGCAGCACAGCCCCAGGACATGCTCGGGGACCTCTTCCGGCCGCAGGCGGCGGCAGGCCCGCCCGATGACCACAGCGAGTTCACCTTCAAAATCCACCCGCGACGACGCCTTGGGCAGGATTATGGATTCTCCCGGACCGATGACCGCCGAAGAGGGCTTGAAAAAGATCTGCGGTTCCTCGGGCACGGTCATGCCGAGTTCCCTGGCATGCTCAAAATAGTTCAGTCCGATGCAGACGATTTTGCCCTGTTGCACCGGAGCCAGAAGTTCGGCGCGGTGCAGTGGCAGTTTGGGGCTGCCGTCGGTGGGCACCAGGAGGGTCCCCTCCAGACGGGCCTCGAATTCGTGCCCCGCATGGCGGGCGCGGACAAGGCGCATGTGGTCCTCCTTGGGTCTGGTTGTCGCTGTATGGGCAGAATTGTTCCCTGAAAATCGGTCGGCAGCTGTGGGCGCAGGTAAATCCTGGATCCGGAAACCGTTGCCGACCTTGCGCCAGGCCGGGGGAAGGCGTGGCGATATCCAGCGCCTTTGCCTGGCGATACGCGGTCCGGAGGCGGTCCCCCGGACCGGCTTGCTTGCTTTGCTGGGGGCTCGGCTAGACCGTGATCACCAGGGGAACGATGACCGGGTCGCGGTCCAGAACCTTGCGGAAATGGCGGCGAAGAGCCGATTTGATCCGGTTCTCCATTTTCTGGGACGCCCCTTTGGGCATGTTCGCATAGACGTCGAGCATGACCTCTTTGGCGTCGTCCAGGACATGGGAGAAGTGGCGCTCGAAGACGAACCCTTTGGACTGGACCTGGGGACCGAGAATGATCTCCCCTGTGGCCTCTTCGATGACCAACAAGGCCACGACCATCCCCTCATCGCCCAAGAGCCGGCGCTCTTTGAGAATGGTCCGGCCGACATCGCCAACCCCCTTGCCGTCGACCAGCACCGATTCGACCCCGATGGGATCCTCGAGCCGGACTTCTCCCTTGAACAGGGTCACGGGTTGGCCGTTTTCGAGCAGAAAACACCGTTCCGGGGCCACGCCGCATTCCCGGGCGAGTTCGATATGCTTGTGCAGATGTCGGTATTCGCCGTGGACCGGGATGAAGAATTTGGGATGCACTGTTTCCAGCATGGTCCGCAATTCTTCCTTGTGGGCGTGCCCTGAGGCGTGAATGGCCTGGACCTTTTCGTTCAGGACCTCGGCGCCGAGTTTGTAAAGCTTGTTGATGACCTTGGTGATGGCCTTGGTGTTGCCCGGAATGAAGCGCGAGGACATGACCACCAGATCGCCCTTGTGCACGCGCAGTTGCCGGTGGTCGCCCTCGGCCAGACGAGTCAGCGCGGACATGGGTTCGCCCTGGGACCCGGTGACCAGGAGGACGACCTTGTCGTCGGGAAGGTGGGCCAGGTCTTCGAGGCTGACGAAGTCCTCGTCAGCGAATTCGAGATAGCCCAGTTCGCGGGCGGTTTCGATATTGACGTTCAAGCTCCGGCCGCTGACCGCGACTTTGCGGCCGTAGCGGTGGGCGAGTTCGAATATCTCCTGGATCCGCTGCACGTGGCTGGAAAACAGGGTCACCAGGATGCGGCCGTCAGCCTGGGTGAAGATGTCATCGAGGGAGTCGCGGATCTCACGCTCGGTCAGGGCGTAGCCATCGCGTTCGACATTGGTCGAATCCGACATGAGCAGGGTCACCCCGCCGGCGGCGAAATCGCCGAAGGCTTCCAGATCGGTGGCGTGTTCGCCAAGGGGATTGCGGTCGATCTTGAAGTCCCCGGTGTGCACAAAACGGCCGACCGGGGTTTCAATTCCCAGGCCGTACCCCTTGATGATCGAGTGGCAGACGGGAAAGAAATGGAAGCGGAAATCTCCGAGTTCAGCGCTCTGGCGCGGCTCCATGGGGCACAAGGTGACCGTGTCGGCGAGGTCGTGCTCCCGGAGTTTGTTGCGGACCAGGGCCAGGGTGAACGGGGAACTGTAAAGCGGGACTTCTGGCATCTCCTTGAGCAGCCAGGGTAAGGCACCGATATGGTCCTCGTGTCCGTGGGTCAGGACCACCGCTTTGAGCTTGTGTTTTTTTTCCAGCAGGAAATCGAAGCGGGGAATGACCACGTCCACACCAAGATGGACCTCATCGGGAAACATCAGCCCGCAGTCGATCAGCACCGCCGAGTCAGCGGTTTCCAAAAGCATGCAATTGAGCCCTATCTGGCCCAGCCCGCCCAGAGGCGAGAGGGTTACCCAGGGCGTGTCGTTTTTTTCAGCCATTGTTCAGTCTCCAGAAAACGGTTGTTCATGTACTGCCATAAATCGGTTTTTAAACGGTGTCTCTCCTTGAGAGAGTCATATCCTTGAGTGGGGAAGGGGGGCAGGACCCGGACAAAGACCGTGCGCCGGAAAAGCCACGGCGACCCCTTGGGGTGGGCGTCTTTGGTCCCGTTGATGACCACCGGCACGATGGGCAGGCCGCTTTTCATGGCCAAAACAATGCCGCCGATCTTGAACGGTCCGAGTTCCCGGTGTCTCGTCCCTTCGGGAAAAATGCACAGCGTGCGCCCGTCCCGGGCCTTGCCGGCCGCGCGGTCGATACTGCGCATGCCTTCTTTGTGGTTTTCCCGGCTGATGGGAATATGGCCGAGTTTGGCCATCGCCCAGCCAAAAAATGGAATGCGAAACAAGGTGTCCTTGGCCAGAAACCGGATGGTTTGGCGGGGCATAAGGGCGATCAGCAGCGGGATATCCAATTGACTTTGGTGGTTGGCAATCAGGATGCAATTGCCGGACACGGCTTCCGGGGCGATCTCCGCCTGGACCTGGACAGGAGAGAGGCGGAGCGCCAGTTGGGCCCACCTTTTTTCCAGCTCCTGGCAGACGCGGCTTGTGCCGGGAAACAGGCTCAGGACCAGAACCGCCGTGCTCGCAAGTAGGGTGAATGGGAGGAAGACCAGATAAAAAAAGAAATTATGTACAATCAGTGCCATGCGGTGCCAGATATTGCGGCGTTTGTGCCTTGTGCGGGCGGTATTGTCGGTCTCCGAACGGCCTCACCTCAATCGTGTCAATTTACCTGAATCTCCAGGCAAGGACAAGGTTGAGCTGACCCCTCCGGTCTAGCCTGGTGCAGCGCAGGCGCAGCGGATCCTCTGAGATGTGAACCGGTTCCAGGTTTGGCGCCACAGCCCTGAAAAAAAAGAGAATCCTCACCAATTCGTTCGAAGTCGGAACCGTTGTCTATTGCGTACCTGGGACATGGCAGTCAGGGCCGGAGGGAAAGTGGGGGGAGATGAAATAGTTGGTGGTGCGGCGACAGGGCAGCAAAAAGGCCCCTGCCTGGAGCAGGGGCCTGGAGTTTGGCACAGGAAGACAGACGGAGCAGGATCATTCGGTCTGCTGGTTTTCGGCAACCACTTTTTCCTCGATGTTCGAAGGGCATTCGGAGTAGTGGTCGAATTCCATGGTGAACGTGCCCTGGCCTCCGGTCATGGAGCGCAGGTCCGGGGCGTATTTCAGGACTTCGGCCATCGGCACATGGGCGGTGATTTCGGTGATGCCCTGGGTGGTCTCGTATCCGAGGACCTTGCCCCGCCGGCTGGAAAGGTCGCCGATGATGTCGCCCATATATTCCTCAGGCACGGCGATATGCATTTGGACCACCGGTTCCAGGAGTTTGAGACCAGCCTGTTCCGCGGCCTTTTTGAAGGCCATGGAGCCGGCGACTTTGAAGGCCATTTCTGAAGAGTCGACGCTGTGATAGGAGCCGTCGTACAGAGTGACTTTGAAGTCGACCACAGGTGCGCCAGCCAGAATTCCTTTCCCGGCTGTTTCCTGAATCCCCTTGTCCACAGCCGGGATAAAGGTTTTGGGAATGACCCCGCCGACGATGGCGTCTTCAAATTCATACCCGGCGCCGCGTTCGCGCGGTTCGACGCGGATCCAGCAATCCCCGAACTGGCCGCGGCCGCCGGACTGCTTCTTGTACCGGCCCTGGACGTCGGCCTTGCCTTTGAACGTTTCGCGGTAGGGAATCTTGGGCGTATTGAGCTGGACTTCGACCTTGTAGCGCCGCTTGACCCGTTCGATGGCGGTCTCGATATGCAACTGGCCCATTCCGGACAGGAGCATGTCCCCGGTCTCTTCATTGCGGTCGAGATGCAGGGTGATGTCTTCATCGAGCATTTTGTGGATGGCGCCGAAGATCTTGTCTTCATCCCCTTTCTCTTTGGCGGCGATGGCATAGGAGAGCAGCGCCGGAGGCAGATCCGGTTTGTTGAGCACAAAGGGAGCCTCAGGAGCGCAGAGGAGGTTGCCGGTGGCGGTGTCCTTGAGCTTGGCCACTGCAACCAGGGCGCCGGGACCCACAGCGGTCTTGCACGGGGTCTGGTGTTTGCCGAGCAGATATTGCAGGTGGCCGATTTTCTCCTTGCTCTCTTTTTCGGGGTTGAGCAATTGGACGTCGGGAGACAATGTGCCTGAAAGGACGCGCAGGATACTGAGCTGGCCGGAAAACGGGTCGACAATGGTTTTGCAGACGAAGCAGGCCGTGGGTTCGTCAGGGCTGGACGGCCGGGTCTCCCCTTCGGTACCTGTCCAGGCAGCGCGTTCCAGGGGCGATGGTAGCAGGTTCTGGATGAGGTTGAGTATCAAGGTGCCGCCTTTGCCTGAGGCAGCGGCGGTGGCGCAGACCGGGACGATGGTCCGGTTGCAGACCCCGATGTGCAGTCCCTTGCGGACATCGTCGTCGGAGAGTTCCCCCTCTTCCAGGTATTTCTCCATGAGTTCGTCGTCGCTTTCGGCAATGTTTTCCAGGGTGATTTCCCGGATTTCTTCGACCTGGTCGGTCATCTGGGCCGGGATTTCGCCCTCCTTGACCGAACCGTCGTCTTCGAAGAAGAAAGCCTTTTGGCCCAGGACGTCGACCACGCCCCGAAAGTCGCTCTCCGCGCCGATGGGCATATAGGTCAGCACGGGTTTGATCCCCAGAATCGAAGAGAGCCCGTCAAAGGTCTGGTCGAAATCGGCCCGCTCACGATCGATTTTGTTCACCGCTATGATCGCCGGCAATTCGGCCTTCTGGACTTCAGACCATAATTTCTTCGTCAGAGGCTTGACCCCGTCCACCGCATCGACCACAAAGACCACGCTGTCTACGGCTGTCAACAGGTAGGGCAGATCGCCGACGAAATTGGTGTCGCCGGGCGTGTCGATACAGAAGTGATCGTTTTTCTGCCAGGTGTAATGGGCGAAAGAGGGCTGGATGCTCCCAACACGCTTCATTTCTTCGGGTTCGTAGTCCAGTACTGAACTCCCCTTGTCCACCTGCCCCAGTCGGGTCGTAGCATTGGCCTGAAAAAGCAGCATTTCGGCCAAAGAGGTTTTCCCGTTGCCGCTGTTGCCTACCAAAGCGAAGGTTCTTTGTTTCTGGAGCGTTTCCTGCATTCCTGTCTCCCTTACGAAGTTGCGGGGTAGCGATGAAGGGCCCTCTCGACGATATTTTTTTTCTCTCAAGAGTTTAGACCTATAGAGAGTGGGCTTGAATGATGTCAAGACGGTCCTTGATTTTGATCAGGTAACCAGTCGTGGTCCGGGAATTCTTTCGGTCTTTCGCTGTGTATCCGGACAGGGGGCGCCCGTGTCCGGATACGGGTCTCGTGGTGGCAGTGCCGGAGTTTTTCGAAAAATAGCGTCCACAGGGGGCACCCCGATGGAGGCGCAGCAATCAATGGTGGAATCAATGCGTGAACAACGAACCTGCCAGGTGGTGGATCCGGGTCAACTGGATTGCAGCGGCAGTTGGCTGCGGAACAAGGTGGAGCCGGAGCCAGCCCTGGTCGAATCCCTGCAGACAATTGGGCAGCTTGAGCCGATCCTGATGTTTTCCGAGGCGGGCCGGATGCGCGTTTTGCATGGCGGGCAGCGGGTGCTGGCCTGCCGCGTGCTCGAACAACCGGTCCTTGCTGTCAAAACCGCAGCGCCCGAGACGGTGCTGGAGGCTGCCCTGATCCATTTGGCCGCGAATTGGGGGCGGGGTCTCAGCGAGGACCAGCGACTCCTCTATCTGCGGGCGGTGGACGGGAGCATTTCCCGGCAGCGGTTGCAGACTGAGCTTTTTCCGGCCCTTCAGGTCGCGGCGCAAAGCCGCCAGGGACGGTGCCTGCAGGCCTGGCTGGACCTGGAACCCGAATGGGACGACTGTCTGGCAAAGGGCTTTGCCCCTCTGGATATCGCTCCTCTTGTCAGCCGGTTGAGCGCCGGGGAGCGCCAGGTCCTGCTGCCCTGTTTTCAAAACCTGCGCTGGTCGAAAAATAATGCCGTGCATCTGGTCCAATGGTTGTGGGAAATCCGGGCCCGGGATCAAATTGGGCTCGAGGCGCTCTGGGCCGAGCTTGATCTGTCGGGGCTTTTGGATCTGGCCCAGGACTGGTCCCCCAAAGACCGCATTCAGCGCATTCTCGAAGCGGTCCAGGCCAAGCGGTATCCGCATCTCAGCGCCATGCGCGAGCGGGTTCAGACCACAAAGCAGCGGCTGAGCAAAGGCCATTTCTGGAAGGTGGACCATGATCCGAACTTTGAGAGCACAGCTGTTGTTCTCTCCCGGCGGCTGCGCCGCGAGGAGGACCGGGAGACCGTTGCCGCGGAATTGACAGCCCTGTGCCAGTCTTCCGAATGGGGTGCATTGTGGGCGGCCCTGTCCGGGGAGGCAGAGGTATGAGCGCCGCGATTTCGCCTCCGGCGCAGTTGCCCTCCTGGTTGCAAACGATCAGCGAGGTGGTGGTCGATCCCTCGGTGCGCACCACCCCGCTGGCCGCCAGGGTGCGTGAGCGACTGCCCCATGTGCGTTGGACGGTGCTTGACGAGGACGGTGCTGTGCCGGCGTGGGGACAGGAGGAACAGGTCGTCTATCTCAAGCACTACAAGGGCCGCTTCCTGCGTTTTTGCCCCGGCACTAAGGCCTACCGGTGTTGCGGGTACCGGATCGTGCATATCGGAGAGAATTGTCCCCTGTCGTGTTCCTACTGTATTTTGCAGGCGTATTTTCAGGACCGGATGCTCAAGGTCTGGGCCAACCAGGAGGACCTGTACACCGAACTCGACCGGGCCTTTGCCGCTAATCCGGACAAGCGGTACCGGTTGGGCACTGGGGAGTTCACGGACTCGCTGGCCCTGGAACCGCTCACCGGGTACAGCCGTGATCTGGTTGATTTTCTGGGGCGCTATCCCAATGTCTGCCTGGAACTCAAAAGCAAAGTCATCGATCTGAGTTGGATGACGGCGGTCCGAGATCCGCGCCGGGTCCTGCCGGCGTGGTCGCTCAACGCCCCGGCGATCCACGAAGAGCAGGAACACAGGACGTCGACACTCACGGAGCGGCTGGAGGCAGCGCGCGAATGCGTCCGCCACGGCTTTCGGGTCTGTTTGCATTTTGATCCGATCATCCGTTATCCGGGATGGGAAACAGGGTATGACCGTATCGTGGATATGATTTTCGAGTATCTCCGCCCTGCGGATATTGCCTACATGAGTTTGGGGTCATTCCGCTGTATGCCGGAGCTGAAATCGATCATCGATCGTCGCCACCCCCAGGCGCGGTATATCTACGACGAATTTATCACCGGAGCGGACGATAAATTGCGCCTGCTCAGACCTCTTCGCGTCGAACAATTCCGGCGCATTGTCAGCCGGCTCCAGAAATGGGGGATGCGGGAGCAGCTCTATTTCTGCATGGAGTCTGATACCGTCTGGCAGCAGGTCTTCGGGTATACCCCTCGGCAACTCGGGGGGCTGCAAAACCATCTGCTGCGCCGGAGTTTTGGTGAGGAGTCGGATGCCCTGTAAGCGGTCCGGCGGGGCCCTTGAAAATCCAAAGAGGTTTCAGAAAAAGAACCTTTGGCATGGGGTTCTGTCTCTGGCAGGTGCGTGGGGTGGCACAGCCGTGCGAGACGGTTTTTTTTCACAGTCCAGTTGCGTTCGACAATAATCAAAGGAGAGAGCCATATGGCTGTCCAGAAAGTAGGTTGGATCGGGACCGGTGTCATGGGCCGGTCGATGTGCATGCATTTGTTGCAGGCGGGCTATGAATGTGCGGTGTACAACCGGACCAAATCCAAGGCCCAGGATCTGCTCGATGCCGGCGCCACGTGGTGCGAGACTCCGGCGGAAGTGGCTTCGCAAAGCGAGGTCGTTTTCAGCATTGTCGGCTTCCCCCCGGATGTGGAGGAGACCATGTTCGGGCCCCAGGGGGTCCTGGCCGGGGCCGCTGCGGGTACTGTGGTTGTGGATATGACCACCTCCAAGCCGGCACTGGCCCGCCAGATCGCGGACAAGGCGGCCAAAAAGGAGGTCCTCAGCCTGGATGCGCCGGTGTCCGGAGGCGATCTCGGCGCCCGGAAGGGGACGTTGGCGATCATGGTCGGCGGGGAAAAGACGGTCTACGAGCAGGTCCGGCCGCTTTTCGAGATTCTCGGGGAAAATATCGCCCACATGGGGCCGGCGGGCTCGGGCCAGGACACGAAGATGTCCAACCAGATCCTGATCGCCGGAACTATGATCGGTGTGGTCGAATCTCTGCTCTACGCCTATCGGGCCGGGTTGGACCTCGATCAGGTCATCGACGTTATTGGCACCGGGGCAGCGAGTTGCTGGTCGATCAATAATCTCGGCCGGCGCATCGTTCAGGGGGATTTCGCCCCGGGCTTTTATATCAAGCATTTTGTCAAGGATATGGGCATCGCCCTGGAAGAGGCCCAGCGGATGAACCTTTCCCTGCCCGGCTTGGCCCTGGTCAACCAGTTTTATGTCGCGGCCCAGGCCCAGGGGCTTGAAAATCTCGGCACCCAGGGGCTCTACCGGGTGCTGGCTCAGCTGAACGCCCAGGAATAACGAGCTTTTGCCTGCAGATAACGCAGCCCGTGACCCGATCTTGCGTCGGGGCACGGGCTGCTTTTTTTTTTGGAGAAGGCCGAACGGTATCGCCTGTTGAGTGGGAACTTTCGGGTAACAGCTTCCAGGCCTGGTTCAAAACTCCAGAACCGTTTGGGGGACACGGCGGGTTGGTTGTGGCTGGCCTCAGGGACCCGGTTCTGAGATTTTGCCCTCCGGCCTGGAAAAACTCGCTCTAAGGCAGCCTACGACTCCTGCCAGCCGGGAACCGGATCGGCTACGAGGACAATTTTGCGAATATGTCGTGTTGCCAAGAGGGGTGCCGGCAGGAGTGAACGCTGCCTAGTGAGCTCAGACAGCTTCCAGGCCGGGTTCAAAACTCCAGAACCGTTTGGGGAACACGGCGGGTTGGTTGTGGCTGGCCTCGGGGACCCGGTTCTGAAATTTTGCCCTCCGGCCTGGAAAAACTCGCTCCCAGGCAGCCTACGACTCCTGCCAGCCGGGAACCGGATCGGCTACGAGGACAATTTTACGAATAAGTCGTGTTGCCAAGAGGGGTGCCGGCAGGAGTGAACGCTGCCTAGTGAGCTCAGACAGCTTCCAGGCCGAGTTCAAAACTCCAGAACCGGTTGGGGGAACACGGCGGGTTGGTTGTGGCTGGCCTCGGGGACCCGGTTTCTGAAATTTTGCCCTCCGGCCTGGACGAATTCGCTCCAAGGCGTTGCCCCCCCCCTTGAGAACCGGAGGTGCGGGGGGGAGTTTTCCTTTTATCCCTGTTTGGCCATCTGGCGCTTGGGGCAGGAGTTTTCCAGAAAGCAACTCTCACAGCCGCCGGCATAGGGCATGGGGGTGAGAATGCCGTATTTGGCGCTCAAAACGCCTTGGTTGGAAAAGCTCAGGCCGATTTTTTCCAGGGAACGCTTGAGGATCTTGTTCGGTTCCGGGACCGGAGCGCAACCGGCCCAGCCAGCATCCGGCAGGAGTTCATTGACCGCGGCCATGATCACGGCTTGGCCCACGGTCTGTCGCTGATAGGAGGAATGGGGGGCGTCCGTCCATTCGGCGTCGGCCTTGGCTTCGAATTGTTCGTCGAGATAGACGACCAGGTACCCTTTTTTTTCTCCCAGCTGGTACACGTTGAGATGGGAAAAGGCCTCGTGCCAGAGGGTTTCGAGGTCCTGAGCGCTCTGGGCGTCGATGCGCCGTTGTCCGGAAAGGAGCATATAGGTTTCCAGGTCGAAAAACGGCGTCACCCGTAAGGGCGTAGCGGGAAGGTGTTTCATGATGTGTGTCTCGAGAGTTCGTCTGTGGTTTGAGATGCGGGGGAGAGGATGCCAGCGAACAGTTCGGCCGCGTTGCGCCACAACTGTTCCCACTCCTGTTCCCGGAATTGGAGACGGGAGTTGAGCAGGACCGTCTCCTGGCCTGGGTCAAAAAGCGGATAGTCGCTGCCAAACAGGAGGCGTTCTCTGGGGTGCCGGGAGACGATGGTATCCAACTGCTCCTGGGGTATGAACGGCAGCGCCGAAGACGTGTCGAGATAGACGTTGTTCCCGGCCAGATGGGCGATGACCTCATCCCAATGGAGATAGCCGCCGAAATGGGCCGCGATCAGGGACAGGCCAGGAAAATTGCGGTGCACATTTGCCACCTTGCGGGGACTGGAGGGATTGCGCTCCGGCGGCAGGGTGTCACCGACATGGAGCATGCAGATAAAGCGGCCCTCCAGGGCCTCGAAAATCGGCCCCATGCGCGGGTCGTCGAGCCCGATGCCCTGAAAGTCGGGATGGAGCTTGATGCCGGCAATGCCCGCTGCCTCTAACCGGTCGAGCTGTTCGGGCCAGCGGGGGAAATCGGGGTGGACGGTGCCAAACGCAATGACTTCCGGGTAGCGACGCTGCAACGCAATGGCCCAGTTGTTGGCCGGGATAACCTGGTCGGGGCTGGTCGCCGCGTTATGGACAACCACCCGGTCCAGACCGGCGGCATGGATGCGCTGCAAGAGATCCTCGATCCGCCCGTTGCCCACGGCCGGGATGCCGTAATGGGCTTCCAACTGGGCCAGGACCTTGTCGGCGATTTTGGGATGGAAGGCGTGGGTGTGGACGTCGCAGCGGATCATGGGCTGAGTACGATGGTTTTGAGCCATTGGGGCACCGGCATGGGCCGGCCGCTGGGATTGGTGCAGGCATGCTGGGTGGTCCCGGTGGCCATGAGGACGTTGCCGCGGCTTGTGTTGTGGATGTGGTAGACAAAGGTCAAGGAGGCCCGGCGCCATTCGCTGATCCCGGTGCGTACCGCGATTTGGTCCTCGTAGCCGGCTGGGCTGCGGTAGCGACAGTGGGCTTCGCGAACCGGCAAGGCGACTTCGCGGGCTTCGATCTCCTTGTAGCTCATCCCGTGTTCGCGAATGAAAAACGAGCGTGCCTGTTCGAACCAGTGCAGATAATTGGCGTAATAAACCACGCCCATAGCGTCGGTTTCGCCGTAGGAGACACGGTGGACCCAGGTGCATTCCGGCTGGGGAAAAGCGTTTGTCTCGGCGCTCATTTCAGATCGGCGATGGTTTTGAGGACAAACGGCAGCAGGTCCTCTCCCGCGGACAGGCTGAGTTCGGCGCTGTCGGCCGTGGCTTCGGTGAACGTGCTGTGCGCGGTGTTCGGGCGCAGCCCCGGCCCGGAGAGCAGAAAGGGGACAGGATCGCTGGTGTGGGTGCGTTCCCGGACCGGTGTGAGGTGATCGCAAGCGACCATGAAATAGGCGGTCTGCCCCAGAGCCTGGCGCAGGGGCGCGAGAACGCGGCTGTCAAAGCGGGCGATGGCCTCTTGCTTGGCCTCGGGGTCGCCCGCGTGACCGCATTCATCCGGGGCCTCGACATGGAGGTAGACAAAATCGCCCTGGTCGAGAAATTCCAGCGCGGCCTCGACTTTCCCGGCGTAGTTGGTGTCCAGCAGACCAGTGGCCCCAGGCACTTCCGCCACGTCCATCTGGGCGGCGCGTCCCAGTCCCTTGACCAGATCCACAGCCGATACCACTTGGCCCTTGAGGCCGAACCGTTCACTGAAATCGGGCAGATGCAGCGACTTGCCCTGGCCCCAGGGCCAAAGGGCCGTGGCGGTTCCGCCCCGGCTTGCCAAACGTTCGGCCGAGGAGGCAAGCAACGTCTTGAGCGCCGGACTGGAACCAAAAGCCTCGAGATCAGCGCCAATGGGCTGGTCGAGGATATCGTGGGGCGGGCGGATGGCGAGTTCAGCTTCCGGACTGTCCGCACCCCCTTTTTGGACCAGGAGATGGCGGTACTGGATGCCGGGGACGAGTTGCCAGGTGCTGTCGCCGAAGGTCTCGTTCAGTTCAAGGATCATATCCCGCGCCGTGGCCGTATCGATATGGCCAGCGGCGTAATCGCGCAGGACCGCTTCCGGCGTCCACCCATCGGTGGTGACCAGGTTGAGCCGCCAGACAATGTCGTTGGAGGCGAGCGTAAGTCCCTGGGCCGCGGCTTCGATGGGCCCCCGGCCGGTGTGGTACGTCCGCGGGGGATACCCGAGCAGGGCCATATTGGCCACGTCTGAGCCCGGGCCCATGCCCTCGGGGATGGTCTGGGCCTGCCCCTGCAGACCGTTGGGGCAGAGCGCGTCCAGTTCCGGGGTCTCCGCGGCTTCGAGGGGAGTCTTTCCACCAAGGGAGGGGACGGGATAATCGCCCATGCCGTCGGCAATACAAAAAACGATTTTGGGAAGCATACCACCTTCCTGGAGTCGACAGTTGAACAAAGGCCGGCCCTGTTCCATGTCCGGCGGGTCCGCCCCGAAGATCAGCTCAGGATCCGGTAGTGCACGGTCGGGGCGCAGACGAAACTGAGTCCGTCAATTTCACTGAGTGCGTCACGGACATCCTTGAGTTGAGCGGCGTGCGAGAAGAAGACCACCGGGACGCCGCCACCCTGGGGCTCCTGCTTTTGCACCGCCTGGGCGATGCTGATGTTGCGCTCGCCCATGATGCCGGAAATCGTCGAGAGGACACCTGGGCGGTCCTTGACCGTAAAACGGAAATAGTGCCGGAAAACCGTCTGTTCCGGGGCCAGAATCTGGGCCTTGGGCAAGGATTCTTCGATGAACCCGGTGTTGTTCGGCGCTGTTTTGCGGGCCAGGGCCATGATGTCCGCCAGGACCGCACTACCGGTGGGGAGATCACCGGCGCCCTGGCCGTAGAGCATGATCGGTCCCACGGCGTTGCCGTCGAGCAGGATGGCGTTATACGGGCCGTCGACCTTGGCCAGAATATGGTCTTCCTTGATCAGGGCCGGAAAGACGCCGGCCTGGAGATGGCCGGAACGGTCTTTGACCTGGGCCAGCAACTTGATCCGGTAGCCGAAGTCGCGGGCCATTTCGATGTCAAAGGGGTGCATGCCGGTGATGCCCTGCACCGGAAGGTCGTGCAGAGGATAGTCCTGGCCGTGGGCCAGGCGGATCAGCAGGCAGAGTTTGTGGGCCGCGTCCATACCCTCGATATCCAGTTCGGGATCGGCTTCGGCGTACCCTTTGTCTTGGGCAAGGCCGAGGGCATCGGTGAAGTCCATTCCTGTGGCCGTCATCTCTGAGAGGATGAAATTGGCCGTGCCGTTCAGGATCCCGGTCAAGGTCTTGATCTTGTTGCCGGCGAGGCTCTGCTTGAGTGTCTCCACAATGGGAATGCCGCCGGCCACGCTGGCTTCGTAGTACAGGCCCAGCTCCTGACGGTTGGCCAGGGCGAACAGTTCCGGTCCGCGCTCGGCCAAAAGGGCCTTGTTGGCGGTGACCACGGGCTTGCCTTTTTCTAACGCACTGCGGATCAGCTGGTACGGGGCCTCAATGCCGCCCATGAGTTCGACGACGATGTCGATCTCCGGATCATTGACCAGTTCCTCCATTGAGGTGGTGAACGTGGTCTTCGGCCCTGGCGGGAAGGCGCGGCCTTTGTCGAGGTTGCGCACCAGGACTTTTGTGATGCCCAGGCGTTTGCCGAGGCGACGCGCGATCCAGTCGCCGTTTTCCTCCAGGATGCGGGCCAGGCCGGTGCCGACGGTACCGTAGCCGGCCAATCCCAGTTTGACCATGTCGTGTGCCATTTATCCCCCGATAACTTTTTTCAAACCGCGAATGGCCTGTTTGGTCCGATGTTGATTCTCAATAAGGGCGAAGCGGACGTGCTGGTCGCCGTAGTGACCGAATCCGAGTCCGGGTGAAACAGCGACCTTGGCCTCTCTGAGCAGGAGTTTGGCGAATTCCACCGAGCCCATGGACCGGAATTGCTCGGGTATCTGGGCCCAGAGGAACATGGTCGCCTGCGGCGGTTCGACTTTCCATCCGATGCGGTTGAGTCCGTTGACCAGGGTGTCGCGCCGTTCGCGGTAGACGTCGTTGATTTCCTGAACGCATTGCTGGTCTTCATTCAGGGCGATGATCGAGGCGATCTGGATCGGCTGGAAGATACCGTAGTCCAGATAACTTTTGATCCGGGTCAGAGCATGGACCATTTCTTTGTTGCCGCTGCAGAATCCAACGCGCCAGCCCGCCATGGAGTAACTTTTGGACATGGAAAAGAATTCCACGCCGACATCCTTGGCCCCCTCGGCTTCGAGAAAACTCGGGGGCCGGTACCCGTCAAAGGCGAGGTCGGCGTAAGCCAGGTCGTGGATGACGTACATATTGTGTTCTTTGGCGAAATCCACGATTTTCTGGAAAAAGGCCTTGTCCACCACCGCTGTCGTCGGGTTGTGGGGGTAGGAAATGATCAGCAGTTTCGGCTGCGGCCAGGTCTGCTTGGTGGCCATGAGCAGATCGTTGAAAAAGTCGCGGTCCTTGGCGATGGGGATGCGGCGGACGTCCGCCCCGGCGATGATGGATGCGTAGGTGTGGATGGGATAGGTCGGGTCCGGAGCAAAGACGACATCACCGGGGCTGAGCATGACCAGGGCCAAGTGGGAGAGTCCCTCTTTGGCGCCCATCGTGACCACGGTTTCGCTGTCCGGGTCGATATGCACGTCGTAGCGTCTGGCGTACCAGTCCGAAATAGCCCGGCGCAGGTTGGGGATGCCCCGGGATGCGGAATAGCGGTGGTTGACGCATTTCTGGGCGGATTCGCACATTTTGTCCACGATGTGCTGTGGGGTGGCCAGATCCGGGTTCCCCATGCCCAAATCGATAATGTCGTCCCCCTGACGCCGCAGCTGCATCTTGAGTTCGTTGACCACGGCGAAGACATAGGGAGGCAAACGGTCCATGCGTGGGAATTGGTGCATAAACGACTCCTTCTTGGAATAAAACCCGGCTCCGGTAGTCCGGTTCTGAAATGGCGCCCCGACCTGGAAAAAAAACGTTTGGGGGTGCAGACTCCTGTTCGCCGGTGGTGCCTCCCGCCTCTGGATTCCAGGGCGTGAGTTCCGGAATCAGGCGCGGAGCCGCCAGGGGTCACCGCCTCCCAGCCGGTGCGGGCAGCGTCCAGGCCGGGATCAAGGCTTCAGAACCAGGGGAAAGGATCGCCTTCATGCGCGGATTCAGGTGTAAACTCCAACAATAGCCGCGAAAATATCCGGCTGTCAAAGGATGTGCCCGTGTGCCGGGCGGTGGCAAAACGGGTTGACTTCAGGCCGGGAGACAGCTACACACTACTCCTTCTTGCGGAGAGGTGGCCGAGTTGGCTGAAGGCGCTCGCCTGCTAAGCGAGTAACGGGTTAACCCCCGTTCGAGGGTTCAAATCCCTCCCTCTCCGCCATATTTGCTCAAAATCCCGGTCTGGTGCAGGCCGGGATTTTGTGTTTGGGGCCGATTTCGGACGATGCCGCAGCTCGTTGAGCGCTGCTTGGAGAAAAAGGGCTACACAAGTGCAGAAGAGTGATCAGTGCCGTCCATGGTTGCGCCTGGCCGGAGCCCGGGTCCGTCTGGGCAGCACGACCGTGCTCACCGGTCTGGATTGTGCCCTGTATCCCGGCGAACATGTCGTGGTTACCGGAGCCAATGCCGCGGGCAAATCGACGTTTTTGCGATTGTGCGCCGGCCTTGTCTGGCCGACCGATCCGGCGTGCCGGGAATATATCCTCCAGGGCCGCAGGACAACGAGTCCGCTTCCGGTGCGACACCACGGCGCCTGGGTGGCTCCGGGGCAGCAACTCGCCTACCAGGGACGACAGGCCCGGGTCACGGTCTGGGAAGTGGTTGCCACCGGGCTCACGAACACCCCGTTTGTATACGTCCCTTTGTCTGAGGCCGACGCAATGCAGGTCTGGACCACCCTGGAGAGGTTCGGGCTGCAGGAGTTGGCCGAGCGTTCATTTGCCGGACTTTCGCAGGGGCAGCAGTGGCAGGTCCTTCTGGCCAGAGCCATGAGCGGTGGGCCGCGATTTTTGTTCCTGGACGAATGCACCTCGGGTCTTGATGGGCCATCGCGGGATCTGTTCTGGCAGGCCCTGCACACGGCGGTGCAACTGGGGGCCCATGCGTTATTGGCCACACCGCAGCCATGGGCTTGTCCGGAATGGATCGGGCGGACAATCACCCTGGATCAGGGGCGCATCATCGCTGGCCCGATGCGACAGACTGCCGAACAAGGGGCTGCAGCAAAACCGGGTGCATCTGCTGGGGCAACGACGGGGGAGCCGACGAATTCCCGTGTGCTGGTCCGCTTGAGCGGGGCCCGGGTCCGGCACGAGGGCAGGGATCTGCTGGGACCCGTCTCTTTGGCCATCCGGGCGGGCACGGTCTGGGCGGTGCGAGGACCCAACGGCGCCGGCAAGACGACATTGCTGCGACTTGTCAGCGGCGACGCCCCGCCATATGCCGGGCAGGGGCGAGAATACCCCTGTTTGCCGGCCCAAAGCGACAGGGCCAGACGCGAGACCCGAATCCGAGCGGTTTTTCCCGATCAACGGATCGAGCTGTTTGTCCGCAACCTCCCAGCCGGCGCTATTGCCGGGCACAACGCGGGAGAAACCCGGCAGTTGTGGTGCCGCTTCGGCTTGCAGGGACTCGAGGAGCGACCGTTTGCGCATTTGTCCTCAGGCCAACAGCAAAGGGTTCTTCTGACCAGGGCCTTGGCCGGAGCCCCGTCCCTGCTCGTTCTGGACGAGCCTTTCACGGCCTTGGATGCCTGGGGGCGGGCTGTCTGCCGCGAGGTGGTCCAGGAGCATATCGCCCGCAACGTCGCAGTCGTGTACAGCGCCCACGCTGAGGCCGATTGTTTTGCCGGGACCGATCACGTCCTGTGGGTCTCGGGGGGAAGAGTCCGTGATTCCGGCTTGCAATCGCGATGACCTCGCTTGAGGGAGGCCATCTCGGCCTGTCTTTCGTGCCTGACTCCTGCGCAGGCACCCTTGTCAGGAGAGCCTATTTACGCTAAGCACAAGCTCTTCACGGAGAGGTGGCCGAGTCCGGCTAAAGGCGGCGGTCTTGAAAACCGCAGACGGGGCGACCCGTCCGGGGGTTCGAATCCCTCCCTCTCCGCCACAACGACCACAAGGGGTTGGAGCCAGTTTGGCTCCAACCCCTTTTTCTATGCTGAGCATGGCGGATACGGTTGCGGAAGGCGGTGGTCTTGCAATCGTTTGTCATGAGGTGCCTGACGAATCCTGATCCGAGTGAGTCAACCAGGTGATGGCCGCGTCCAGGCGGCGGGGGGCACTGGCATCGTTGCCCCAGGGCAACAGCGTGATCTGCTCGGACTCAGCCTCGAGTCGCGGCCGCAACCGGGCGGTGCATGACGAGGCCTCTGCCGGCGGGAGCATCCAGGCCACCGGGGCGGACAGGCCGGCCCCCGTGGGGCACTCGTGAGGACAGGGCGCGTCAGGATCCACCTGGACCAGGACCCGCTTGACCTGGCGGGCCAGGCCAGCGGCCCGAAAACACGCCGGACAGACGCTCGGTTCGGTCCACAAGCAGATGTGCGCATTGCCGCCGGGATGCGTTTGGCGCACTGTTTTCATGGTTTGCAAAAGGTTGCGGGCTTGGCGCATGGTCCCGGGCAGCTCCTTGCCGTGGTGCCAACTCTGCTGGTTAACAGCACAGACCCGGAGGCCTTGGCTGGCCAGAAGGTGGGCCAGGGCCAACGAGCGGTTCCGGGTCCGCATGGCTACCAGGACCAGGGGGCGCTGCCGGGCCTGAGCCATATTGAAGACCTGGGCCGGAAGTTCGGTCTGCCCGTAGCGCACGGTTATTGCTGTCTGCGGCGGCTCGATCCGGTTGGGAAATTCCGCGGGTCCCTCTTCCGGGAGCCAGATGAACCGGGAGACATCGTCGTCGCTGGGGATAAAGGTCACTGAGCCCTGGATCGGTTCGTCGGTCAAAAAGGCGGGGCCGTAGGTGTAAATGTGTTTGGCAAAGGGCTTCAGGGTCCGCAGCAATCCGGTCTGGCTGTCGTAGAGAATGAGTCTGCCCCAGGTCTCTCGCCCATCAATAATACTCACCCGCCGTTTGCCGATGGTGCTGTAATGCCCGGCGTAATCTTTCGGCCGGTACTCTTTGGCCGCCAGGGCCTGGAGTCCCCGGGCTTCCGCACCGTGTTTGAGGCGGTCGCCGTGTTCATTTTTGACGACGACGCCTGTGGCGCTTTTGGGGAGCGGGGCCGTGTCGGCAGGCGGTGAGGCAGAAACAGGCGGAGCCGGTTCGGGCTCGCTCTGTGCTGGTTCGGCCGCAGCGATGTCCTTGGAGGCAGGGGGCGGCGGTGGCGTAGACCGGGGACTGGTCTTTGGCGACTCCGGCGCAAGGTCCGGTTTTTCCGGGGGAGGTGGTTTATCCGGCGGCTCAGGAGGGGGCTTCGGCGGTGCTTTCTCTGCCGCAGAGGGCTCTGGGGGCTGTGGCTGTTCGGTCCGCGCTGCCTGGGGTGCCGCCACCGGATCGACGAGGTCCATTTCCAGAAGCGGGCGCACGGAAGGCTGGGGCGTCAGCTCAACCCCGAAGAGCAGCACAGTGAGCAACCCGGCATGGAGGCCGAGGGAAAGTACGATGCACAGGAGGCGCATGGCCGCCTTCTCCTGTCCGGCGTCGCAGCGGGCCGGAAATTGGTCGAATCCGGGCTGGGCAAGGCCGGATTCGGCGGGTTGCTGCCCCAGCGGCCACGGGAATCGTGGTTCGGCTGAGGCACGGATTGACAGAGAGAGTCTACGCCGCTGGAGGCTGTTCGTCCATGGCCTCGGCCCAAGCCGTGGTCCTGCTCTGGACATTTGGGCTGACAGCGAATATGCCCGGATCCAAAGCCGTGCGGTCCTTTCCCCTGCCAGGGCATGCCTGAAGGCGGGAGGCGAACTGGGACGCGCGAGTTGCACCGGTTCCCAGGCCCGGCATGCAATGGGCCATACTGAACCTGCTTAGCTTATCGGGAGGGTGTATGTCAGAGCGAATCCTGGTCTTGGGGATGGGCGATGTCCTGCGCCAAGACGCCGGAGTCGGGGTGCACGCGCTCGAAACTCTCTATCGGGAAGGCTGGCCTGAGGAGGTGGTCTTTGCCGACGACAACGGTTTTTCGTTTCAGGAATTCGGAGCGTTGAAGGATTTTTCGGCGGTCCTGGTCCTCGACAGTTTCCAGGGCGGTCATGAGCCGGGGACCGTCTACCGGCTGGGTGAAGAGGATCTCGACGCCGGCTGGGGCGACGGGGTGTCCTGGTCTCGGGAGGATGTCCTGCACTGCTTGTACACCGCGGAACTCATGGGGCAAAAGCCTCAATTCTGTCTGCTCGGCATGGAGCCGTCGGGCTCGGATTGGGGGACCTCCCTGTCCGAGACACTCCGGGGCCATTTCCCGGCCTTTGTCGACCACGCCCGGGAAGAATTGCAGCGTTTTTTGCCGCAGCACCGGGACAGCTGAAACCGCAGCCTCCCAGCCGTCTGGTGCTGGTCGTCCACTCTGCGAGATGCGGAATTGATCACCAGCCAAAGCACGGGGGCTCGTTCCGGCAGCGCCTCGCGGCTGGCCGTGTTGCCCCGCCGGCCGGAAAATTTCCGGTCCGGCGGGGAGGTTCATTCAGGGTGTCCGCTGGGTGGGGGTGAACTCGGTGCTGCCGTCCGCGTCAAGGCTGTCCATGAGCTGCATGGTCAATTTGAGGAAATCCGCCTCGGTCAGGATGCCGACCAGGATTTCTCCTTCCACGACCGGCAGGCAGCCGTATTTGTGTTTGTAGAGGATTTCCGCTGCATCGCGCAGTGAGGTATCCGGGGTGACGGTCTTGACGTCGGTGCGTTTGATGGCCTCAATGGGAATGCTGGCGTCCAGCTCGGCCTGTGTGGAGTGGTCGACCTCCGCCAGTTTGGACACCGTGGCCTCAAGGATATCGCGATGCGTGACCAGGCCGCGGAAATGATTGTCCTCGTCGACGATGGGGATATGCCGGATACGGCCGAGTTGCATGATTGAACGTGCCAGGTAGAGGTCGTCCGAATCCCGCATGGCATACGGGTCGGGAGTCATGACATCGCGCACTTTCCACATAGTTGGCTCCTTGACGAAGAGATGAGAGGTGTCTTTCCTGACAGGGGCTGCCCCAGACGGGTCAGCCGGGATGGGGCCTCAGAGCGGTCCTTTCCTTTCGGACCGCTTCGGACCGGATGCTCCCGGCGCCTTGGGGCGGGCGGGAGCCTACTTTGCAAAAAACCGCATTTTTCCGGAGGCTGTCAAGGTTCTCCATGAATTCTGAATCTTCCCTTATCCCCGATCAACGCCGGTGCCGGGAGCGCATGGTGCGTGAACACCTCCTGGCCCGCGGTGTGGACGACCCGCGGGTCGTGGCGGCCATGTCCACCGTGCGCCGCCATCTTTTTGTGGACGAGGCCCTTCAAGGACAGGCCTACGGGCCGAACGCGCTGCCGATCGGCTGCGGGCAGACCATTTCTCAGCCTTATGTCGTGGGCATGATGACCATGTATCTTCAGGTCCAGTCCGGTCACAGAGTCCTGGAGATCGGGACCGGATCGGCCTATCAGGCGGCCGTTTTGGCGGAGATGGGAGCGGATGTTTTTTCCGTGGAGCGGATACGGCCTTTGTACCGCAATGCCTGGCGTCGGCTGCAGGCCCTGGGGTACCATCGGGTCCGGTTGAAGCTGGACGACGGCACGATGGGATGGCCTGAAGAGGCCCCATTTGATCGCATCCTGGTCACAGCCGGAGGACCGGAGATTCCTGTGCCGCTGTTGTCCCAACTCACCGACCAGGGCGTCATGCTTGTCCCAGTGGGCATCGGAAAGCGTCAGCAGCGTCTGGTCCGGCTTCGCAAAGACGAGGGCAAGGTGTTCAAGCAGGAACTCGGCAATGTCTCCTTTGTGGATCTGGTGGGGTCGCATGGGTGGTGATGCGAGGCAGTAGCCTCCCCGGTTCGGCAATTGCGCCCGCGTCCTGGGAAAAGAGCGTGAGCGGTGCCCCCAGCCAAGTGCGGGACTGTGACTTCAATAATTTTTGGGATTGAGAGTATCCATTTTGAGTGCAAACCGGAAAACGACCGCCAAGACCGCCTCGCTGCTTCCCTATGCCGGCACAGTCTGCAAGGGGTTTCTGATGGGCAGCGCTGATATCGTCCCCGGTGTCTCCGGGGGAACGATGGCCTTTATCACCGGGATCTACGAACGGTTGCTCAGCGCTCTGGCGGCTTTTGATTTCCGGTTCGTGCGCCTGCTTGCCGCGCGCCGTTTCCGCCAGGCCGCGGCCCATGTCCAACTCGATTTTCTTATCGCGCTCGGACTGGGAGTGGGGGGCGCTGTGGTTTCCATGGCTGGCCTGCTGCATACCCTGCTCCAGACCCACCGGGTTCTGGTCTTCGCCTTCTTTTTTGGGCTGGTCGTGGCCTCGGCCTGGGTGATCGGCGGACGTATCGTTGGCTGGCGGCGCAGCGTGGTGGCGACCCTGTTGCTGGGGATCATCGGGGGGTGGCTCGTGACCGGGCTGGTCCCGGTGGACGCCTCGCACGCGTGGCTGGCGGTGTTCTTCAGCGGAGCAGTGGCGATTTCCGCCATGCTCATGCCGGGGGTCAGCGGCGCGTTTCTGCTTTTGGTGCTGGGCCAATATGAATTTATCACCGGTCTGTTACGCGATCCATTCCGGCTCGAAGCCCTCCAGGGACTGGGCGCCTTTGCGCTTGGCTGTCTGTGCGGTATAGCTGTTTTTTCCCGGTTGCTGCGTTGGTGGCTGCGCCGTTTCCCGGCTGTGGCCCTGGCCTTTTTGACCGGTTTCATGCTCGGAGCTGTGCGGACCCTGTGGCCGTGGGCCGCGCCGGGCGCTGCAGATGTGTCCCTGAGCGTGATCGTTGTGTGTATGGGCGCAGGATTTGCCCTTGTAGTCAGTATTGCGCGTTTGGCGCATGGGAAGGAGAACAAGCAACATGAGTGAAACGGAACAATCGTGCGGCAGCTGCTCCAGCAAGCAGCAGGGGGGCGGGGCGAATCAGGCCCTGCAGGATCAGCTCATCGCCTCCACTTTGGACAAGATCAAATACAAGCTCTTCGTCATGTCCGGCAAGGGCGGGGTGGGAAAAAGCTCCGTGGCCGTCAATCTTGCGGCCGGACTGGCCCAACTCGGCTATAAGGTCGGGCTGATGGACGTGGACATCCACGGCCCGTCGGTTCCCCACCTCCTCGGGCTCAAGGGGCAGCTGGATATCGAACGGGGCCGGCTGCTGCAGCCCAAACGGTTCAACGACAACCTCGGCGTGGTTTCCATGCAGTCTCTGCTCCAGGACGACAACCAGGCCATCCTCTGGCGGGGGCCGATGAAAACGTCGGCCATCCGGCAGTTTATTTCCGATGTCCAGTGGGGCGAACTCGACTTCCTGGTCATCGACTCCCCGCCCGGGACCGGTGACGAGCCGATGACTGTCTTGCGGACCATTCCAGACGCCCTGTCGGTGGTGGTCACCACGCCGCAGCAGGTCTCGTTGACCGATGTGCGCAAGGCCTTGAATTTCTTGCAGCACGCCAAAGCCAATATCCTCGGGCTGGTCGAGAATATGAGCGGGCTGGTCTGCCCCCACTGCAGTCAGGAGATCGACCTTTTCGCCAAAGGTGGCGGTCGGGAACTGGCCGAGAGCCAGCATGTCCCCTTCCTCGGTGAAGTGCCTCTGGATCCGGCCAGTGTCGTGGCCGGCGACCTGGGCACGCCGGTGGTGCTCATGGACGAGGACCTGCCGAGCAAGCGCGCCTTTCAACGCCTCTCCGCCACTGTGGCCGAAGCAGCTCAGAACAGCCTCGAAGCTGTCTCTGTGCAGGGCCAATAGGGCTGCAAGGCCGGGGTGGCGGCTTTTCTCTGCCCTGGCCTTGCTTTCTTCAGGCAGTCCTGGCACTAAGAGACAAGGATTATTCTGAGAACGCCTCCTCGAGGAGCTGACAGATATGCGTTCGATTGTGCGCTGTATCCTTGCGGTGTGTTGTGCCGCCCTGCTGGGGGGGCCTCCCCTTCCGGCCCACAGCGGGTCCATATATTACTATCGCGATGAACAGGGCGTGACCCATTTCACCGATCTCCCCTCCTCGAACAAGTTCAAGCTCTATTCCCTGTTCGCCTCCAAAACGGGCGCCGACCGGACCGAAATTCTGGGGCTGGTCCGGAAATTCAGCCGCTTGCACGACGTGGACCACCATCTCATTCAGGCTGTGCTGGAAACGGAATCCGATTATCGGCCTCAAGCCGTGTCCACGGCCGGAGCACAGGGATTGATGCAGATCATGCCCGAGACGCAGCAGGATCTGGGGCTCATGGATCCTTTCGAACCTGCGGCCAATATTGAAGCTGGGGTACGGTATTTCAAGGGGTTGTTGGGCCAGTTCAGCGAACTCCCCCTGGCCCTGGCCGCATATAATGCCGGCCCGCAACGGGTGCGCCGTTATGATGGTATCCCCCCGTACAAGGAAACCCAACGGTATGTGCGTAAAGTGATGTCCCGCTACCAGGAACTCAAAGCCGGAAACGACCATGTTCAATCTCGCGAATAATCTGACCCTACTGCGTATCCTGACCGTCCCATTTCTCGTCGTGCTTTTGTATTTTCCAGGGCGAGGCGTCTGTGTGCTGGCCATGCTCCTGTTTGTCCTGGCCTCGTTGACGGATTTGTTCGACGGGTTGATCGCCCGCCGCTACAATCTGGTGACCACGATGGGCAAATTTCTGGATCCTCTGGCGGATAAACTGCTCATTGTCTCTGTTCTGGTCATGTTGGCCTGGCTGCATTGGCTGCCGGCCTGGATGGCGGTGGTCGTCATCTGCCGCGAACTGACGGTTACCGGTCTGCGGGCCATTGCCGTGGAACAGGGGACGGTCATTGCTGCGGACCGCTTCGGAAAATTGAAGACCATCGTCCAGATTGTCGCCCTCTGCCCGCTGTTGCTGCACTATACCTGGTGGGGGTTTGATCCCCAGCCGCTGGGCATGGGGCTCATGTGGGCCGCGGTCGTATTGACCGTTTTTTCCGGAGCGAATTATCTGCGCAATTTTTTTAAGAGCATGCGGGAGTCCGGGCAACTCGGGGCCGCTTGATGCCCGCCCATTCGTGATGCCGCTGGTGTGCAGCCTTGAGGAGGTGAAATGGCTCAAATCGATGCTTTTTTCAAAATGATGAACGAGTTGGGTGCGTCGGATCTGCACCTGTCGACCGGGTCCCAGCCGATCATCCGTCTTCAGGGCGAATTGCAGCGGATCAAATTCAAAACCCTGGAAAACGAAGAGCTGCGCAAGATGCTCTTCGAGATTACTCCTGAGCCGAAGATCAAAGAATTTGAAGAAACCGGGGACGTGGACTTCGCCTATGAAGTCCCGAACACCGCCCGCTACCGGGTCAATTTTTTCCGCCAGCGCCTGGGCGTGGGGGCGGTCTTCCGGGAAATCCCCCAGGAGATCTTGAGCATTGATGACCTCGGGTTGCCGCAGGTGTTGAAGAATCTCGCTGAACTGCCCAAGGGACTGGTCCTGGTCACCGGGCCGACCGGCAGCGGGAAGTCGACGACCCTGGCCGCGATCATCGACTACGCCAACCGCAACCGCCGCGATCACATCCTGACCATCGAAGACCCCATCGAATTTGTCCACCGGCCCATCAATTGCCTTATCAACCAGCGTGAAGTCGGACGGGATACCCTCAGCTTCAAATCCGCCCTGCGGGGCGCTCTGCGTGAAGACCCGGACATCATTCTGGTCGGCGAATTGCGGGATCTGGAGACCATCGAGCTGGCCCTGGAAGCCGCTGAAACAGGCCACCTTGTTTTCGGGACCTTGCACACCATTTCCGCGCCCAAGACCGTCGACCGGATCATCGAGGTCTTCCCCGGCGAGCACCAGGGGCAGATCCGTTCCAGTCTGGCCGACTCCCTGCGGGCCATCGTGGCCCAGAATCTGTTCAAGCGTGTCGATGTCAAAGGCCGAGTGGCGACCCTGGAAGTCCTGATCGCCACCCCGGCGGTGCGCAACCTCATTCGGGAAAACAAGATCTTTCAGCTCAATTCCGTGATTGAGACGGGGCGGAAATTCGGGATGCAATCCCTGGACGACGCCATTATGGAGCAGCTCAAACTCGGTCGTATCGATCCGGCAGCGGCCTACAACAAGGCCGTCAACAAGGACAAATTCAGGCCGTTTTTGACCGAGTCACCAGAAGATTTCACCGAGGTGTAGTCATGCTCAGGGCCCAACTCGACACGATCATTTCCCAAGCCATCGCCTATGCCCCTGACACGTCGGATATCCTCTTCACCGTGGGCAAGCCGCCGCAGGCCGAAGTCTACGGCTCGCTGACGGATATCCCCTTGCGGCCCAGCCTGGGTCCGCTTTTGCCCTTTCAGGTCGAGGAGATCGCGACCTGCATGATCGGGGACAATCTGCGGTTGTACACCGATCTGGTGCGCACCGGCTCCTGCGATTTGGCCTACGCCATCCGCGGCCAAGGGCGGTTCAGGGTCAATATTTTCCATCAGCAGGGCAATCTGGCCGTGGTCATGCGCAGGCTGCCCCACGACGTCCCGACCATCCAGGAAATGGGATTGCCGGAAATCTTTTACGAAGTCGCCCAGGAAAAATACGGCCTGGTGCTGGTCACCGGGGCCACAGGCACCGGAAAAACAACCTCTCTGGCAGCGCTGGTCAACGAGATCAACGCCACCATGCCGGGGCATATCCTGACCCTTGAAGATCCGGTGGAATATGTCCATCCCCACCAGCGCGGCACCGTCAATCAACGGGAACTCGGGGTGGACTTCGCGACCTTTGCCTCCGGGTTGCGGGCGGCGCTGCGTCAGGCGCCCAAAGTCATCCTGGTCGGGGAAATACGGGACCGGGAGACCGTGGGCATTGCCATGGATGCGGCCGAGACGGGCCACCTGGTCCTGGGGACCCTGCACACCAGCGACACCGGGCAGACCATCAATCGTATGATCGGTATGTTTGAACTCAGCGAGGAACGTCTGGTCCGGGGACGGCTGGCCGAGAGTCTGAAATTCGTCATCTCCCAGCGTTTGATGCCCCGCCAGGACGGGCGGGGCCGGGTGGCGGCTTTCGAAGTGCTGCGCCGCAGCCTGCGTATCCGCGATCTGATCATCAACGGGGAAGATGAGGAGCGCACCTTTGCTTCCGTGGTCGGCAGCAGTGAGGCGGTGGGGATGTTCAGCTTCGAGAAGTCGTTGCTAGATCTCTACCGCCGGGGCCTCATTTCCGAGGATGTCGCTTTGCTGCACGCCTCGGACAAATCGAGGCTGAAAAAACTCATCGACCGGATCAAATCAGAGCGGGGCGAGCGAGTCACGGACATCGATGGTCTCGAGCTGGACCTGGATTACGAGCAAAACGTGTTGAACGGCCCCTGATACCTCTGCGGCCCCAAGGCGAGTTCCTGGGGCCGTTCCCACTGTCACTCATTGGGGAGAGACCATGCAGGTTGAATGCGGACAATGCGGTCGGGAGATCAATCTTCCCGACGAGAAATTGCCTCAGGCGCCACGGTTCAAGTTTACGTGTCCGTCGTGTGGCAATAAGGTGGTGGTCGAACGGTCCGAGCCGGTGAGTGGAACGGAGCAGCCCCAAGAGGACGAGTTTTCCCCTGCGCCCGAACCTGATCTGCCCCCATTGCCGGCTGAGGACGAATATTTTCCGCCCGGCGCCGAGGTGCTCTTTGCCTTTGTTCAGGACAGCCGCTGGGCCGAAGCGGTGGAAATGTTCGCCAAGGAAAACGGTTTGTATCTGAGCCGCACGGATTCCGCCGAGCAGGGGGTGCTCAAACTGCGCTATACCGCCTACCGGGCGGTGGTTATTGAACAGGGAGCGGAATCTGCCGAGCTGCTCAACGAACTCGGCCGCGTGCAGGGCGTGACCCGCCGGCAGACCCTGTGCGTGCTGATAACCCCCGAAACGGCCAGTTTTGATCCCCAACACGCCTTTTTCCGCGGTGTGGATTGCTGCCTGAAACGGGAGGAGGCGGCCGAGGCCCCGACCCTGCTGGTTCAGGCCTACGAAGCTTTCCTGCGGCGCCTTGAGCCTTGGAAGGCAGCGGAGAAACAGCTGGAGGCGGCGAAGGTATGAGGAAAATCTACCAGGCCCGTCTGCAATTTTGTCTGCAGACTATCCTGGAATTGGAGCCGCAACTCGCGGAACTCGAACTCGATGAAGAACTGCAGGCCGATTTCCGGGAACTCAAGGAATTGATGCACAGGGTCCGGCGGCGGGAACTCAACGAAGACGAAGTGGTGCGGGTGGAAGAGGCGACGACAGTTTTTCTGGAAGAATTGCAGGATATCCTGGGGAGCTGGCCCTCTTTGGGTCCCCATTGCCACTGACCGGAGCCTCGGCCATCCCCCGGTGACAGACAGCGGCATAATGGGCCACACCCCATTTATGGATGCTGGGTGCGCTGCGGCCCTGGAGTATTTTGTGCTGGCCCCGAAGGTGTTGAGCGGGCTGCGAAGCCAGTATTTGCCAATACGCACGCCCCGGGGCGGTCGCGTTACCCTCGGTCGAGCTGAAGGTTTCGAGCCGAAGAAGACGGCGGGGGATGAATCGGTTAGAGGACGGTGATGGCGACAAAGGAGGCGACGACTCGAACCGGAGCGGAAGCGACCCCGATGCGTTGGAAAATCGGCGTCATTGCGGTCCTCGCAGTGAACGCGGCCTTGGCCTACACGCTGTGGACGGGTGACAACGGCATCATCCACTACCGGGATATGCGGCACAAACAGCAGACCCTCGAGAACCGGATCAGCGCTGTGCAGCAAGAAAACCGGCGCTTGAGCCGGGAGATCCGCCTTTTGCAGGAAAACAGCCGCTATCTCGCCTATACCCTGCGCGCCGAAGGGCGGTACGTCCATCCAGACGAAGTGTTGTATGTATTTCCCAGGCAAGCGCCCGACCGGGAGGATGCTCATGGACAATAAGATTTCGTGGTATGAAGAAATCCTCGCTTTGGAACCCCATTCCAAACTTTTTTATTCTTTGGCGGTTTTGTATCGCGACGCCGGCCAGCCGGAGAAGGCATTGACCGTGTTGGCCGACGGGTTGCAGAATCACCCTGAACATTTTCCGGCCCGCCTGCTCCAAGCGCAATTGTACTGGGAGCAGGACCGTCAGGATGAGGCGGCCCGAAGCTTGGAGCCGGTGCTGGACAACCTGGAGCGCACGCCGTGTTTGTGGCCGTTATGGGCGCAAGCCTGCGGCGAGGAAAACGCGTCCACCGCCCTTGCCCTGGCCGGTGCCGTCGTCCAGAAACAGGCAGGCAGCCTGGAAGCGGTGCTCCGGGCCGGACTGGACGCCGTGACCGAGCCCGCTGGACCTGCACCGTCGCCCCAGGAGCAAACGTCGCCGGAGAATGCGGACAATGCCGGGGCGCAGGAAGCGGTGGTCGAGGCCCCTTCGGCCGAGGAGGATTCTCCGGCTGCGCCCTCGGAGTCTCCCGCTGACTCGCAGAAGGCGACAGGCCCTGATGCGGATCCCGAATGGCCGGATGTCTCCTGGCCTGAGGAGACACCAGCGGCGGAGGAGCCGGATCCATTCGAGGAAGCCTATGATTCGGAGCGTGCCCCGGTGCGGACCAAGACGATGGCCGCGATTCTGGCTCAACAAGGGGAGTGCGCTGAGGCCGAGGCCATTTATAGCGATCTTTTGCAGCGGACATCAGACCCTGGCGAGCGTGAGGAACTGACCCGCCGGTTGGAGGAAGTCCGTCGCCAACGCCAGGAGAGCCAGGAACAGCAGGACAGTCAGGACCTTTTGAGCACCCTGCAGCACTTGGCCCAGCGTCTGGAGGCCCGCGGTTCGGAACCCGAGGAAAAACCGGAATAGCCGGGTGCTTGAGATCCCGGTTACAATGAAAAGCGTGGGGGGAGGCCCTTTGGTGCGTTCAATTCTTCTTTGCAGTCTCAGTGTCGCGGTTTTGGCCCTTATGGCCGGCTGCTCGACGTGGAACAAGACCGTGGAAACCACTCACGGCGTCTATAAATCGTATGTCAATGTCGATCCGGAGATCGATCTGGACAAAGAGGCGGACTGTGCCCCGAGTGAACGGGTACTGGCCCAGGCCTTCACCCCGGTCGACGCCCAACTCCACCAGGTGTTGCGGCAGATGGAAACCCAGGAGTCGTTTCCCTCAGACGATTGGCTCGCCTCCCAGATGGACCGGTTTTCCTGGCTCAACGGCATCGTGGTCATCGATCGCCAAGGGGAGGTCGTGCACCGTTATCCCGAGCAGCCGATCAAACAGATCACTACCGATTTCGTGCGCAATGACCAGGGCGATTGGGCGGAACGGCAGAATCGGCTGCTGGTCCAGCGCAATCCGTTGGGGGCCGAGTGCTGTCTGACGCAGCCGTTTTTCAAAGACAACGTCTGGCAAGGGCTTATCGTGGCCCATTTTGACCCGCGTAGTCTCGCCGGACAGAGCCCGTTGTCGACCCGATTGCTGTTTTTTACGCCCCAGGAATTGCTCTGGGCCGGTCCAGCCCTGACCCCGGAAGCGGTCCTGTCCCCGTCGTGGCAGGAGATATTGGCTGACAATGTGGCCGGTGAACTGGAGCACAACGGGCGTGAGATCGTGTGGACGGCCCGGTATATCGGTCCAGACCCGGTGTTGTATGCGGTGACCTCCCGAGACCAAGCCACTGCCCAAGCTGAGGAGACGGCCTCATGCGACAAGTAACCGTTACCGAACATCTCCTTGTGCACCAAAAAGAGTCCCCCATGGCCACCGGGCGGTTCACCCGCCTGCTCAATGAACTCATTTTGGCCGCCAAAATCATCTCCAGGGAAGTGAACAAGGCCGGACTGGTCAACGCCCTGGGGGCGACAGGGGATGTCAACGTCCAGGGCGAGCAGGTCCAAAGGCTCGACGAGTTTGCCAACAAGGTGCTCATCCACCGCATGGAGCGCGCGGGTATCCTCTGCGCTATGGTTTCCGAGGAAAACGCCGATGTGATCCCCATCCCGAGTCAATTCGCCATCGGTGACTATATCCTGGTCTTTGACCCCCTCGACGGCTCCTCCAACATCGACGTCAACGTGAGCATCGGGACGATTTTTTCCATCTACCGGCGGCGCTCAGGCGGTGGTGATCCCTGTGTCGAAGATGTGTTGCAGCGGGGCACCGAACAGGTGGCCGCCGGCTATTTCCTGTACGGCTCCTCGACTATGCTGGTCTACACCACCGGACGCGGCGTGCACGGCTTTACTCTGGACCCGAGCGTCGGCGAATTTCTGCTCAGCCATCCGGATATCGAGATCCCGCGGATGGGGAAGGTCTATTCCGTCAACGAGGCCTACTGGCCGCATTGGGACGAACAGACCCGGGCAGTGGTTACGGCATTGAAGGACCCGGACAATGCCTTCGGCGGGGCGAGCCTGCGCTATATCGGGTCGTTGGTCGCTGATTTCCACCGGACGCTTTTTTACGGTGGCATGTTTTTATACCCCAAGGATTATCGCAACCCCAAAAAGCCCAAGGGCAAGTTGCGTCTGCTGTGCGAAGCGGCGCCGCTGGCGATGGTCGTTGAACAGGCCGGCGGCATGGCCACCGATGGGGTGCGCCGGATCCTGGATATCGAGCCCGAAGAACTCCACGACCGGGTGCCGCTTTTTATCGGCTCCAAACGCAATGTGGTCCTGGCCCAACAGATTTTGGACCAAGGGACGTGATGCGCGTTCTGGGCATTGAGACCTCTTGCGACGAAACCGGCCTGGCCGTGGTTGAGGAGGGGCAGCTGATCGCCCAGGAACTGGCCACGCAAGGGGCGATGCACTCGGTTTTCGGGGGGGTGGTTCCGGAACTGGCCTCCCGGGAACACCTCCGGGTCCTGGACCCGTTATGGCAGTCCTTGTTGCAGCGCACCGGCCTGGCCCCGGAGGATTTCGACGTTGTGGCCGTGGCTCGCGGCCCCGGACTTTTGGGCAGTCTGCTGGTCGGTCTCGGCTTTGCCAAAGGGCTGGCCCTGGCGACTGGGGCGCGGCTGATTGGGGTCAACCATCTGCTGGGACACCTCCTGGCCCCGGGACTGGAGCGGGAGTTGTGTTTCCCCAGTCTCGGGGTGCTTGTTTCGGGCGGGCATT
Organism: Desulfohalobium retbaense DSM 5692; assembly: GCF_000024325.1. Taxonomy (NCBI): domain Bacteria; kingdom Pseudomonadati; phylum Thermodesulfobacteriota; class Desulfovibrionia; order Desulfovibrionales; family Desulfohalobiaceae; genus Desulfohalobium; species Desulfohalobium retbaense. Next base: position 2,193,309 of record NC_013223.1, on the reverse strand, counting down.
CGCAATTGTATGCCCTCAACAGCCCGACAGAGGCCACGATGCTCGGCTCGACCCTGGATGACGCGGCGGGTGAAGCCTTTGACAAGCTGGCGAAACTCCTTAATCTTCCGTATCCCGGCGGCAAGCACATCGATGAGTTGGGAGCGCTTGGTGTCCCGGATCCGGAACTTTTGCCCATCCCCTACGTGGACAACCGCAATCTGGATTTCAGTTTCAGCGGGTTGAAGACGGCGGCGGCCCAGCACATCCAGCGCCACCCGGACCTGCGGCTGCCCGCTATGCCCGACGTGGACGAGGTGACCGAAATCGGGCGGCAGCGGCCCGAGCTGAGCCGGCTGTGTGCTTCGTTCAACCACGCCGTGGCCCGCGCCCTGTGCATCAAGGCCAAGCGGGCCCTGGAGCGGGGCCCTCAGGCCCGGCAACTGATCGTGGCCGGAGGGGTGGCGGCCAACAGCGCAGTGCGACGGGAGATGGCTTCCCTGGCCCAGGAGATGGGTGTTGAACTTGTCTTGCCGTCGCTGTCCTTGTGTACGGATAATGCGGCGATGGTGGCCTATACCGGAGCCTTGTTCGCTGAGGCCGGACTGGGGCATGATCTCGATCTCGAAGCGGTCCCGCGGGGGCGGCAACTGCCTTGGGATTATTGTCGATTCCCGAACGCCGAAGCGAGTTGACAGGGCCGCATAACGACCCTAATTTGAATGCATTGCTTAGCTGACAGGTGTATTTGGTGTTCGAGTTAATGCGAGAAAGCCCATTGTGGGCAAAGAGCGAAAAGGAGATACCCATGGCCAATCAAGTGACTGATGCCAATTTTGAAAGTGAAGTGCTCCAGTGCGATCTGCCGGTCCTGGTGGATTTTTGGGCCCCGTGGTGCGGTCCCTGCCGCGCAATCGCTCCGGTTATCGAGGAGTTGGCCAAAGAATACACCGGTCGCGTGAAGATCATGAAGATGAACGTGGACGAAAATCCGACTTCGCCGAACAAGTACGGAATCCGGGCTATCCCGACGTTGATTCTGTTCAAAAATGGTGAAGTTGTGGAACAATTGACCGGTGCGGTTTCCAAGGCCAGCATCAAGGATCTTCTGAGCGAAAAGGCCCTGTAGGAATGCAAATATATGATGCCACTGTGATCGGTGGTGGCCCGGCCGGCATGACGGCACTGTTGTACCTCATGCGGGCCGGGCTGCAATGCGCCTGGGTGGAAGCCATGGCTCCCGGCGGCCAGGTGTTGCGCACCGAGCAAATCGACAACTATCCTGGTTTTCCGGAGGGAATCAAAGGCTACGAATTGGCCGATCTCTTCGCCAAGCATTTGGAACGGTTCTCCTATGACAGCTACACTGAGGAGGTGACCGGACTGGAGACGAACGGAGACGGCGTGCACACGATCCGTTTTCGAGACGACACCATCCAGTCCAAAACGCTTATCCTCTGTTCCGGAGCTGAATATAAGCGTCTGGGCCTGCCCCGCGAAGAGGAAATGACCGGCCGGGGTGTCTCCTATTGCGCACTGTGCGACGGGCAGTTCTTCAAAGACCAGACCGTGGCCTGTATCGGCGGCGGGAATACTGCCCTCGAAGACGCCTTGTATCTCTCCAAGCTGGCCCAAAAGGTCTATCTGATCCACAGGCGCTGCGATTTCCGGGGTTGCCAGTTCAATCAGGACCGGGTGCGGCAGGCTCCGAATGTGGAGATCCTGCTCGACACGGTGCCCACAGAACTGCTGGGCAGCGACGAGATCCATGGGTTACGGGTCCAGAACGTCAAGACCGAACAAACCCGCGATCTGGACGTCCAAGGGGTGTTCATCTTTGTCGGCACCCAGCCTTTGTCCGGATATGTCTCGGAAAATATCACCTGCGATCAGGCGGGATTCGTCGTTACCGATGCCGAGATGCGGACCAACGTGCCCGGCGTCTTTGCGGCCGGGGACGTGCGTTCCAAATTATGCCGCCAGGTTTCAACCGCTGTTGGCGATGGGGCTACCGCCGCCCACGCTGCCGGCCTTTACGTGGAAGAAATGAACAATGGGCAATAAAAAGACGTTGCTGACCGCTTTGCTGCTCCTGTTTCTCTGGGGCAGCATGGGTTGTGGCACGGTGGATTACTTCTTCTTGAAGCCTCCGGAAGACACAGCCCAGGAATTGGCTGAAGCCGGCCGGGCGGCTATGGCTGAGAAGGATTACGACGCGGCGATTGAGTATTTTACCAAACTCAAGGAACGCTACCCGTTTAGTCCCTATACACCCGACGCGGAACTCGCCCTGGGCGACGCCTATTTTCTGGACGAACAATACAAGGCCGCAGTGGACACTTATAAGGAGTTCGAGTCCTTACATCCACGGCACAAGGCCATTCCCCATGTTCTGTTCCAGATAGGCTTGGCGAATTTCAAGCAATTTGATTCCATCGACCGGCCGCAGACCAATATGGAAGAGGCATTGCAGTATTTTCGCCGTGTTCAGCAGGGATTTCCTGAAACCCCGTATGCCGAGAAGGCGGGTGACTATATCACTCAATGCCGCCGTTACCAGGCCGAGCACGAATTGTTCGTGGCGGATTTTTATTGGCGCCGAGAGGATTTTGGAGCAGCCTGGAAACGCTACGCCTATGTCGCTGAGGAATTTGCCGAACTGCCGAAAATCCAGGACTACGCCCGGGATCGACAGGAGATCGCCTATTTGCGCTACCAGCAGCATCGCTCGCAGACCAAGCGGGAAGAGGAGCAGGGCAGCTGGAAGCAGTGGTTCGATTGGCTCTAACAGCTCGTCACCACTGGTGCGAGGTGACACAGCGGGTGACCTTTCCCAGGCGGACACACGGAGTGATTCTTCGGTACCATCTTCTCTTCTTACCTGCAGACATTTCGGATTTCTGGCGGCATTGAGTTGTCGGATTCCGGCGATATCTCTATGGGATATAAAAAAGCGGCCTCGTGCCGCTTTTTTATATCCCGTGACCGGGCTGTATTGAACTAGGCTGAACCGGATTGGGGTGTGCTTGGGGCTCCGATTCCGGAATTTTGCCTCGGCCTGGAAAAAGGCGCGAGGTGTGGTTTGGGGTTGGGGGCTCGATCGTTCGGCGTTGCGCGTAGCGAAAGCTCCGATTGCTCACGGGCGCAGGAACTTTCCAGACCGGTGGCAAAATCCCGGAACCGGATTGGGGTGTGCTTGGGGCTCCGATTCCGGAATTTTGCCTCGGCCTGGAAAAGGGCGTGGAATACAGTTTTGTGCTTGAGGCTCGATCTGTTCGGCAAAAATTAGGCTCGGGAATACAGGTAGCGCACCACGTGCGTGGTGCGCTGGGACAAACGAGAAAGGACATGGTATGCAGTGGGGCACAGTACTAGAGCCGTACCTGGTTCCAGACACGCTTTTCGGGCAGGCGTATGAAGCGGTTGGCGATGTCCGCCGTTCCTGGCTCAAGACCCAGATCGCCAGACTCTATTCCTGGTATGGCCGTGGGCCTTGTGACGCAGGGTACAGGGAACGAAGGCACGCCGAAGGATTCATGACCTGCGTTTCGTGGCAGCCTCCGCAATGGGGGGTGGTTTGCCTGGACGCTTCTGTGCAGTCCCCGGCTGTGCTCCTCAGCGCAGTTGTGCCCCTGATCATGACCGGCTGTCCAGAAGTGGTCGTCATCCGCCATACGGATGCGGACTGGCCGGCTTCCCTGTTGGCCGCGTTGGAACTTGCCGGCATCGAATACGTGGCCGGAGTGCCGGCCTCATTTGCGATCCAGGAGACACTCCCTGCTGGGCCCGGAACAGTGGTCAGCGTCGGTGAGCAGGGGCGAGTGGCGGCACAGACAATCCAGAGCGTGTCGCCCGGGTGCCGGGGTGTTGATCACCCGGATCCGAAGCGGCTCGGCCTGTGGAATAGGGAGCAAGCCTCCTGGAATACAGAGGCGCTCAGTTGGATGTATGCCGGCTTGTCCCTTGATGTCTGGGGTCGGCCGGTGGATGATCTGTCCTGGGCAACGCCCCTTGAAGGATCCTGGGAAATGTTTTGCGCCCGGTCCTATGACGGGGTCTTCGTCCCCGAGGACCGGATGCGATCGGCCATGGCGCCGGGACGTCTGGTACTGACACCGGGATTTGAATATTGTTGGTGCGATCCGGAACTCGAGCTGGCAAGCCTGGGCCACAGGAGTCTGGCGTGGGCCGATACGCAGGCGACAGGAGAGGGCATATGAGCAAAGCGGCGGAAAAATATCTCCACAGAGTGCGCAATATCGGGATCATTGCCCATATCGACGCCGGCAAGACGACCCTGACGGAACGGATTCTTTACTATACCAAGCGGATCCACCGCATGGGAGAGGTCCACGAGGGAACGGCCACCATGGACTACATGCCCGAAGAACAGGAGCGGGGCATCACCATTACTTCGGCGTTCACCTCCTGTCAGTGGCAGGATAAGCAGATCAATATCATCGACACCCCCGGGCATGTGGATTTCACCATCGAGGTCGAGCGGAGTCTGCGGGTGTTGGACGGAGCTATCGGCGTCTTTTGCGCCGTGGGTGGGGTGGAACCCCAGAGCGAAACCGTTTGGCACCAGTCGGAGCGCTACCGGGTGCCCAAACTGGCCTTTGTGAACAAGATGGATCGCCTTGGCGCCGATTTCGAGGCGGTCTTGGAGGCCATGCGCGAACGCCTCGGGGCCCGTCCTTTGGCCCTGCAATTGCCCGAGGGGCAAGGCCGCGAATTTCAGGGAATTATCGATCTGATGCGCTGGGAATTTCTGGAATTCGACATCGAGAGCAAGGGGGAGACCTTTGCGCATAAGCCGTTGACCGCCGAACAGGAAGAACGGGCCCGCGCTTGGTGGGAGGCCCTGGTGGAGGCGGCTGCCGAAGAGGACGAAGCGGTCTTTGAGGCCTACGTCGAAGGCCAGCCGGTGGACACGGAAGCTGTGAAGCGGGCTCTGCGGTCGTTGACGCTCTCGCAAAAGGCGGTACCCGTCTATCTGGGGTCGGCCCTGAAATATATCGGGGTGCAGCCGGTGCTGGACGGCATCCGGGATTATCTGCCCAGTCCGCTGGACGTGCCCCCGGCCCAGGGGCTGGACCCGGAAACGCAGCATCCTAAAAGTTTTCCTGTCGCTGCGGAGAGCCCACTCTCGGCCCTGGTTTTTAAGGTAACGATGGAAACCGGCCGTAAACTTGTTCTGGCGCGGTTGTATTCCGGGGCTATCGAGCCCGGTGAGACCTTGTACAATGCGACCCAGCACATCGAAGAGCGCGCAGCACGGCTGTTCACCCTCCATGCCGGGCACAAGGACAAGCTGTCCCAGGCCCGGGCCGGAGAAATCGTGGCACTGGCCGGAATGCGCCAGACCCGCACCGGGGACACGCTCTGCCGACGGAGCGATCCGCTGGTGCTGGAACAGATCAGCGCCTACCGCCCAGTGCTCTCCCTGGCTTTGGAGGCCCGGACGACAAAGGATGAGGAAAAGCTGCTGGAAGCCCTCGACAAACTGCTCCAGGAAGATCCGACCCTGTTTTTACAGCGTGAGGAGGACACGGAACAGATTATTCTCTCGGGGATGGGCGAGTTGCACCTGGAGGTTGTCCTGGAGCGGTTGCGCCGAGAATACCATGTCGAATTGCGGGCCGGTAAACCGCAGGTGGTCTATCAGGAAACAATCGGCCAGCCAGCTGCGGCCACGGGGGTTTTTGACCGCGAGTTGGGTGAAAAGCCCCATTTCGGCCAGGTGGAGGTCCGTGTGGAACCGCGCCGGACCCGGCAAAGCGACAACGATATTGTCTTTACCCTCAACAGCGACGGCCTGCCGGAAAAGTGGCTTGATGCGGCCGCCAAAGGGGTTGAGGACGCCCTGCAAAGCGGGGTGGTGCTTGGGTATCCAGTGCACGGCGTCCGGGTGCAGGTCACCGGAATGCAGCACGGTCCGAACGGGTCTGAGGCCGGCTGTCACATGGCCGCGGTCAGCGCGGTCAAACAGGCCCTGGAAGCCGCCAATGCGAAGCTCATGGAGCCGATCATGTGGGTCGAGGTCTTTGTCCCCGAAGATTTTGTCGGCGATGTTGTGGCCCTTTTCGGCAGCAAGGGAGGCAAAATCGAGAACATGTTCGACCGCGGTGGACAGAAGGTGGTTCAGGCCTACAGCCCCCTGCGGTCGCTGTTCGGATTTTCCACGGATCTGCGCTCCTCGACCCAAGGCCGGGCGACGTTTGTGATGCGTTTCGATCGTTTCGATGTGCTTGAGAAGAATTGATGGATTGGGGGATTGGGGGATTGGGGAATTGAGGAATTGAAGGATTGAGGGATTGAGGGATTGGGGAATTGGGGGATTGAGGAATTCAAGAAGTGAACGATTAAAGAATTAAAGAAGTGGAAGATGGAAGGGCTGAAAAGGAGTGGGCTTGGGCAATGATTATCAGTTCAAAGGCCGGTGGCTATAGAGTTTGAACTTGAAAGCAGTGCCTGGTGTAAGCTATTGATGTAAAGTCTTTTGTGTGCAGTAGGAGTTCTTTTTGTCTGATTCTTTAAAAAAGGAATCGGGTATTTTAAGGTACGTATTATATGTTGCGAAGTTTTCTTCCTGTTCGAGGCTTTCAATCCTTCAATTCTTCAATTTTCTAATCTCTTAACCCCTCAATTCCTAGATCTTTCAATTCTATTACTGCAGAGCATCTGTCATGTCCGACACCCGAGAACGCGATATACATACATGGGGCAACTGGGGCCAGGGGCCTTCTTTCTGGCGACGCGTCGCCAAGGCTGACCAGCGGTTGCTGTTGCTGGACTATGACGGGACCCTGGCCCCGTTTACTCCGGAGCGGGATCGGGCCTTTCCGTATCCCGAAGTCCCGGAGCTGCTCCGGGCGTTGCAACAGGCGGGGCGGACCCGGGTGGTACTTGTCTCGGGACGGGAAAGTTCTGTGGTCGCCAGATTGCTTGGTCTCGATCCCCCCCCGGAGATCTGGGGCTGTCACGGGGGCGAACACCTCGCTCCGGATGGGACGTTGACGCCGGTCTCGCTCAGCGACACCCAGCGCGATGGCCTGCGTCAGGCCGCCGCTCTGGCGGATGAGGCGGGAGCTGGGACGAACCTGGAGTATAAACCCGGCTGCGTGGCCTTGCATTGGCGGGGGGCGCAGGAGGCGGGTTTGCGAACAACCGCGAACATGCTACATGAAAATTGGCAAAAGCTGAGCCAGACCTTTGCGCTCGCCCTGCACCCGTTTGACGGCGGCCTGGAACTCCGCGCTGCGCATTTGAGTAAGGCCCACGCCGTAAAAACACTTGTGGCGGAGGTCCCTGCGGCAACGAGTGCGGCGGCCTATCTCGGGGACGACCGGACCGATGAGGATGGTTTCGCTGCCCTGGGAGAGTGCGGCCTTTCGGTTCTGGTGCGAAAGCAGTGGCGACCGACCCTGGCTTCGTTGTGGCTCGTTCCCCCGGAAGAATTGCTCCAGTTCTTACGCCGCTGGCTCCAGGCAGCCCGGCACGGCGACGATGAGACTATTTGAAACTGCCGAAGGGCTGAGATCAGGGAGTGATTCCCGTTTCCGAGAGTACAAAAAGCTGGAGCGTGGCTGCACGTTACGGTTTTTGCAGGCAGAGATGGAGGATCTATGAGCTACTCAGACCAGCAACGTCTCATCGTTGTCTCGAACCGCCTTCCCATTGCCCTGAAATGGATGGACGACCATTGGGAAGTCAATCCCGGCAGCGGCGGTCTGGTCACGGCCTTGGCCCCGGTTCTGGGCAAGCGGGGCGGCATCTGGGTCGGCTGGCCCGGGACGGATGTCGAGGCCGATGTCTCGGCGCCGTTGGACCGCTTCTCCCGGGAGCAGGGGTATGATCTGGTCCCGGTCCCGCTCAGCGCCAGCGACGTCCAGGGCTATTACGAAGGATTTTCCAACGCCGTGCTCTGGCCCCTGTTTCATGATTTCCACACCCACTGCAATTTCCAGCCCGATTTCTGGCGGACATACGAGACGGTCAACAGCCGCTTTGCGGAGCGCATCCAGAGTGTCGCCCGGGACGACGACTACATCTGGGTCCACGACTACCATCTCATGTCCGTGGCCCGGAAGTTGCGGGAAAGCGGCGGAAAGCGGCAGTGCGGCTTCTTTCTCCATATCCCGTTCCCGGCTCCGGATACCTTCATGAAACTCCCGTGGCGGCGGGAATTGGTGCGCGACTTGTTGTCCTTTGACCTCGTCGGCATGCAGACCCAGCGCGATGTCAGCAATTTTGTCCACGTCATGCGCAGCCTGTGCTCCGACGTGGAGACCGAAGGGGGACGCAATTTCCAGCGCGTTTCCTGCGGCCCGTTGTCGACCAAGGTGGGCGCTTTTCCGATCAGCATAGATTTCAACGCCTTTGAAAAGCAGGCCTCCTCACGGGAGGTTTCCCAACGCACGGCAAGCCTGAACCGTCTCCACGCCAACCGGCAGATCCTTCTCGGCATCGACCGACTGGACTACACCAAAGGCATCCCGGCCCGGCTTGAAGCCCTGCGCCAGGCCCTGCTCCATTACCCGGATCTGCAGGGCAAGATCTCACTGGTTCAGGTCGTGGTCCCCAGCCGGGAGCATGTGCCCGAATACAAGAAGCTCAAGGTCGAGATCGAGCGCCTGGTCGGCGAAATCAACGGTCAATTCACCACGCCCGGCTGGATCCCCATCCACTACCTGTACCGCAGCCTGCCCAGGGAAGAACTCATCTCGTTTTATCGCTTTGCGGATATGGCCCTGGTCACCCCGCTTCGCGACGGAATGAACCTGGTGGCCAAGGAGTATTGCGCCTGCAACTACCGCGAGGACGGCGTCTTGATCCTCAGCGAATTCGCCGGTACGGCCGCCCAGTTTTTCGAGCACGCGATCCTGGTCAACCCGTATGACGTGGAGGGCATGGCCCGGGCCATCCGACAGGGCTACTATATGCCTCGGGAAGAGCGGCGCCATCGTATGCGCGCCCTGCGCAATCAAGTCGCCGGCGCGGATATCCACTGGTGGGTCGACTCGTTTCTGCACGCCACGGAGCAGGACCCCAAATCCGGCGGACCGCTTTCGGTTCAGTCCCTGCATTATCTGGCCTCAGAGGAGGTGTTTTGAGTACCGCGCCCTCCACAGGGGACCAGCCCCCCAACGCAGACGATCTGCCCCGGGCCAAACGGAGCCTGGGGCAAAACTTTCTGGTCGACCCCAATACGATTCGGGCCATCATTGGCGCCCTGCGCGCCTCCCCCGGCGACCGGGTCTTCGAGATCGGTCCCGGGCGCGGCGCTTTGACTGAAGAGATGCTCGGCCAGGGTCTGGAGGTGAGCGTCCTGGAAAAAGACCGCGTTTTGGCGCGATATTTGGCCGATCGGCACCCCCAACTCCGCGTCATCGTTGGTGACGCCATGCAATTCGCCTGGGAAGGGATACGTGGCGATTGGCGTGTGATCGGCAATCTGCCGTACAATGTCGCCTCGCCGATTATTTGGGACCTCGTTGCCCGAACTCCGGCCGCGCGGCGGATGGTGTTCACGGTGCAAAAAGAGGTCGCCCAACGGTTGTGCGCTGCTCCGGGATCGCGGGCTTACGGCGCCCTGTCGGTGTGGGTGCAGACCTTCGCCGGGGTCCATTACGAACGCACCCTGGGCGGCAATGTTTTTCGCCCCCGCCCGAAAGTGGATTCGGCGGTGGTCAGCCTGGACCCCGCGGGGCGGTCCCTGAGCCAAGCCCAACAAGAGGCGCTGGGACAGGTCTTGCGGGTGTGTTTCCAGAAACGTCGCAAGCAGCTCGGTTCCATTTTAAAATCGGTCTGGAGTCCGGAATTGGAGGCTTGGCTGGAGGCCCAGGGACTCGACCGCCGGGTCCGGCCCGAAGCCTTGTCGCCTGAGGCGTTTCTGGAGCTGGCGCGATTGGTTGGGGGGAAGATTTAGGTCTAAGTGTTAAGTTTTAAGTGTGAGGTTTTAAGTAATTTATATTATTGAGGAATTGAAGAATTCTGGAATCGAGGGATTGAAAAGAAAAAAGGCGTTTCGTAGGTCGGCTCCGGCGAAGCTGAAGCCGACAGGGATTTCACGAATCGACCCCGATCCCGATAGCGATTTCGATTCAGCGCTCTCAAGGCTTTTATGCCTTTTCCGTCACAGACACGGTCACTGTCGCGATCCCCTTTCCTCAATTTCTCAACATTTCAATTCGATAATCTTCCTAGCAACTTCATACCTAACACGTAACACTTCAAACCTGCTTTTCAAGTCCGTAGGTCGGCTCCAGCGAAGCTGAAGCCGACAGGGAGACTGAAACGTAAAACGTCCCCCAAATCAACCTGGCGTGGCAAACCCCGCTGTGACGGGCTTGGTCGGAGGCGCTCCGAAACCGCTGGCGGATACCCCGAAAGGGGCCCCTAAAAGGGCCGAACCCCAGAAAAGACCGGAAAATGGCGGGTTCAGGGGTTGACGTGAGCCGGATTTCCCTTCAAACAAGTGTTCAGGCGCTTTGGGCGCGAGTTTCAGGGCATTTCACCCCTGGACAGACGGCAGTGTTTGCTATAGGCAGCAAAGGAAGCTGGCCAAAGCCAAAACGACCTCGTTGCCTAGCAGAAAATATCGGCCATTTTTGTTTGCGGCCGGTCCGGGCAACCGGGAAGCCACAAGCCAAGCGAAACGCAAGAGGAGGAAAGGAATGACAAAGGCAGATCTTATTGGGAAAGTCGCTGAGAAATCCGGTTTGACCAAAGCTGACGCTGAACGTGCTGTGAATGGGTTTCTCGAATCCGTCGAAGACACCCTGGTAAAGGAAGGCAAGCTGACCATGACCGGTTTCGGCACCTTTTCCGTCGAGGAACGCAAGGCCCGCAAAGGCCGTAATCCTCAGACCGGGCAGGAGATCACCATCCCCGCCAGCAAAGTCGTCAAGTTCCGTCCCGGAAAACTTCTCAAGGATGCCGTCAAATAAGCAGCGGAGCTATCTATGATCCCAGGTGAAACTGTACAAAGTATGCTTCCTCAGGATTTGCCCTGGTGGCTTCCTGACCACGCGATCTTTTTTGGCGTCCTGTATGGAGTATTGCTCGTGATCGGTGCGGGCGTCGGGTTTGTTGTACTGCGCTCCCTGGCCCAGACGTTTGCGGACAAGCACCACTAACGTTCCGGGAATATGAGCTATTTGAGGGACTCCGTCTGAATCGAGGCGGGGTCCCTTTTTTGCTTGTCAAAATGGCTTTCCATGGCTATTATGAAATGTTTCTTGTCCAGGCAAGAAGTCCAAAATTTATGATGAGGGGGTGAGGCACTGTGCCCGGAGTAATTATCGGAGATCACGATAACTTTGAGGCTTCCCTGCGCAAATTCAAGAAGCAGGTGGAGAAGGCCGGCATTCTTTCCGAGCTGAAAAAGCGGCAACACTATGAAAAGCCGAGTATTCAGCGCAAGAAGAAAGAAGCTGCTGCGCGCAAGCGCTTGCTGAAGAAGATGCGCAAAATGCGTCTCCTCTAGAACCATTTCAATTGGCTGTAAGGTGCCGGCCTTGTGTCGGCACCGCCCAACACGACATCCAGGGTGCCGCCGGGCTCAGTCCGGGAGGCATCCTGGATAGTGGTGTTGTTGTATTTTTCCTTTGCCGGGGAGATGAGCCCGGCTACGTTCCCTGGCTCCCCGGATGGGCTCTGCCCCGAGAGCCGTGGGACATGCTCTCGCCACCTGGTCTCTCTGGCTGTTGAGAGGCTGTATCGCGCAGCCCGGACACAACTCCCCAGGGGCGGCGGCAAAAACGTTCAAGGGCCAGCTTTCCTTATGAAAGCGCTTTTCCATTCCCAAGGGTGCATATGCCTGAACGCCCAAAGGTGAACTTTTTGCCGTGCTTGTGCCAGTAGGGACACCCGGCTGCTGCGGCCCAAAAACGAATCCCGGTATATGGGCACTGTGACCCGCCCAGGCCTTGGACTGGGACTGGGAATCGTCGAAGCGCCTCGCCCCAGCGGCTTCCCCACGAAGGCTTGCGCTCCACGGCCACCCTTTCCCACCCGTCTCGGCGTGCGCCGTGCCCGATACGGACACAACGAACGGATCGACTCGCCAATGGAATCCCGTACGCTACGTTTATTGGAATTTCCCCAACTTTTGGAACACCTTGCTTCGCGGGCCCAGTCCGAAGCCGGGCAAGCGGCTTGCCGCGATCTGGCCCCGATGGCGGATCGCAATGCCTTGCACCACCGGCACGCTCTGGTCGCCGAGGGGCTGGAATGGGCCGGGCAATGGCTGAATGCCGTCCTGCCGTTTCCCGGACTGCAAGGTGTTTTCGAGTATGTACAGCAGGAAGACCGCTTTCTCGATGCCGATGGATTGTGGGGCGTGGCCCAGGTTCTTCAGCGTGCTGTCGCCGTCACCGAAGCCATCGAGACCATCAGTGACGAGAGGGCTGTGGCGCTGCACGCCTGGCGCGCCCGGTGCCCCTGGCCGGAGAAGCTTACTTCCGCGCTCAAGCGGTGTCTGGGACCCGACGGACGGCTGACCGACGAGAGTTCCCCCGGTCTGTTGGCCGTGCGGGTCGAATTGCGGCGCATCCAGCAGCAGTGCACAAAAAAAGTCCAGGATTCCCTGCACGATGAGGCCCTGTCGGCCTATCTCCAGGACGAGTATTTTACCGTCTCCTCGGACCGCTATGTGCTGGCCCTGAAAGCCAATTTCAAGGGCCGTATCCCTGGTATTGTCCACGACTACTCCCAAAGCGGGGACACCTGCTATCTGGAACCCTTTTTCCTGGTCGATCTCAATAACGCCCTCCAGGAACTCAAGCAGCAGGAACGTGAGGAAGAACGCGAAGTCCTGCGGTATCTGACCGGGCTATTGCATCAGGAACGCGACGAGGTGGAGGCGCTGTACGACTGGCTGGTGCAGACCGATGTCCTGGCCGCCAAGGTCCGCTTGGCCCAGGCGATGGACGGGGCCCCACTGGTACCCGACCCCGGCGCTGCCCTGCGTTTGAGCGAGGCGCGTCACCCTTTGCTCGCCCTGGGCGCTGAAACGGTGCAGCCGGTGGACATCGCCCTGCATGAAGGCCAGCGCGCCCTGGTCATCAGCGGGGGGAACGCGGGCGGCAAGACCGTCTGCTTGAAGACCCTGGGCCTGGTGGCACTCATGGCCCACGCCGGCCTGCCGGTCCCTGTGGCGGCCGACAGCACCCTGCCGTTGTGGGAGACCATATTTGCCGTTCTCGGTGACGAGCAGAGTCTGGAAGACCATTTGAGCACCTTCACCGCACAGATCGGCCATTTTCAACGCGCCTGGCCCCAGATGGGTCCCTCGAGCCTGGTCATTCTCGACGAATTCGGCGCCGGGACCGACCCGAGTCAGGGCGCCGCCCTGGCCCAGGCAGTCCTCGACGGATTGCTGTCCGCCGGGGCCTGGATCGGTGCCGCGACCCACTTCCCGGCCTTGAAGGCCTATGCTATGGGCACAGAGGGAGTCCGGGCCGCGTCGGTTCTCTTTGATCCCGATTCCCGTCGTCCGCTGTACCGTCTGGCCTACGACCAGGTCGGAGCGAGTCAGGCCCTGGATGTGGCCGAAGACCAGGGGCTGCCGCAACAGATTTTGGATCGGGCCAAGGAATACCTGCTTCTGGAAAGCGACGAGACCGACCGCCTTTTGGAGCGGCTCAACCGCTTGGCGGCCCGGCGCCAGGAGACCCTGGACGAACTCGAGGGTCAAAAGGCGCAGCTCGAACGCGAGCGTCAACGGCTACAGGACCGGTTTGAACGGGAAAGCCGTGCCCTGCTCAAAGATCTCAAGGCCGCCTCCCAGGAGATTGTCCGGGAGTGGAAGGCCGGCAAGAAAAGCCGGAAAAAGGCCCAGGAAGAATTGGCTCGGATGCGGCACCAGATCGAAGCCCAGGCCGAAGCCGAGGCGCAGTCCCAGCCGCTGACTCTGGAGGAGATCGAGCCGGGGCATCGGTTGATCTATGTGTCCTGGGGGAAGAAGGGCGCCGTCGAGGAGGTCGACAGCCGCAAAAAGCGGATCAAGCTCGATCTCGGCGGCGTGTCGTTATGGGCTTCACTTGCTGAGGTCCAGCGCGTTGCAGGCGAGGGCACGAAGTCGCCGTCTTCCTCGGTCCAATTCGTTCAGACCGAAGAGTCCGGCCTGCCTTTGCGCCTCGATGTGCGGGGCATGCGGGCTGAAGAGGCCCGCAACGAAGTCGAGCGGTTTCTGGATCGCGCGCGCCTCGAAGGCCGGCGCCATCTGGAAATCGTCCACGGCAAGGGCGAGGGGGTGCTGCGCCGCGAGGTGCAGGACATGCTCAGACGGGCGCCCGGTGTTGTCCATTTCGAACTCGGCCGCCCCGAGCAGGGCGGCGACGGAGTGACGCAGGTGGAATTGGGTGATTGAGGGATTGAAGAATTGGGGGATTGAAGAAGGGGATCGTGACAGTGACGGTGTGTGTGACTGGAAATACAGGGAAACCCTGAGGCATTCGAATCGAAATCGCTATCGGGATCGGTATCGAAATCGATTCTTGAAATCCCTGTCGGCTTCAGCTGCGCTGGAGCCGACCTACGTGCTGCTGAGTTTGTAGGTCTCTTTCTTGTGTTTTCCTTAACACTTAAAACCTAAAACTTAAAACGTCCTCATCCCCGTAGGTCGGCTGAAAGCGGAGCGTCAGCCGACGGAAGCGTTGGCTTTGATCCTTCCCTCAAATGCAACCGACATCGAAAATGGGATCACTCGTTGCACTCCACGTCAGCTTCGGCGTTGCCGACGTCAACCTCATACTGATTTTCCCGGTCCTGTTGTCGTTTTGAGGCCTGTTCTTTCCCTAATTTTTCAACCCCCGAATTTTTGCATCCCGCAATTCACAATTCTTCAATCCCTAACCGAGTCAAGTAGCGTAGCAGGAAGATCCCCATGGCCAGACGCAGCGGCGACACTATCGAGGCGATCAAGGCCCGCTTGAATATCGTCGACATTGTCCGTCGTTATGTGGATCTGCGCCAAGTGGGAGACCGCTGGGCCGGAGTCTGCCCCTTCCACCAGGAAACCAAGCCCTCCCTGAGCGTCCATCCGGAGAAAGGCTTCTTTTATTGCTTCGGCTGCCAGGCCAGCGGGGACCTGTTTGATTTTTACTGCATGATCAACGGCCTGGAGTTCCGCCAGGCCCTTGAGGAACTTGCCCGGGAAGCCGGGGTGACCCTCAATGACCGCCCCGACCCCCAGGCCGCCCAGCGCCAGCAGGAGCGCCGGGCCTGTCTGGAAATGCACTCCCTGGCCCAGAGTTTTTTCCAGCGCCAGTTGGAATCCGCCGAGGCCCGGCAGGCCCGGGAATACCTCGAAGCCCGGGGGGTGGACGAAACCATGCAGGACTATTTCGGGCTCGGCTATGCGCCGGAGCAGTGGCAAGCCCTGTGCGGCCACCTCCAGCAAAGCGGCTACAGTCCGCAAAAAGGGGTTACCGCTGGGCTGCTGTCCCAGAATAAAAAGGGCCGGATCTATGACCGGTTCCGGGGACGGGTGACCTTCCCCATTCACGATCTGGGCGGCAAGGTCATTGCCTTCGGGGGCCGGGTCATCGGCGAGGGTGAGCCGAAATATCTCAACAGCAGTGATTCGCCCATCTACAAGAAAGGGGCGCATCTCTACGGCCTGTACCAGGCCCGGCAGGCCGTGACCCAGTCCAAAGAGGTCCTGCTGACCGAAGGGTATGCCGATGTCATCGCCCTGGTCCGCTATGGCTTCACCAATGCCTGCGGCGTGCTGGGCACGGCCCTGACCGAAGAGCAGGTCCGGCGCTTGGCCGGTTTGGCCCGCCGGGTGACCCTGGTCTACGACGGCGACCGGGCCGGACGTCAGGCCGCGTCCCGCAGCGCGGAAATGCTTCTGCGGCAAGGGGTCCAATGCCGGGTGGTCAGTCTCCCCGATGGCGAGGACGTGGACAGTCTGCTCCAGGGCCAGGGCGCGGCCGGTTTTCAGCGGTATGTCCGCGAGGCAGAGGAAGGGTTGTCGTTTTGTCTGCGGGTGCTGCGCGAAAGCGGCGTGGCCAGGGAGATTCTGCGTTGGGCGACCGAGTTTTTGAACGGCCTGCACGACAGCACCTGGCAGGCCTATTTCCTGCCCCGTGTGGCCGCGGGCCTGGAGTTGTCCGAGACCGAACTGCGGCGCGCCGTGGACGGCAATCGGGAAGCGAAGACCAGCGGTGGCGCGCAGCAACGCGGCCAGCGATTGGAACGCACCTCTCCCGGGCAAAGGGACCGGGAACTCCTCCATTTTGCGATTTCTTTTCCGGCCTACACCAAGCGGCTCGACGTCCTGGGGCTGGACCACGCCCTGGCCACGGAGCGCGGCCGGCAACTGTGGCGGAAAATTCAGGCCTTTTCGCGAGAAGAATTGCTTTTACACCTGGACGAAGGGGAAAAGCGATTTTATATCCAATCTGAACTGGATCCTATCCCGGCGGAGCGTGAACGTCTCGTCTGGGAGGGGATCGAACAATTTTTACACAGGACGCGCCAGGATGAGAAGCTGCATGAGATGCGTACGGCACTCAAAAAGGCGCAGGAAGCTGGAGATGCGGAAGAAATGGACCGTCTTCTGCAAGCATATACCGACATGCTAGGGGGGCTCAATGAGTAACATCAAGGATGTCCAGCAGATTAAAACGCTCATCGCCGAGGGCAAAAAGAAGGGGTTTTTGACCTTTGATGAGCTAAACAAAGCCCTGCCCAACGAGGTGAACCAACCGGAGCAGATCGAAGAGATTATCACCATCTTCGACCAGTTGGACATCGCCATCGTGGACGCCCAGACAGGCAAAAATCTGGGCATGGTGGCCGGTGACTCCGGGGGAGATTCCGAGGAGGAAGAAGAACTCGAGATCACGGAAACCGAAGAGGTTGAAACCACACGCAGTTCCGATCCCGTGCGCATGTATCTGCGCGAGATGGGGATTGTGCCCCTCTTGGACCGCGAAGGCGAGGTCGAGATCGCCAAGAAGATCGAGGACGGAGAATTGGAGGTTCTCTACGCCTTGATCGAAGTCCCTGTGGCCGTGGAAGAACTGGTCGGGGTCGGCGACGACCTCCAGAAAGGGACCATCAAACTCAAGGATGTGGTCAAGACCATCGAGGAAGACGACCCGTCCGAAGATGAGATGAACCAGCGCGAGCGGGTCATTTACCTGCTTGAAGAGCTGCGCAAGCTCTATAAGAAACGCGTCAATATCTATTACAAGCTTGATGAGTGCGCGACGCTGGACAAGCGGGTGCGCGGCGTCCAGAACAAGATCATCGACTACAAACACGAAGTCGTGCAGATCCTGCGGGATATCAAGCTGGAAAAAACGCTCATCGACCGGGTTATCGAGACCCTGCACGATTACGTGCGCCAGATGCACAACTGCCGGCGCGACCTTTCCGCCTATGTCCTGTCTGTGGGCAAGACCCGGGGCGAGATCGAAGAGATCTTCGCCGAACTCGACCGGCGCGAGCTCAATCCGGTTATCGCTGCGGACAATCTGGGCATGACCGTGGAAGAGCTCTTTTCTTTCAAGGAGATGCTGGCCGGGAAGATGGAGATTTTGCAGCGCCTGGAAGAGAAGTGCTGCCATTCCGTGACCGACCTTGAAGAGATCCTGTGGCGCATCAACCGCGGCAATTACGACGCCCTGCGGGCCAAGCAGGAGCTTATCCGCTCCAACCTCCGTCTGGTGGTTTCCATCGCCAAGAAATACACCAACCGCGGTCTGCAATTCCTGGATCTCATCCAGGAAGGCAATATCGGCCTGATGAAAGCCGTGGACAAATTCGAGTACCAGCGCGGCTACAAGTTTTCGACCTACGCCACGTGGTGGATCCGGCAGGCCATCACCCGGGCCATTGCCGACCAGGCGCGGACCATCCGTATTCCGGTGCACATGATCGAGACTATCAACAAGCTCATCCGGACCTCGCGCTATCTGGTCCAGGAACTGGGGCGTGATCCTCAGCCCGAGGAAATCGCCGAGCGCATGGACTATCCGGTGGAGAAGGTCAAGAAGGTCCTCAAGATCGCCAAGGAGCCCATCTCTCTCGAAACGCCCATCGGCGACGAGGAGGATTCCAGTCTGGGCGATTTTATCGAGGACAAGAAAGCCGTGGCCCCGGCGGAAGAGGCGGTCAATTCCAAGCTGGCCGAGCAGATCTCCACAGTGCTTTCCGAACTCACGCCGCGCGAGGAACAGGTCCTGCGCAAACGGTTCGGCATCGGCGAGAAATCCGATCACACGCTGGAAGAAGTGGGCAAGCTGTTCAACGTCACTCGGGAACGTATCCGGCAGATCGAGGCCAAGGCGCTGCGGAAACTGCGCCACCCCGTGCGCAGCCAGAGCCTGCGTTCCTATTACGAATCCTAGCGCTACAATGCGCCACCCGGAACGGGCGGCGATGGGTAACGAATAAAGGCAGTCCTTCGGGGCTGCCTTTATTCGTGTTATGGTTTAGGAAAATTGAAGAATTGGGGAATTGGGGAATTGGGGGATCTAGGGATCTAGGAATTGAAGAATTCAGGAATTGAAGAATGGGTTTGACAACAGCTGTGGTTGAGCAGGCAGTTGCTGAGCAGCAGCCCCGCGATTAGCTTTGTCTGACAACCTTACCGGGGACGGTCCAACCACGTAGGTCGGCTGAAAGCGGAGCGTCAGCCGACGTAAGCGTTGATTAAGGCACGAGACCTCTACAAAGCAAAAAAGCCTTGAGGTTTTCCAAATCCAAATCGCTATCGGGATCGGTATCGAAATCGATTCTTGAAATCCCTGTCGGCTTCGGCAAGAGCCAGGCCGGCGCCTGGCGGTCCGGAGAGGCAAGCCGGAATAATGGAAACAGAAGAGGAAGCTGTAAAAATCAGCACATCCGATCCCGATTTCGATCCCGACTTGGAGAGGTCGTGCTGTTTTTCGTCTATTGCCTTTTTCCTCTTCAATCCTTCGATTCCAAAATTCTTCAATTCCTCAATCATCCTTGAGACTTAAAGCGTCCTCATCCCCGTAGGTCGGTTGAAAGCAGGGCGTCAGCCGACGCAAGCGTTGGTTGAGGCATTAAAGAGGGTATTGACAATATACCATAAGAGGGTATAGTCCCCTCGTATGGGCTGGAAGGTTCAAATCAAAAAGAAGGTTCGCAAAAAAGCACGTGAATTTCCGAGGGTAGCCAAGGAAAACCTTCTCACCTTAATATGGGAAATGGAAGAAGCTGGCCCGGTCAGAGGCAACTGGCCCAATTATTCAAAACTTGGCTACAACAGGCACCACTGCCATATTAAAGGTGGGCAGCCTACCTATATGGCTATATGGGAAGAAATTGAAGGAGATATCAATCTCATCGAGGTGACATATGCAGGAACCCACGAAAAAGCCCCCTACTGAGACTGTGGATATCCGCATCACAGGTCCAAAATGGAAAAAAGATGCCGTACTCCGGGATATCAAGAAGCATGGCTATGTGGACACTAGCGATTGTATCTCTTGGCAAGAACTCTTTCCCGAGCTTGAGGGTGAGCCCAAATATAGCATCGCCCTACGTGGGGCACGAAACAAGGAGGGCTTGACTCAGGTGGAACTTGCTGAAAAGACCGGCATCCCTCAAAGTCATATTTCGAGCATGGAAAACGGGAAAAAAGAAATCGGTAAGGAACGGGCCAAACGTTTAGCTGAAGTGCTGAACATTGATTATCGGGTCTTTCTCTAATTGGTAGTTCATATCTCCCGGCAAAGCCCTGGGCCTTTTAGCCTCGGGCTTTGTTTTTGTGCTGGCGCTGGAAAGCACTATAAGCGAGCTACGGATACCAACTGAAGGCGTAAAGGCTCCCCGCAGTGACGGTATCTGTGACTGGAAATACAGGGAAGCTCTGAGGGTTTCGAATCGAAATCGATTTTTGAAATCCCTGTCGGCTTCGGCAAGAGCCAGTCCGGCGCCTGGCGGTCCGGAGAGGCAAGCCGGAATAATGGAAACAGAAGAGGAAGCTGTAAAAATCAACACATCCGATCCCGATTTCGATCCCGATCCCGACTTGGAGAGGCCGTGCTATTTTTCGTCTATTGCCTTTTTCCTCTTCAATCCCTCGATTCCAAAATTCTTCAATTCCTCAATCATCCTTACCATCTAAAACTTGACACTTAAAACTTTTTCAAAGCCAGGCCAGCGCCTGCCACCCTTCCGGCCACAGCCTCCCGGCTCCCTCCCCGTCTTTTTTACTTCTCCGGCCATACCGTACACCGCCGACATGGCGCGAATCCGGCGTCAAACGCATCATAGAGCGAGCCGAAATGGCGTCGGTTTCCCTGCGCTGTTTTTAGCCCGAACGGACATTCCAGACGGTGGAAACGAAAACTTCGGGTGTTGCCCAAATACGGCTCGTCAGCCTCCGGCATATCGAGGATGCGCGGCCAAAAGCCGCGCCCGGCACGCATGGCTTCCTGTTGGGCCCGCAGGAGGCGGTCCTGGAATTTGGGATCCTGATGCGGATGGGGATAGAAAAAGGCCAGACCGTCGCGAACCAGCACTTCGTTGACCAGGCGTCCGTCGCTCAGAAAGCCACGCGCCAGGACTCGTCCATAACGGTCCTTGCCTTCCTGGGAGGGGACAAAACGCATCCCTTGCTCGACATACATCTGGAGCGCCTTTCGCGCTTCCTGGGCAAAATACTGCTCCGGTTGGTCGTCATGCCTGGTCTCGGGGGTGTCGATGCCTTGCAGGCGAATGGTGGTATCGTCTTCAAGAATGACCGTGTCCCCGTCCGGGATCCAGCGGACCTCAGCGACACGATGATCATCGGCGACAGCGGCGACCAAACCGCTCCAGAACATGACAACCACAAGAACAGCGATTATTCGGCACCACATGCGTCCGAACCGGCAAAAATTCATGGAGCGACTCCTTTGTTGGGAATATATCTCTGAATCTGAAGGCGAACAGGGGCGGAGGTCGACCGGCAGAAGTTGCGCATGGGCCCCGAGTGAAAACTTGCTATTCAAATCGGGATCACGAGCACAACAGATCATCTTCACAACCGACAAAAAATCTGGCCCAATCATTCCTTTCCGATATCATCTTCGAACCTTATCCCGTTGGTACCCCATTCTCGATCGTATTCACCACATTGCACATACTTATGAAAACTCGAATATGGCCAGTACCGTACAGATTTGACCCATCCATGCTTTACAGGATTATAATGAATGTATTCGACATGAGAACGCAAATCAAATGCATCACGAATCTGATGCTCCCAATAGCGAGATTGCCAAACGGAAATTGGAAAATTTGCAGTATTCACGGAATTTATTTTTTGGGTCACAGCTCTTTTGATCAATCTCCATCTCGTTGAATAGTCGGAGTCGCCTTTGGGTAATGTCCACAGACAATGGATATGATCGGGTAAGATGACAATAGCGTCCATTCTAAACGGTCTGTCAGTACAAATATTTCGAATCTCTTGACCAAGAATCTCCACATTTTTCGAATCGTTGAAAAATGGATATCGATTTTTGGTCACAAGAGTAAAGAAAAAAGTGCCTCCTGGAGCATAGGCACGTCGATACCGCATGATTATTCCTTTATTAAGATGTCGGCTTCGGCTGCGCCGGAGCCGACCTACGTATCGCCGAGTATGCGGGTATTGTCGCCACCTCGGCATCAACAAAACCATCATTCAAAATGGACCCACAGGGTCAGTAATCAGCTCCGCTATCGAAAATACGACATCCGCAGCAGTCACGTAGGTCGGCTGAAAGCGAAGCGTCAGCCGACAACAGGTACGACCCCGTTCAGGGGAAAGCTGTACAGTTTCCCACTCGGTCTCTTTTCCTTCTTCAAATTCTCAATCCCTTAATTATTCAATTTTTTCTTGGAGCTTAAAACCTCGCTCCATCTTCCAAACCGCAATCATCCCCCTCGTAATGCCCGGATCTGCAATTGGCGCAGGTACTCCCCGGAGGCCGGGCCCTGGCCTCGCTTGTTTGCTGGCAGGGACACGGCCAACACCCGCGTCAGATCCGCCTCCATGCGCGGCAAGAGCCCCGGTGATCCATCCGCCCGGGCCAGCTCGCAAAAGGGCTCGACCAAGCCAGCGCGGTGGAGCCGCAACACCAGGTCCAACTGGGTCCCAGCCCGCAGTGCGTCGTACCGTCCGGCAAGCATATGCCACCGTGCGGCTATCCCGCCAGCACGGATCAACCGTTTGGGCA
Organism: Desulfohalobium retbaense DSM 5692; assembly: GCF_000024325.1. Lineage (NCBI taxonomy): Bacteria > Pseudomonadati > Thermodesulfobacteriota > Desulfovibrionia > Desulfovibrionales > Desulfohalobiaceae > Desulfohalobium > Desulfohalobium retbaense. Next base: position 2,171,131 of record NC_013223.1, on the reverse strand, counting down.
GCCGCAACCGTTGCCCCTGCTGCCAGGCCATAGCCTCGCCCCGGTGTTCATGGCGGTAGTGGTGCGGCCAGAGTTTAGCAGGGGTCCCGGCCTTGCCCATGTCGTGGCACCACCCCATCCAGGCCGCTGTTTCCGAGCCGGCCAACTCGTCCACAACACGGCAGGTATGGGCCAGGACAGATCCGGAATGGTAGGCGGGTGGCCCGGCTGGAATGGCCTCGGCTCCCTGCCATTCAGCAAACCACGCTCCCAGGCAGCCGGTCTGAACGATCAAGCTGAGAAAACGGCCCGGGCGCACGCCTTGCAGGGCCCGCCGGACTTCCCCGCCGACCCGCTCGGCGGCAGGTTGGGACAAAAGCCCCGCCTGCCCCACCTCGTGCATCACAGCCAACAAATCGGAATGGACCCGCCACTCGGGCCAGCAGGCCGCGAAACGGGCCGCGCGGTAGACGCGAAGGGGATCGGCTCGAAAATTGGCGGCACACACGGGTCTGAGTACTCGCCTCTGCAGATCCGTCTCGGCTTGGGGATGGGCATACAGTGTTCCCGTCGCAACATCACGGGCGAGGGCGTTGACCGTCAGATCGCGGGTTTCCAGGTCCGCCGTGATGTCCGCGGCCGAGGACACGGTGTATTCGTCACCGTCGAGCAAAAAGACCGGACTGTCCCGGCCAACCCGCTTGGCCCGGGGGAAGCACCGCTTGAATTCGTCCTCGGTGGTCTGCAGAACAACGTAGTCCCGATCTTGGCGTGGCCGGCCGAGAAATGCGTCGCGGACGCTGCCGCCGACAAGATAGATGCGCATGGGGAGGCTCTAGCACAGGCGGGGGACATTGTGAAATCCAGGGATGAAGGGATTGAGGGATTGAGGGATTGAAGAATTCAGTGATTGAAGAATTGAAGAGAGGAAAGAGAGGATACGAAAAACAGCATGGCTACTCCAGACCGAGATCGAAATCAAGATCGGGAGGCGGTCTTTTCCAGTTTTTCTTAGTACTTAAAACTTAACACTTAAAACCTGCTTCCAAGCACGTAGGTCGGCTCCGGCGGAGCCGAAGCCGACAGGAAGTTCAAGAATCGATAACGATAGCGATCCCGATCCCGATAGCGATTTCGATTTGGATTCGGCACCGTCAGGGTTTTCCTGCTTTGTAGAGGTCTTGTGCCTCACCCAAGGCTTACGTCGGCTGACGCTGCGCTTTCAGCCGACCTACGGGGATGAGGATGTTTTAAGTTTTAGGTTTTAAGTGTTAAGGAAAACACAAGAAAGAGGCCTACAAACTCAGCAGTACGTAGGTCGGCTCCGGCGGAGCCGAAGCCGACGGGGAGTTCAAGAATCGATTTCGATCCCGATAGCGATTTGGATTCGGATTTGGCACCCCTCAAAGCTTCCCTGTATTTCCGGTCACAGACACGGTCACAGTCACGGTCCTATTCTTCAATTTCTCAATCTTCCTTAACACTTAAAACTTAACACTTAAAACCTGCTTCCAAGTACGTCGATCGGCTCCGGCGCCAGCCGAAGCCGACAGGAAGTTCAAGAATCGATTTCGATCCCGACTTTGGATTCGGCACCGTCAGAGCCTTAAAACCTTTACAGTCACAATGGACTGCACGGCCCACAGGTTTTGCTCTCCGGGTTACACCCCAAAAGTTGATTTTTGTATTTGAGGGGTGTAAAGCGGAACCTCAAGGAGGGGCTCATGAATCTTAGTATCGACAATATTTTGGACGAGAACATTGCCTATTACCGTGCAAGGAAGACCTCTCTTGTCGCGAGAGTGCTCATAAATGGCAGAGGCTCCATAAAAAGACGCACTTTGGGAGGGCACGTCTATGTATATCTTAGAAGAAATTTTCAGGGGACGAAAGTCGAGACGTATCTTGGCCCTGAGGGATCACTACCCTCAAATCGAGTTGAAAAAAAACTGCATAAGATAAAATTGACTATTGAGGAACTCAAAAAGTCACGCCATGCTTTAAGACGATTAGGAGTTGCCAATATGAATAAGGAGAATTTCAGCCAGCAGCTCAAAGACCTCTTTCAAATGATGGATGATGAGGGCCTCTGGGATGAAGGATTACAACTTGTTGGGTCTTGGTGTTTTAAAGTCTACCAGAATTTTTTCCAGGTCGAATATTTTCCGGAACGCACAATTGATGTCGATTTTGCCATTCCTATTCCCTACAAGGGAAATGCCACTGCGATAGGGGCTCAGCTCAAGAATATGGGGTTCGAAGAAGAGTTTAACAGAAAAGATGGAACTATTTCATATATCTCAAGCGATTTGAAAGTAGAATTTTTAAAGCCACGGCACGGCGACGGCAGAAAAGAGAGTGACCCGTATATCAAAGAGTTGGATATTGCCCCCCAGGCACTTCCGTTTCTGAATATCCTGCTGGAAAATCCTCGCACAGCAACGATTCGAGATCTGGGCAAGATCACAATCCCATCTATGGGAGCTTTTTTGATCCATAAGCTCATCGTTGCTGACCGGCGTCGGGATCAGGGAAAGAAGAGCAAGGATTACCGACAGGCATTTTTTGTGGCCCAGGCTGTCCTCCGTGATTCATCCGAGTTGGAGAATGTCGGCACCGTTTTTCAGAAGTTGCACAAGAAAAGGCAACGGTTGATGCTGAAGTCTTCGAAACATGCCGATATGTATGTCACCGGAGCCACAGAGGTATTTCAGGAAATCTGGGACGCTTTGCAACTTGATGTGTAGTTGGCCCTTTGTGCGTATTACGATCGGCCTGACGGTGATTGCCGGCAGCCCCCGGGAAGTTTTTCAGACAAAGCTGATCGCGGGGGGGGTGTAGAGCTTCCTGGGAGAAAGCGGAAAGTTCCATAGGCGTGGCCGGTACGTCGATCGGCTCCGGCGCCAGCCGAAGCCGACAGGGAGTTCAAGAATCGATTTCGATCCCGATCCCGATAGCGATTTCGATCGGCACCGTCAGGGTTTTTCTGCTTTGTAGAGGTCTCGTGTCGCAACCAACGCTTACGTCGGCTGACGCTGCGCTTTCAGCCGACCTACGGGGATGAGGACGTTTTAAGTTTTAAGTGTTAAGGAAAACACAAGAAAAAGGCCTACAAACTCAGCAGTACGTAGGTCGGCTCCGGCGCCAGCCGAAGCCGACAGGAAGTTCAAGAATCGATTTCGATCCCGATCCCGATAGCGATTTGGATTCGGCACCGTCAGGGTTTTTCTGCTTTGTAGAGGTCTCGTGTCGCAACCAACGCTTACGTCGGCTGACGCTGCGCTTTCAGCCGACCTACGGGGATGAGGACGTTTTAAGTATTAGGTTTTAAGTGTTAAGGGAAACACAAGAAAAAGGCCTACAAACTCAGCAGTACGTAGGGCGGCTCCGGCGGAGCCGAAGCCGACAGGAATGGGAAAGATCGATCCCGATCCCGATAGCGATTTGGATTCGGATTCGGCACCCCTCAAAGCTTCCCTGTATTTCCGGTGACAGACACGGCCACAGTCACGACCCCATTCTTCAATTCCAAGATCCCTCAATTTTCCAATCCAATACCCCTATCCCACGGTCTGGAAGCTCCCGTTTTTATTGAGAGTTCAAAACTTCGTCCATCCTCGGCGTGACATCGCTGGTCAGCGACTCCATAAAGGCGATCAGCGCGTCTTTTTTCTCTTCTGTCAGATCGGCGTGGGTCAGTTCAGGATTGGTCTCGCTTTCCTTGGCGTAGAAGTCGATGACTTCTTCCAGGGTCTCGATCTGCCCGGCGTGCATGTACGGCGGGCGGACAGCCACGTTGCGCAGTGTCGGGGTCTTGAAGGCCTGGCGGTATTTGTCCTGATCCGTGTCCATGAATCGCAGCGCCGAACACTCCTTGGGCTCGGCGTCGGAATAGTCCCCCATGCAGTTGAACATGTCGTGCTGGACCTGGGTAATGCCTTTGGCCCGTCCGGCATCGAATTCCGGACCGAAGGCCTCGTTGACGCCGGTGTCGTGGAAGCCGTCGTTGGTCAGCCGGGGACCGAAGTGGCAGCCGAAGCAGCCCGCATCGCCGATAAAGAGCTTCAGCCCGGCTTGCTGTTTTTGTGACAGATGGCCATCGGCCTGATTCTCGTTGCCGGCTGCCAAGTCGGCGGCGAAGCGGTCAAACGGCGCTTCGCTGGGCAGGATAACGCGGACATAGGCGGCCAGTGCCTTGCCGGTGTTGGCGAAAATGGTGTTGATTGTGTCCCGCACCGCCGGATCAAGCTCCCGCCACGCCTCGAGGGCGTCCTGATCGAATTCCACGGGCATGGCGATGGACGGGAGGTTGGCGGGCAGCTTGGGGAGCGGCCCGAAAACCGCCTCGTACTCGTCGCGGTATTGGGACCGGATCAACTCCACACAACCGGTCCGGCTGATACCGTGTTCCCGGGGGTTTTCGATCGGGGCCAGCGTCTGGCTCCAGAGGGTGTCCTTGCGTCCGTCCCAGAAAAACCAGTCGTTATAGGCCACAGCGATAAGCGGCATGGTCCGCCGCGTCACGCGGCCCACGCCGACGGCCACTGGACGCCCGTCCTGGAAGGATTTGTCTTCCGGGTGGCAGGTGGCGCAGGAAATCTTGTCGTTGGCACTGAACCGGGCATCGTGAAAGACCTTTTCCCCAAAGCGCGCCGCAGCCGGGTCCGTGTCCACATCATTCGACGGATCGTCCGGCAGGGGCGGCAGCTTGTCCAATTGCATGCTGGCGATAAGACGCTTCTCCTGGTCCGTCCATTGGATGTCCTCAGCGCCCGAACCAAGCGAGGGGAGAAGCAGGGCGAGGCAGATGGTGGTGGTCAGTACGACATTGAAGCGCATGGGGAGTCCTTTTGCTGGTGCCGAAATGGATGTTTGGGGTTGTAAGTTGTTAGGGGAATTGAGGAATTGAAGAATTTTGGGATTGAGGAATCGAGGAATTGAGGTATTGAAGAATTGAAGAAGGAAAAACAGTACGTCCTCTCCATATCGAGATTCGATCTTTTCCAGTTTTCCTAACAACTTAAAACCTCACACTTAAAACCTGCTTTCCCAGTACGTAGGTCGGCTCCGGCAGAGCCGAAGCCGACAGGGAGTGGAAAGAGCGATTTCGATCAAGCACCCTCAGGGCTTTCCTGCTTTGTAGAGGTCTTGTGTCTCACCCAAGGCTTACGTCGGCTGACGCTGCGCTTTCAGCCGACCTACGGGGATGAGGACGTTTTAAGTTTTAGGTTTTAAGTGTTAAGGAAAACACAAGAAAGAGGCCTACAAACTCAGCGGTACGTAGGTCGGCTCCGGCGGAGCCGAAGCCGACAAGGAGACAAAGTTCAGGATTTCAAGAGTCGATTTCGATCCCGATCCCGATATCGATTTGGATTCGGCACCCCTCAAAGCTTCCCTGTATTTCCGGTCACAGTCGCGGTCCCATTCTTCAATTCCTCAGTCTTCCTTAACACTTAAAACCTAGCACTTAAAACCTGCTTTCCCAGTACGTAGGTCGGCTCCGGCGGAGCCGAAGCCGACAAGGAGACAAAGCTCAGGATTTCAAGAATCGATTTCGATAGCGATCCCGATAGCGATTTCGATCAAGCACCCTCAGGGCTTTCCTGCTTTGTAGAGGTTTCGTGGCTCACCCAAGGCTTACGTCGGCTGACGCTGCGCTTTCAGCCGACCTACGGGGATGAGGACGTTTTAAGTTTTAGGTTTTAAGTGTTAAGGAAAACACAAGAAAGAGGCCTACAAACTCAGCAGTACGTAGGTCGGCTCCGGCGGAGCCGAAGCCGACGGGAAGACAAAGCTCAGGATTTCAAGAATCGATACCGATCCCGATCCCGATAGCGATTTGGACTTCGGATTCGGCACCGTCAGGGCTGTTCTGGATTTCCAGTCACAGACACGGTCACAGTCAAGACCCTATTCTTCAATCCCTCGATCCCTCAATCCGCCAAAGTCGCAGCGCACGTATATGTACGTAAGAGTTTGAACGTATTGCAGCAACGCAGCCATTGGGAGATTTTCAATGGCCTGCTACGGCAACATAAAATCAAATATCGCTCTGTCGTGGGTTTCCATTGTCCGGATGGTCAGGATCACCCGCCACCAGCCGGGCATGTGGAATTTCAGCCCTTCGACAAGGTAAACGCCGGTTTGCTCTGTGGTCGAAACCTCGGGGCGGGTGGGCAGGCCGTGGCCGTGTTGGGGCATATCCCCGTCGGCGGTGACAACGGCGCGGACCGGATCGCCGTTTTGATCCCGGACTGTGATTTCCCAGGAGTGGATCTGGTTCATCAGCACGCGGCCGGGCACAGGGGAGTAGGAGACCGTGAAGGCGCCGTCTTCACTCTGGACGGTCGTCGGAAATGTCTCCGGCGGGGTCATGTCCTGCATGCCGTGGCCGTGGTCCCCGTGGTCGTGAGCCATCTGATCCATCTGTCCCTGCTGCATCCCAGCGGCTAGATCGAAAACAAGGGTATCCGCAACACCGCTTTTGCTGGCCTTGACGATGAGTTGGCCCTGGAGTTCCGGTAGCTGGAGGTTGCGGATGAGATAGAGCCCGCTCATGACTTCCTGGACATCGGGGTTCAGTGCTTGGCGCGTACCATTTTTGGCCCAGGCGAATTCCAGGCTCAGACCGGGAACATCGGCGTCCTGGCGGTTATGAAAGATGAGGTCGGCGGTGTTGGCGCCGGCGACCAATTCCCCGCTGGCCGGAACCAGTTCGCCGCTGAGCTGGCAGTCTTGGCCGATGGCGAACACGGAGTCGGCGTAGTGAGGTGCAAAGGCGCCCTCGCACTCGTGTTGCGCGGAGGACTGCGGACCGGTTGTGGCGCACGCGGTCAGAAGAAACAGGGAACTGCACAGGGCGAGCAAACGGAACAGTGAACGAGCGGACATGGGGCGCTCCTTGGTTGGCGTGACAGTGAACGATTCTTATTCCTGTCTAGGCCGGAGCAGGGCGGGGTGTCAATTGGGAATGGGGAGTTCTCGGGAGTGGAGCCCGGAAATACCGATAAAAAAAGCCGGGGCCCAAATGGGCCCCGGCTGGAAGTGGCATCAGGCAAGCGAAGCGGTGCTAGAAGCTATAGCTCAAGCTGGCTTCCATTGTGGTGTAGGCATCGTCAGCGAAGTCATCGCCACGGTCACCAAGATCTTCGTCGTAGTCGGCCTTGGTGTAGGCAAAGAACAGGCCAGCGGACAGATTTTCGTAAACCTGGTAGGAGTTATCGAATTCAACGGTCCACATGGAGTCTTCTTCGGTCATGAAACTGTCACCATAGAAGTCAGCAGCTTCTTTGTCGGAGGTGCCTGCAACATAACCAATGGTCAGATCGTGAGAAAGTTTCTCGATAAAAGAGATGTCTTTCAGTTGAAAAGCCAAAGCCCAAAGGCCGGCACCAACTTCAGCCTGTGTGTCTCCATCGGCGTTAGTAACATAGCCGTTACCAAAGTCGTCTACAGCGTTAAACGGCTTATAGTTAGACACAACGGTGGGCAACATTTCACTACCATCGCTCGGATCATCATCATCGCCGCTTCCGTAGAAGAACACTACTCCAGGAGTAAACATGTCCATTTTGTAGTCAGCAGTGATTTGAGTGAACCAGCCAGCACGTTCGGCGGCGTCTTCAGCATCTTCACCTTCTACAGTGAAATTATCTTTAGTTTCAACACTGGATGTTCCATAAATGAAATCCGCACCAATGGTGATAGGATCAAACATGGTCACTTGGCCGTTAAAACCATACCAATAGGCGGTGTGATCATCAATTTCCCCAAAAGGGCTTCCGTCTTCGTCATAGAACGGCACTAAACTGCCAGATTCTTCGCCAATGTCAGACTCAGCGAACATGAAATACGGATTGAAGGCAACGCCATCCATGGTGATGGGCAATACTGCGTACACAGCACTTGTTTGCGCGGTGAATTCATTGTCATCGCCAGCATCAGTCGCGTTCCAGGCAGATCCTTGCTGATCCAACATGGCGTAACCGGCGGTCAGTCCAACCATGTCATTAAACGGCATGGAAACCTGGATGCCATTGGCGGTGTCATCAAACACGTTGTCCCCACCGGCTCCAGGGAGTTGAAAACCAAAATCACCGCCTTTTACACGAATGTCCGTATTCGGGACCATGAAATCCAAGTAGGCGTGTTCAATTTTCAAATTTTCGGTGCTATCTTCGCCGGCTTCACCTGGTCCAACACCCCAGTCTTGTTCTTGGTAGAGTTGGATGAAGGCTTTCAGGTTTTCGCTTTGAGCAATTTCAAAGCCGAGGTACCAGTCGGTTTCTCCAAAGAAATCGGCAGAATCATATTCGTTGTCGTTAAAGTCAGTGTTGTTTTCCCAGTAAGCGTAGTTGGCCACGTGGCCGTAAATGTTCATGTAGGCGGTGCCACCACCGGCTTCGCCGGCTTCACCCTGCTGCAGGTGCAGGGCGGAGGCGCTGCCAGCCATGCCCAGTACGAAAACCGCGACCAAGGCGAGCAATGCAATGCGTTTCATGTTTTCCTCCTTTTGCGTTCAAAAAATCCCGTGCCACTTCCAAAATCAGTTATCGTCTTAGGGGAAGCCGTGGGCCCCCGTCAAGACAAAATGGGTCAAATTTTGGCAAAAAGTATAATTTTTTTGACCCTAGGGAGTCGGCTTAGTTTGCGCTGTCCTGGGCCGCTTGGGGTGTGTTGCCATTTTTGTCCAAGTCGTAGCTCAACATCAGACTCCGTTTCTTCTGGAGCCCTGTGGCGCCGGGGTGGGTGATGACGCAGGCGTAGAGTTCCTGCCCGCCGTCGCCGTCGACGTCCTCTAACCCGTAGTCAATGACCGAGCCTTTGATGATTCGGGTCTTCCAGACGAGGTTCATGCCGATGCCATCCCAGGCCAACGCCTGGAGCGAGCCCTGGGGAAAGTTCCGGTAGCGTTGGAAGAACTGGGCGGATACGGAGACGGCGCGGTTGACCAGGAGTTCGGCGTTGCCGTCTTCATCCATGTCCGAGGGAACGAGGCGGGCTGGAACGTAAAAGAACTTGGCAGTGTAGCCGCCGCGGTCCTTTTGTTGGTCCATGCCGAGCATGGCCTCGTTTTTTTCCAGGCCCAGGCCGGTGGCGGCGTAGGAGCCGTCTGTGGAAGACTGGAAGTTGGCAGATTCGTTGTAGACCCGAAGGTTGTCGCGGAAGTCTACGGCCACAATCTTGTAACCGTCTTTTTGAGGCAGATAGCAAAAGTTGAAGATATTGCCGATGTCCGGGACGGTCAGTTTGGAGCCGAGTTGATACTCGCCGTTCATCTTGGTCACCTGATGGACGTTGTTGTGGTCAAACAAGCGTCCGTTGCCCTTCTTCTGGCCAACCAGGGTTTTGGTGAAGGTGGGCGGGGTGCGCAGGACATTGAGATAAAGATCGATTTTTTCCTCTTTGACTTCCAACTGGTCGTTTTTGAAATTGAGGATGAAGGAGCGGAGGAATTCGTCCATTTTGGCCGAGACCACGATTTCCTGATAACCGTCGCGGTTGGTGTCGATGAGATTGATGTTCAGGCATTGGATGCGGTGGCCGACGTCGTATTCAGCAATGGGGGCCAGGCGGCGGTCCTTGATGCGGTAGGCGCCGACGGTGTGGTCGGTGAGGATGAAAACCTCGGTGGTGCCGTCGCTGTCCGCGTCGCCAGTGATCATGCCGATGGCTTCGAAATTGAGCGATTGCGAGCGCCAGCGTCCGGGGGTGTTGGGAGAACCCTGGTATTCGAACTGCGGGTTGAGGTAATAATCGCCTTCACTGGACTCGTTGACCACGAAATTCGGGTTGGTGGGCCCGGATTGCTGGGTCTGGGCCTGTTCGGGCTCGGTCTGTTCCGCTTCCGGTTTGCCGAAGACTTCGTTGCTGAGTTCATTGGCGATCTCTTCCATGGCCGGAATGAGGTCGTCCAGTGCAGTCTGGCGGGTCTTGGTGGTCGTGGTTTCCGGGCCGAGCATGGAGGCATCCAGGCTGGCCTGCTCGCCCATGATGGTCGCGCTGCCCCAGACAAGGTAGTCGGTGCCGATTTTCTGGCGCAGGGCGCTGGCAGCGTCCTGACTGGTGATATCCTTGGCCGTTGCAGTGGTGCTGTCCGCTGGTGTGGATTCGAAGTTGTCCTCCCAGCCCAGGCGGGAGACGAGCATGGAGCGGATGCCCTCGGAGAGGTAGCGGTATTCCTGGGGGCCGTGGATGGCGAACGGCAGCACAGTATAGGATTTGACAGCGGCCTGCACGGGCAGGGCGGTGCACAGGATCAGCACAAGTGCCCAGAAGAGGACTTGAATATGACGGCGCATGGGCGATGAGCCTCCGGTTGGACGTTGGCGGGGCGGGCAGCGCCCCGGTGGGTTCATGTGTTAAGCACTCGGTTTATAATCAGGATGGGCGGCATTGACAAGGATTGGGATTTGGGAGGCAAGTTTTATGTTTTAGGTTTTAAGTGTTAAGGAAGATTGAGGAATTGAAGAATTGAGGGACCAAGTGATTGAGGGATCGAGGGATTGGGGAATTCAGGAATTGAAGAAAGGGATCGTGTCTGTGACCGTGTCTGTGACCGGAAATACAGGGAAGCTTTGAGAGGTGCCGAATCCAAATCGCTATCAGGATCGGTATCGGGATCGATTCTTGAAATCCCTGTCGGCTTCAGCTGCGCTGGAGCCGATCGACGGACTGCTGAGTTTGTAGGTCTCTTTCTTGTGTTTTCCTTAACACTTAAAACCTAAAACTTAAAACGTCCTCATCCTCCTAGGTCGGCTGAAAGCGGAGCGTCAGCCGACGTAAGCGTTTGTTGAGACTCTAGACCTCTACAAAGCAAAAAAAACTGACGGTGCCGAGTCCAAATCGCTATCGGTATCGGGATCGGGATCGATTTTTGAAATCCTGTCGGCTTCAGCTGCGCTGGAGCCGACCTACGTGCTTGGAAAACAGGTTTGAAGTGTTAGGTTTTAAGTTGTTAGGAAAATTGAGGAATTGAGGGATCGAGGGATTGGGGGATTCAGGAATTGAAGAAAGGGATCGTGACTGTGACCGTGTCTGTGACCGGAAATACAGGGAAGCTTTGAGAGGTGCCGGATCCAAATCGCTATCAGGATCGGTATCGGGATCGATTCTTGAAATCCCTGTCGGCTTCAGCTGCGCTGGAGCCGATCGACGGACTGCCCCCGACTTGGAGAGAGCGTCCTGTTTTTCATATTTTGCCTTTTTCCTCTTCAATCCCTCGATTCCAAAATCCTTCAATTCCTCAATAATATAAATTGCTTAAAACCTGAAACTTAAAACTCTTCTAGAGCCAGGCAGGCGCCTGGCGGTCCCGGAAGAGGGAAGCCGGAATAGCAAACGTCGGCAATCTTGTATCCAAATCGCTATCGGGATCGAAATCGAAATCAATTTTTGAAATCCTGGAGCCGACCTACATACTGACTTCGATTTGGAACGGACGTGCTGTTTTTTGTATTTTGCCTTTTTTCTCTTCAATCCCTCAATCCTAAATTCTTCAATTCCTCAATCATTCTTGGTATTTGCTTTTCACCCTCCCAAGATCCAGCACGGGCGGCCGGTGAGGTGGAGCAGGGCCGGGAGGTAGATATCGGTCCCGGGGGGAAAGATCAGCTCCGGGCCCTGGCCGCGGCGCAGGGTGCGGCAGCGAAAGGTGATGCCGATAGGGGCACCCGATCGGGGCAGAAAGAGGTGGCGCCGGGCGTGCATCCCGGACACGGGGACCCGTCCGCCGAATTCCTGCCGCAATTCGGCCATGCGCAGGTGGGGGACGAGGATCTGCTCTTGGGGCGGCGGCTGGACCGGCAGGAGTTCCTGGGAAGGGGCGTCCCATGTGCTGAGAATGATGTTGCGTTGTTGGAGCAGCCCGGCCAGGACTCGGGTTTCGAAACTCACCTGGCGCTGGGGATCGATCAGGACGTAGATGCGCGACGGGGTCTGTCCCTTGTCGACAAAGATCCATTTGCCGCGCAGTTCCAGGCCGAGGTGGCGGCGGTGAGTGATAAGCGGTCTGTTGCGCGGCCAGAGCTGGACCAGTTCAGGATCGGTCCGGTCCAGGGCTTTGAGGGCGTCTTCGGTCTCCCAGTTGGCGGGAACAGAAAGGGGCGTCAGACCGGCGTCTGCATAGCGTTGGGTATCCTCTCCGGGGACGAGGATGAGGGTCTCCCCGGAGGGGGTCTTGAGAAGCGGAGTGCGCTCGGTGTCGATTTGCAGCCAGCCTTTGTCAGTGGGGAAGTATCGAGTCCCGCCGCGAACGGGCTGGTAGCCAGCCTGTTTGGCCAGGGCATAAAAAGCGTCGTTGGGCTCAGCCTGGGAAGGTGCAGACTCGGACGAGCTAGCGGCAGCAGTTTGAGCCGGAGTGGGCGAAGCGGCGTCCGTGGTGGTGCGGGGTGCGTCAGGGCCTTCTGGCAGGGGCGCGCCGGCTGCATTGGGCGGAGGTGGCGCCGAGTCTGCACCGGTCGTCGTTTGTGAACCGGCTCCGGGTTGCGGCCCCTTGCCCACGGCGGTGGCCAGGTCGGCGTCGGAGGGTGTTCTCTTGGGTGTTGTGACCGTGCTGTTTGAACTCTTGGGCGAAGCTGTAGGGGCGGCAGTCGGCGTGGAAGGCTCGGTGGCGTTGGCGCTTGCACGGGGAGATGGCGACGCTGGGTCGGGGGCTGTGCTGTTTGTCGCTGCGTCCGAGGCGACGGGCGATGGCTTGGGCACCGGGAGCCGCAGTTGCTGACCGGGATAGATGCGGTCGATATTGTCGAGTTCAGGATTGGCCTGGCGGAAATAGTCGAGATAGCGGCGGTGGATGGCACGCACGGGCAGGTTTGTCCGGCGGCGCAGAATGGTGAAGACCGTGTCCCCGGGCTGGACGGTATACGGCACCTGGCTGACAGAGTCGGGCAGGGTGGGGCCTGGGGCCGAAGGGGCTTCGCCTCGCGGGGGAGGCAGGAAGATGCGCTGTCCGGGCCGGAGGGTGTCCAGATCCGGGATATGGGGGTTGGCGCGGTCGATGGTGGGCAGGGCGTGTTCGATGGCGGCGTTGTCCCAGCCTCGACCGCGCATGATGCGGAACAATGTGTCCCCAGCCTGGACGGTGTAGAGTTGGTAGCCGGCCGGAGCGTCGACGTTTTTGTTGAAGAACAGGCGCGGCGCTGTCCGGGCCGGAGCGGCTGACAGGAGGATGGCTCCCAAGAGAGCGAAAACAAGGGGGATCGACCAGCGCATGCCTCTTTGTTGCCAAGGACGGGGCTGGGGTCAAGTGCAATTGTCGGGAGGCAGTGACCGTGTCTGTGACGGGGAAGGCAGGGAGGGTGTGACCGTGTCAGTGTCTGTGACTGGAAAGGCATAAAAGCCTTGAGGGCGCTGAATCGAAATCGGTATCGGGATCGAAATTGATTTTTGAAATCCTGTCGGCTTCAGCAAGAGCCAGGCAGGCGCCTGGCGGTCCCGGAAGAAGGAAGCCGGTAGCCGGAATACGGAAGACGGATAAAGAGACGGCAAGAAACACCAATTCCGGTCACGATCCCGATTGCGATCCCGATACCGATTTGGAGCGGACGTGCTGTTTTTTGTATCCGGTTTTTCCGCTCTACATTTTCCCAATTTTCCAATCCTTCAATTCTTCAATTTCCCCAATCGTTATTAATGCGGCAACGCAGGCAGTTTTGCTGGATTGCCCGGTATCAATGGCCTGTGCTGAACTCAACGCAAGGGACCGGGCAATGACGGGAACAACTTCGTGTGTGGCGATCAGGAGGTCGTGCCATATGAGTAAGTACCGCAGGAACGGCGATGGCGCTGGAACCAGATGCTGGGGGGCCATGAAGAGGGCGTATTGTGACGCAGATCGCGCAAATCTGCGCTGATAAGGAGACGCAAAAAGGCAAAGTCTGGCTCGAGGCATGCGGTAGTTGATCGCAAAGGCAGTTTCATTCAGGCAAAATTTCTGTCCCCCGGTTCAAGATCGAGATATATTCATGGTAGCTGAATACGCGATTGCGTTTGTGCCCGGTCGTTTCACGGACAATTCCAATTTGCTCAAGAGACCTGAGTGACTTGTTGACAGTGGCTGGAGAAAGACCCGTCTTTTGAACGAGCCATTGCGAGGTGGTCAAGGGGTGTTCCATGAGTGCACGGTGGATGAGCAGGGTGCTTGCTGCAGAACGTCCCAAGTGCTTGATTGCTTTCTCGTCTTTTTGAGCCAAGCCGACTAATTGCTCAGCTGTCTCGACCGCTTGTGTGGCGGTGACGATAACGGCTTCGGCAAAAAAATCGAGCCACCTCTCCCAGTCGCCCTCTGTTCGTACTGTGTTCAGGAGATCGTAATAATATTGACGGTGTGTTTTGAAATACAGGCTCAGATAGAGCATTGGCTGCTGGAGTACTTGGCCTTGGCAGAGAAGAAGGGGTATCAGAAGCCGTCCCAGTCGACCGTTGCCGTCCAGAAAAGGGTGGATAGTTTCAAACTGGACGTGGGCCAGCGCGGCCTTGAGAAGAACCGGTGTGGGCCAGGGGTGGTCGTGGAGGAAAAGTTCAAAATCGTTCATACACGCCAGCATTTTTTCAGCAGGCGGAGGCACAAAGGCGGCATTGTTCGGGGTGGTCCCGCCTATCCAGTTCTGGCTGCGTCGGAAGGCACCAGGGGTTTGTTGGCTTCCCCGTCCCTGCGCCAGCAATACAGCGTGAATTTCTCGCAATAGGCGTAACGAGAGAGGAAATCCTTCCTGAAGGCGGCGTAATCCATGTTCCTGGGCGGCAACATAATTGCTCACTTCGCGAACGTCATCGAGAGGAACGCCTGGATCTTGGTCAAGTTCGAACAGGAGCAGGTCAGTAAGGGAGGATTGGGTCCCTTCAATCATTGACGAAAGGACCGCCTCTTTTCGGATGTACATGTACAAAAAGAGCGAGGTGTCTGGGAGCAGAAGGGATACACTGTCGAGCCGGCCCAGCGCCAGGAGCGCTCGGTCAAATTTTTCCCGCAACTCCGGCGACCACTTGATATCCGGGTGGGGAGGAAGTGGCGCTGGGACAAAGGCCTGGGCCGTAATCCCCGTGGTGGAAATGGGGACATAGTGCCCTTGGAGTGCTCGTTTCATTATGCAGCCCCCGAAAGGTAAAATATGGATTTGTGGTATTTTAGTTTAGTCGGGCAATGTAAAATAAGCCAAGAAGGCGGCCGGTGCAAGGGGAAGGCGAGCTTGGAGTGGGGTTGTTTAAGTGTCTATAATGAATGACTTGTTTGCTGGATGGCAACGAGCGGGGATCGTGACTGTGATGGAAAAGGCAAAGGGAATGTGACTGTGACCGTGTCTGTGACGGGAAAGGCAGGGAGGACCTGAGCGTGCCGGATCGAAATCGCTATCGGGATCGGTATCGGGATCGAAATCAATTTTCGAAATCCCTGTCGGCTTCAGCTGCGCTGGAGCCGACCTACGTGCTGCTGAGTTTGTAGGTCTCTTTCTTGTGTTTTCCTTAACACTTAAAACCTAAAACTTAAAACGTCCTCATCCCCGTAGGTCGGCTGAAAGCGGAGCGTCAGCCGACGTAAGCGTTGGGTGAGGTGTCCAGAACTCTGGAAAGGCAGGAACGCCCTGAGGGGGCAGAATCGAAATCGGTATCGGGATCGGGATCGGGTTCGATCCTTAAACTCCTGTGCTTTGTCTCTCCGTCGGCTTCGGCTCCGCCGGAGCCGACCTACGTACTTGGAAAGCAGATTTGAAGTGTTACGTGTTAAGTTTTAAGTTATTAGGAAGATTGAGGAATTGAAGAATTGAGGGATTGAAGAAAGGGGTCGTGACTGTGACCGTGTCTGTGACCGGAAATACAGGGAAGCCCTGAGGGTGCCGAATCGAAATCGCTATCGGTATCGGGACTGGAGTCGAAATCGATTCTTGAAATCCTGTCGGCTTCAGCAAGAGCCAGGCCGGCGTCTGGCGGTCCCGGGAGAGGGAAGCCGGATAACGACGCGGCAAGAACCAGCAACTCCGATCCCGATTTCGATCCCGATCCCGATTTGGAGAGGATGTGCTGATTTTGGAATCCGGTTTTCCCGCTCATCAATTTTGTAATTCCTCGATCCCTGAATTCGTAAATCACTAAACATCCAAAAAAAGCCGCCTCCCGGAGGAGACGGCTTGCTGCCAATGGACGTTGGGTGGGGCGATCAGCCGCAGCCGCTGCAGCCGCTGCAACCGGCACCGCCGCCGGCGGTCATTTCCAGGTTCGAAGAAACGGAAAAGCCGTATTGGGCGGCGTCGATGGTGATCGGCGAGGCCGCAATGACCAAGCTCTTGTCGACCACGAATGAATACCCTTCGACGTCGAAGACGTCGTCGGTTTCCTGCTTTTCATCCAGTCCAAGCGCCAGGCCGGGGCCGCTGCAGCTCGAGGCCATGTAGACGCGGATGGATGGTATACTTTCCTGGCCCTCGAAGTGTTTGTCCAACTGGGCCTTGGCGTCCGGGGTCAATTCAACCATATGGTGTCCTCCTTGCGTGTTACGTGAATAGTAAGAGTAAGAGCGGCCAAGTGGGGTGTCAATGAGGTTTTGTGTTTTGTTTGCGAAGTCGTTGGGAAGATTGGGGAATTGGGGGATTGAAGAAAGGGATCGTGACTGTGACCGGAAATACAGGAAAGCCCTGAGAGTGCCGAATCGAAATCGGTATCGGGATCGGTATCGATTCTTGAAATCCCTGTCGGCTTCAGCTGCGCTGGAGCCGACCTACGAACTCGGAATGCAGATTTGAAGTGTTACGTGTTAGGTTTTAAGTTGTTAGGAAGATTATGGAATTGAAGAATTGAGGGATTGAAGAATTGGGGAATTGGGGGATTGAAGAAAGGGATCGTGACTGTGACCGGAAATACAGGAAAGCCCTGAGAGTGCCGAATCGAAATCGGTATCGGGATCGGTATCGATTCTTGAAATCCTGTCGGCTTCAGCTGCGCTGGAGCCGACCTACGTACTAACCCCGATTTGGAGAAGACGTGCTGATTTTGCGTATTCTGCCTTTCCGCTTTTCAATTCCTGAATTCCTCGGTCCCTGAATTCGTAAATCACTAAATATACAAAAAAAGCCGCCCCCCGAAGGAGACGGCTTTCGTGACGTCACAACGTCCTGCTTCTTAGCAAGAGGTGCAGCTGCTGCATCCTCCGCCACCCATGTCGATTCCGGGAGAAGTCACGGAAAAGCCATAGGGAGAGGCGTCGATGGTGACCGGTGAAGCGGACTGCATCAAGTTTTTGTCCGCGACAAAGGTGTACCCTTCTACTGTAGCGACGTCGTCGGTTTCTTTTTGCTCATCCAGAGCAAGTGCCAGCCGGGGGCCGCCTCAACCGGCAGCCATGTAGACCCGGATGGCCGGGATTTCTTCTTGGCCCGTGAAATGCTTGTCCAGCTGGGCCTTGGCACCAGGTGTCAACTCAATCATAAAGTCCCTCCTTCAATATGAACTCAAGCTTTCCATAATTACGCATCAAAGACGGGATTGTCAATGATCATGCCCGGCGTGCCGGGCTTTCCAGCCGTTAGCGCATGGCATACGAGGGCTGGAAAAATCGGAGTCGCAGGGCGTTGGTGACCACGGAGACCGAACTCATGGCCATCGCCGCCCCAGCGATCATGGGGTTCAAAGTCGGGCCGCCAAAGGCGTACAGCAGGCCGGCTGCGACCGGGATCCCCAGAATATTGTAGAAAAATGCCCAGAAAAGATTCTGCTTGATATTGCGCACCGTGGCCCGGCTCAGCTCCAGGGCGTCGAGTACGCCGGTCAGGCGCCCCTGCATGAGCACGACATCACCGGATTCAATGGCCACATCAATGCCGGTACCCATGGAGATGCCGAGATCGGCTGCGGCCAGGGCCGGGGCGTCGTTGATTCCGTCGCCGATCATGGCCACTTTGTGCCCTTGCTGTTGCAGATCCTGGATGGCGGCGGCCTTGTTTTCCGGCAGAACCTCGGCCACGACGTCGTCGATCCCGATGCGCTCGGCGATGGCACGGGCCGTGCGGCTGTTGT
This sequence comes from Desulfohalobium retbaense DSM 5692, assembly GCF_000024325.1. Lineage (NCBI taxonomy): Bacteria > Pseudomonadati > Thermodesulfobacteriota > Desulfovibrionia > Desulfovibrionales > Desulfohalobiaceae > Desulfohalobium > Desulfohalobium retbaense. The sequence continues at coordinate 2,153,146 of NC_013223.1, read as the reverse complement.
CTCCAGTGAGCATGATCACTTTGAGGCCGAGATCGTTCAGACGGTGGACGACTTCACTGGCCTCGTCCTTGACGGTGTCGGCAACGCCAAAAATGGCCGCTGCTCGCCCGTCCACGGCAATGGCGATCGGTGTGGCGCCCTGATCGGATTGCTGGCGGATGGTCTCCTGGCTGGACGGGTCATCGATGCCCGCGATGCCTTCGTCTCTGAGGAAGGCCGCATTCCCGATGAGCACATCATGTTCTGCGATCCGGGACCGGATACCTTTGCCCGGCACGGCTTCAAAGGAATCCGGGCGGGGCAAAATGGCCTCTTCCTGGCTCAGCCCTCGGACCAGGGCCTGGGCCAGGGGGTGCTCGGACTCCTGTTCCACCCCGGCCACCAGACGAGCGATGGTCGTCTGGTCCAACCCGTCCTGCTCCATATAATCGGTGTGCACCAATTCGGGGCGTCCGAAAGTCAGGGTCCCGGTCTTGTCAAAGACAACAGCGCCGACTTTGCGGGCCATTTCCAATGCCGCGCCGCTTTTGATGAGCACGCCGAGTTGAGCGCCGCGTCCGGTGCCAACCATGATTGCTGTCGGCGTAGCCAATCCGAGGGCGCAAGGGCAGGCGATGACCATGACGGCGATGAAGATGCGCAGGGCAAAGGTGAATTCGGTCTGGCCCACAAAAAACCAGGCCAGGCCGGCGGTCAGGGCGATGGCCATGACTGTGGGCACGAAATAGAGACTGACCGTGTCCGCCAGGCTGGCGATGGGGGCCTTGGAACCCTGGGCTTCCTGAACCAGCTGGATGATCCGGGACAGGGTTGTATCCTTGCCGACCTTGTCGGCCTGCATGCGCAGGGAGCCGTGGGCGTTGTAGGTGCCGCCCACCAGAGCGTCGCCGATCCGTTTGCCGACCGGGAGACTCTCGCCGGTGAGCATGGATTCGTCGACGCTGGAGTGCCCCTCGACCACCGTGCCGTCCACAGGGATCCGTTCCCCGGGGCGCACGAGCAGGGTGTCGCCGGGCCGGACATCCTGGATGGGGACGCTGACCAGTTCCTCGCCGCGGACCAGAGTGGCGGTCTCAGGCCGCAGCTGCATGAGTTCCTTGATGGCGTCCGAAGTCCGCGCCTTGGAACGGTTTTCGAGATATTTCCCCAGCGAAACCAGGGTCAAAATGACGGCGGCGGATTCAAAATAGAGATCCATAGCCCGGCTGACCGGACTGTTGCCGATCATGATCTCCAAAAGATTCCACGTGGAGTAGACAAAGGCGGCGCTGGTCCCCACCGCGATGAGCGAGTCCATGTTCGGTGCCAGCCGGTACAGATTGGGAAAACCGTGGAGGTAGAAATCCCGGCCGGCCCAGAGGACGGGCACCGTGAGCACGAACTGGGTCAGGGCAAAATTGAGCGGGGCGTGCTGGGGGCTGAGCCACACGGGCAGGGGCAGACCGAGCATTTCGCCCATCGACACGATAAGCAGGGGAATGGTGAAGGCGACGGCGACCCACAACCGTTGGCGCATGGTGTGCAGGCGGTCGAGAAGCTCTTGCTGGCGCTGGTCTTCGGCGGAGTCGCTGTCCTCCATTGCCACAGCTTCGTAACCGGCGTCGGCCACGGCTTTTTGCAGATCGGCAAAGCGGAGTTTGTTCGGGTCCAGAGTCACGCTGGCGGTTTCTGCGGCCAGATTGACCTGGGCCTGGTCGACGCCGGGCAGCTTGCCCAGGGCCTTTTCGACCCGCGCCGAACAGGCGGCGCAGGTCATGCCCCGGATGCCGAGTTGGAGTTGCTGGTGGCTGGAGGGCGGCTGGGCGTTGAACCCCGCGTCTTTCACGGCCTGGACGATGTCCTCGGCGGAGACGATCACCGGGTCCCAACTCACCTGCATGGTTTCCGCCGCCAGGTTGACCGACGCTTCTTGGACGCCTTCCATTTTGTTCACGGTCCGCTCAATACGGGAGGAACACGCCGCACAAGTCATGCCGGTTATGGAAAAAGTGCCCTTGTGAGGGGTGGAAGTGGAGGCGTCCATAATGTCTCCTTGCCTTGTGCTGGTGACGGTTGGGAGCAGAGGGAAAAACCTTTGCCGCAACCGGGAACCCTCAAGCGTTGCCTGTCGCCCGGATCTGCTTTTGGCTCAGGATCCTCACGGGGTCAGGATCGGGATGGCGTTGGCCAGGGTGATGCGTGATATCTGTATATGGACATCAAAGGCGAGTATGGCAACCCCTGCTTCTTGGGCTTCATGCAGTAGCCGGGCGTAGGCCGGGTCGATTTCCCTGGCGGCCTCGAACCAGGTTGCGTCCGTGCGCTGGACGAGGAAAAAAATGGCTGCAGCGGCCCCTTCGCGGCGCAAGCGGATGAGTTCTACGAGGTGTTTTTGTCCCCGGCTGGTCACGGCGTCCGGAAAAGCGGCCCGTCCCTGTTCGACCAGGGTGCAGTTCTTGACCTCCATATAGAGCGGCGGCTGGTCGGGGCCGTTCCAGAGGAAATCAAGACGGGTGCCGTCCTCGGTCCGGACCTCGGGGCGGCAATCGGTGTAGCCAGCCAAAGACGGGACACGGCCGGTTTCAATGCCTTCGCGGACGAGTTTGTTGGTCCGCTGGGTGTTGATACCCACCAGGCCGCTGCCCATGTCGATCAGTTCCCAGGTGTAGGGGTATTTGCGCTTAGGGTTATCGTGTTGGGAGAGATAGACGCGGCGGCCTGGTTCGCTGCAGGCACGCATGCTCCCGGTGTTGGGGCAGTGGGCCGTGCACTCGGTGCCGTCGTCCAGGCGGACGTCGGCCAGAAATCGTTTGCGGCGACCGAGCAGGGTCGCGGCGGTCAGCGGGGGGAGTTCCATGCGTTCTCCTTGATGGGGAATCTAGTCTTGTGGCGAGTGGAATACATTGATCAGGGTCAAATTTTGTGGAGATAAAGGGTAATTTTGTGTGTTATGTATTTCGAAATATTTCATAATTGAGGAATTGAAAAATTGAGGGATTGAGGAATTGAAGAAGGGGATCGTGACTGTGCCCGTGTCTGTGGCCGGAAATACGGGGAAGCTTTGAGGGGTGCCGGATCCAAATCGCTATCGGGATCGGGATCGATTCTTGAAATCCCTGTCGGCTTCGGCAAGAGCCAGGCCAGCGCCTGGCGGTCCCGGAAGAGGGAAGAGGGAAGACGGTAGCCGGAATACGAAAGACGGATAAAGAGGCGGCAAAAAATACCAATTCCGGTCACGATCCCGATTTCGATCCCGATCCCGATTTGGAGAAGACGTGCTGTTTTTCGCATCCTGTCTTTTCGCTCTGCATTTTTCCAATTCCCCAATCCTTCAATTTTTCAATTTCCGCAATCTTCCTTCGAACTTAAAACCTAAAACGTAAAACTTCTCCAGCCACGTAGGTCGGCTGAAAGCGGAGCGTCAGCCGACGTAAGCGTAGGTTGAGACGTTCAGGACTCTGAAAAGGTAGGAAAGCCCTAAAGCTACCGAGTCCAAATCGCTATCGGGATCGGGATCGATTCTTGAAATCCCTGTCGGCTTCGGCTTCGCCGGAGCCGACCTACGTACTGGGAAAGCAGGTTTGAAGTTTCAGGTTTTAAATTTTAAGTTATTAGGAAGATTGAGGAAAAGTCGCCTCCCTGACCCCACCTTGGAGATTATGTGCTGTTTTTTGTATCTTGTCTTTCTCGTCTTCAATTCCTCAATCCCAGAATTCTTCAATTCCTTAATTTTTTCAGTTTTCCTTAACACTTAAAACTTAACACTTAAAACTTTTCAGAGCCAGGCCGGCGCCTGGCGGTCCGAAGAGGGAAGACGCTAGTCAGCGTGCTCAAATGCCGAGTGATTACCCCCATGTCCACATCGGCACCGGGATCGAGCTTCCCACTTCTGCTTGCCAAACCGGGCGATGGGCTTTTACCGTCAGCCACGATCTATTGTTTCTGATCGCGAATACGAACCCCCCATTGTATCGGAGATGTCCATATGGCCTCGACCAAGACGCGTCAAATTTTAAGCGACGGTGAATTTGCCCGGACCCTGGAACGGCTGGCCTTTGAAATCCTGGAGCGTCATGACCAGAGCCGGCGGCTCGCCCTGGTCGGCATCCAGCGGCGAGGCGTGGAACTCGCCGATCGGTTGCGGCGTTTGTTGGAAAATCGCCTGGGCCAGGAGGTCCCACTGGGCAAACTCGATATCAATCTCTACCGCGACGACTGGACGACAATGGAGTCCCAGCCGCGGATCAGCCGGACCGATATCCCGTTTCCCGTCGACGACAGCCAGATCATCCTTGTTGACGATGTCCTGTACACCGGGCGGACTATTCGGGCCGCCCTGGAGGCGATTCTCGATTTTGGGCGGCCCAGCCGTGTTGAATTGCTGGTCCTGGTCGATCGCGGGCATCGGGAGTTGCCGATCCACGCCGATTATGTCGGCAAGCGGTTGGATACCTCCAAGCGGGAACGGATCGATGTCCTGATCCAGGAACGCGACGAACGCGATGCTGTGGTTTTGACGGAGGAGTGAAGGATTCAAGTGTTAAGAAAAATTGAGGAATTTTGGGATTGAGGGGTCCAGGGATTGAAGGATTGGGGAATAGAAGAAAGGGATCGTGACTGTGGGTGTGACTGTATCTGGAAAAACAGGAACGCCCAGAGGATGCCGAATCGAAATCGCTATCGGGATCGGGATCGAAATCGATTCTTGAATTCGTGTGCTTTGCCCCCTGTCGGCTTCGGCTTCGCCGGAGCCGACCTACGTAGTTGGAAAGCAGATTTGAAGTGTTACGTGTTAAGTTTTAAGTTGTTAGGAAGATTATCGAATTGAAATATTGAGGGATTGAAGAATTGGGGAATAGAAGAAAGGGATCGTGACTGTGACCGTGTCTGTGACCGGAAATACAGGAAAGCCCTGAGAGGTGCCGAGTCCAAATCGCTATCGGGATCGAAATCGATTCTTGAATTCGTGTGCTTTGCCCTGTGGGTGTGACTGTATCTGGAAAAACAGGAACGCCCTTGAGGCTTCCGAATCGAAATCGCTATCGGGATCGGGATCGAAATCGATTCTTGAGCTCGTGTGCCGTGCTTCCATGCTGGCTTCAGCTCCGCTGGAGTTGGGCTGGATTCTGCTGAGATTCTGGTTCGCTCTTCTGCCGCAAGCTGGTAGACCCAAAAAAGCCGGAGAGGGACCGCTTGGTCCCCCTCCGGCTTTTTTACTATCCACAAGAAGGTGCTCTAAATGAGTCCCTTGTCTGTGAGAAGCGCCTTGAGAGCGGCCTCATTTTCAGGGGTCAACGGGACCAGGGGCAGGCGGAGTTCGAGGTCCATCATGCCCATCATGGAGAGCGCGGTCTTGACCGGGATGGGATTGGTTTCCAGGAACATGCCCCGGCAGAGCGGCAGCAATTCCAGGCTCAGGCCAAGGGCCTTGTTCTGCTCGCCGGCGCGAAAGGCCCGGCACATATCGGACATCATTTTGGGCGCGATGTTGGACGTTACGGAGATCACGCCGTGTCCGCCGACCGCTAGCAAGGGCAAGACAGTGAAATCCTCACCGGAGAGGACGGTGAAGTCCGGTCCACAGGCCTCCACGACCTCGGCGATCTGTTTGAGATCCCCGGAGGCCTCTTTGACCCCAACCACTTCCGGGATTTCATGAAACAGCCGGGCCATAGTCTGGGCCTGGACATTCAAACCGGTGCGGCCGGGAACATTGTAGACCACGAACGGCATGGAGACTTCCTGGGCAATGGCCTTGAAGTGGGCCACCAACCCATTGGGCGTGGGCTTGTTGTAGTAGGGAGTGATCAGCAAGGCGCCATCGGCCTTGGCCTCCTTGGCGTAGCGGGTCAGGTCGATGGCTTCCCGGGTGTTGTTCGAGCCGGCGCCGGCCAACACCGGCACGCGTCCCTTGGCCTGGTCGACGCAGATTTTGATCACCTGTTTATGTTCTTCGTGGGATAACGTGGCGGATTCGCCGGTTGTGCCACAAGGGACCAGTCCATCAATACCCTGCTCTATTTGCCACTCCACCAGTTTGCGATAGGCGTCTTCATCGACCTGATCGTTTTTGAAGGGGGTGACAAGGGCGGTAAAGGCACCTTGAAATTGCATTTGGCCTCCTTTGGGTATGGAGAGTAGGAATTGAGGAATTTAAGAATTGAGGGATTAAGAAATTAAGAAATTGAGGAATTGAGGAATTGAAGAATTCGAAGATTGAAGAATACACGAACTGTGCATGGTGAAAAAATATTTTCGTATCAGGATTTGTTCTGCAAATAGCATCATGGATTCTTCAATCCCTCAATCTCCGTTTCCTCAATACACAATTCTCTATCCAAGTCCGACAGACCGCAGAAACAAACGGCCTTTATAGACGAGAACGGCCTGGCCCTGGAGATAGAGGTTGCCGTTTTCCTGGCTGATGGTCAGGTGTTCGCCGCCGGAGGTCGTAACCGTGGCCGCCGGAGCGCAGAGGCCGAGCTGATTGGCGATGTAGACGGCCGCAGCGGCGCCGGTGCCGCAGGCGTAGGTTTCGTCCTCCACGCCGCGCTCATAGGTGCGCAGACGAATGGTGTCTGGCCCCGTGACCTGGATAAAATTGATATTGCCCCCGGCCGGCGCAAAAGCGTCATGGTAGCGAAGAGCCGGAGCGATGGTCGCCAAGTCGACACTGTCCACGTCATCCACGACCTGAACCACATGGGGCACACCGGTGTTGACGTGGTGCACGGTCAATTCCCGACCGGCGGCGGACAAGGTCATGCTCGTCTTGAGATCGATGGGGGCGGTGAGCTGGACTTTGGCCTCGTCAGTTTCCGGCAGGACTTCAGCACGCACAGGGCCGGCATCCGTGCCCAGGACGTGGGTCCGGCCAGCGAGCTCGAGTTCGTAGGCCAGGCGGGCCGCACAGCGGGAGCCGTTGCCGCACATTTCCGCCCGCGAACCGTCTGCGTTATAAAAATGCCAGATGTAGTCGGCTTCGCTGTCGGCAGGGGCTTCGTCCAGAAAGATCAGGCCGTCGGCGCCGGCACCAAAGGCGCGGCGGCAGATTTTCTGGGCCCATTCAGCCATGGCTTTCTGGGGGACACGGCTTTCGGTATTGTCAATCAGAATAAAGTCGTTGCCGCTGCCTTGCATTTTATAAACAAAGCTAGCGTGGCCAAAATCTGAGCGCATGGGGATCCTTTGCGTTGTATTGCGATAGTTGTGCTTTTCATTCTCCGGCGCGAGGCCAGGTCCGGATCAGATGTATAGGATATTCCTGGTCCCAGGGCGAATGGTGTCTGGCCCGGCTCTGCGGCAAAGAAGACCACCAGAGCCGGTTGTTCGCGGCAATTTCCTGTTACCGGCCAATCTCGGCTGACAGGGACGGAAATCGCCGCCGTGGTTCGCTGCCGTTTTCCCGTTTGCAGTCAGTCGCCTCAAACGGGGCGCAGGTCGCTCGCCGGTGGAGCGGTTATTGTTCCAGGGCCTGGGTGACAGCCGCTTCTTCTGGCAGGGACTCCTTGAGGGGAATGAGTTGCAAGCGGACATTTTTCCCCTTTTCCCAACTCGTTGCCGCAGGGCCAGGAAGCGTGAGGATATCAATGCGCTGAACGGTCTTGCCTTTATTGTAGGGACGGACCCAGACGGTTTGGTTGTCCTCGCTCAACCGGAACGGAAGCGGGCCGCCGGGGCCACTGCCGTGCAGGATGTCCACGCTCCCGGGATTGGCTTGGAGAAAACGGCCTTCAAGCCGTTTGCCCCAGGGGCTGACGCCAAGAACGAGGTCGCAGGTCCGGTGCAAACGTTCGGCATGGGCTCCGATGTTGTGAAATTGGGCCTTGAGGTTCGCCGCGGCCTTGGGGAAGAGGATGATTCCGAGGCGTATCCCCTGTTTTTCCAGCACCAATGTTTGTACCTCAGCGGTGATCCGCCGCCAGGGCGGGCTGAGGGGAGTTGGAGCGGTTTTTTGCTCGTCGTCGGCGAGCACCCCGAGATCGTATTGGAGATGGCCCTGCGCTTCGACGAGTCTCGTGAACGCTGCGCTCGACAAAGGCGTTTTACCGGGAGGTGTGAATGCATACGGCCCGGCGATGCTGAAAACCGGATATCCCTGCGTCTGAGAACGGACACGTCCAAAATAGCCGGCCCGCCGGGCCAGCCCCCCGAGGGTCTTTCCCCCTCAGGTCGGACACGGCGAATGTACCCCGTAGGTGTTCGCCGTTAAAAGCAGGGTCACCGCCGGGGACTGCTTTGCTTCAGCACTCCCGAGTTGACCGCCGAACCCGGCACAGAGACAAACGATGCAGATGCACACGGCCAGCCACGTGCGGCCAACGGGGAAAATCATTTATTGAGATGCTCCTTGAGCCCTTTTCCGGCTCTGAAAAACGGGAGTCGCTTTGGTTGGACGTCTACCACTTCCCCTGTTTTGGGGTTGCGTCCTTTATACCCTTCGTAATGTTTGATCTTGAAACTGCCAAAACCTCGGATCTCGACCCGGTCCCCCTGCTCGAGGGCATCTTTGATGGAGTCAAAGAAGGTGTTGACCATGTCTTTGGCTTCTTCCTGGGTCAGATTGTGGGCATCGGCCAATGCTTTGACCAACTCGCTTTTGTTCATGACTTCCCCCGTGAAACGGCTAGTGGTTGCGGGCTGGACTGTGTATGGAATTCCTGGAACCGGCCGTGTGCTGATTCCGTTGGCTTGGGTCGCTGCTGTGCGGGACAAGCCAAAATCCACGAGCACGCTTCGCCCGTGTGGAGGAGCGTCCCGGGGCGCAATGGAACGGCCGTCGGTCAGCTCGTGCAGCCGAGCCCATTCCCTGCAGGTACAAGACACTTTTTCCACATATTTCAAACCACCTTGATCAAATGTTGCAGGTAACGTCAAGGACTTGTTCGAAATTCGTTTCAAGATCTTTTTTTTTTACGCCTGTGGCCGTGAACCGGTTGCGGCGTTTGGTCCGTCCGGCGCGGGGGGAAAGGGCGCTCCGGCCCGGCACATGGTTACCCGACCTGGGTCCCGTGCAGATACAGCAGGTAACTGCGCAGAAAGACATCAATATCACCGTCGAGCACTTTGTCCACGTCACCAGCCTCGGTGTTCGTGCGGTGGTCTTTGACCAGCCGATACGGCTGCAGGGTGTAGGTCCTGATCTGGCTGCCCCAGGCAATGGCCTCCTTGGAGGCGTATTCGGCCTGTTTGTCAGCTTCCCGTTTTTTGCGCTCCTGGTCGTACAAACGGGATTTGAGGATCTTCATGGCCGTTTCTTTATTCCGGCGCTGGGACTTCTCGTTCTGGCACTGGACGACAATGCCGGACGGGAAGTGGGTGATCCGGATGGCGGAGCTGGTTTTGTTCACATTCTGCCCGCCGGGGCCGCTGGAACGGAAAACGTCGACGCGGATGTCTTCGTCGTTGACGTCGATCTCGATATCGTCGGCGGCCTCGGGGTAGACGTCCACGGAGGCGAACGAGGTGTGGCGCCGTCCTGAGGTGTCGAAGGGGGAGATCCGGATGAGCCGGTGGATGCCCTTTTCCGCCTGGAGCAGGCCGTAGGCGAAGGTGCCCTGGATCTGGAGGGTAACGCTTTTGATCCCGGCCTCCTCCCCTGGCAGGGAGTCGAGTTCCTGGACCTTGAATCCCCGCCGTTCGCACCAGCGCAAATACATGCGCAGGAGCATCTCGGCCCAGTCCTGGGCCTCGGTGCCGCCGGCACCGGGATGGATCTCCAGGATGGCGTTGCCCTTGTCCTCAGGCTTGGACAGCAACAGCTCCATTTCGACCTTGTTGAGCTGGGCGGCGAGATTGGCGTTGGTTTCCGAAAGGGCCTGAAGGACCTCCTGGCCCTGGTCCTCGTCCGCCATTTCCAGCCATTCCTGCAGGTCCTCATGCAGATCGCGCAAGGCTTCCCAGGATTCGATCTCCTCGGTCAGCCGGCTCTTCTCGCGCAGGATCGGTGTCAGCTCTTCGGGATTCTGCCATGCTTCGGGTTTGGCGAGTTCTTCCTCGATGGTTTTCAGTCGGTCGTGATGGCCTTGCAGGTCAAAGGCGCCTCCAGAGGGATTCGAATTTTTCCTGCAACTCAAGACTTTCTTTGCGGATATCTGATAGTTGTAACATACGTGTTTGGGCCGCCTTGCCGAGGCGGAGCGGTTTGAAAGGAGACGCGGAGAAACGTTTCCTTTGCGTGTTCAGGCGCGGAAAAGTGTCAGCGCTGTTGTTCGTGTCCGGTTCCGGAATTGTGCCCCCGGCCTGGAAAAAGAGCGGAGGCGTTGTTGTGAGCCAGGAGGCGTATCGAGCCACTTTGTCGCGTTTACAGGGGGCAGCGGCTAGCACTGGCGCTCAAGGCACCTTCCAGACCGTGTTCCCAATCCCGGAACCGGTCCGGGTTGGGTGTAGTGTTCGTGTCCGGTTCCGGAATTGTGCCCCCGGCCCGGACAAAGAGCGTGGGCGTTCTTTGATGACACACTGGAATCACAAAAAGTTTCGGTTGAGGCGAGGGGGCATCCCCTCGTCAGGGCTTTTTGGCCCGTGGTGATACGGAAACGGGAAATCAGAGCGCGGATCGAAGCGACGGGGGTGCGTCAGTGCAGGGCCCATTGCCGATGGCGGATACGACGGGGGAAGAGTGCGGCGCAGAGGATGAGCAGCGCAGCAAGCCCGGCCAATCCCCCTTCGATGGGGAGTTTGAAGCGATTGAAAAACGTGCGTTGGTCCATAAGCGGTACGGCTGCGGCGTGGAGGGTCATGCGTTCAAAAAGGGGGCCGGATTGCTGCACCCGGCCACGGGGACCGATAAAAGCGGAGATTCCGCTGTTGGTGCTGCGGACCATGCCGCGGCCCTGTTCCACACACCGGAGTACGGCCTGATGCAGATGTTGTCGCGGGGCTGGCGAGCGGCCGAACCAGGCGTCGTTACTGATGTTGACCAGCAGGTTGGCTCCATCCCGGACCCGGCGCTGACTGAGTTCCGGAAATATTGTCTCATAGCAAATCAACGGCCCCAGAGCAAGCTGGCCGCGATTCAGGGGAGCAGTGTGGTCGCCGGGCCGGAAGTCGCCGGCACCGTGGGCGAGTTTTTCAATAAAGGGGAGCAGGGATCCCAACGGGACGTACTCGCCAAAGGGCACCAGATGGACCTTGTCGTAGAATTGCGGATCGTTTTGGGGCCCCAGGAGGTAGGCCCGGTTGTGCAGGATATAGTCGCCGACCTCGTTGCCGGTGTAGCCGGGCGATCCGGTGAACAGCGGGGTCTCGAAGGTGCGCACGAATTGGTGGACCCGTGTACTCAAGGAGGTCGCCTCCTGGAGGTAGAAGGGCACCGCAGTCTCCGGCCAGACGATGAGATCCGGGGCGTTTTCGCGGACCTGGGCCCGACTGGCTGTGAGATACGTGTTCAGGGTCGCTTTCTGGTACTCGGGGTCCCATTTGTGGTTCTGGTCGACATTGCCCTGGATCAGACTCACGTTTGCTGTCGCCGCCGGATTCAGGGGCTGGTCCAATTGCCAGGAGCCGAACAGGACCAGCAGGACCAGCACGGCAAGCGTTGCGGTCTGGGGGAGGACCCGGGGCCGGGGCAACGAGGCGGCTGCAGCCAATGCGGCCAAAACGCCAGCATAGCCATAATTGCCCAGCCAAGCCACAGGCTGGACAGCCGCAGGCCAGGCCGCCAGCCCTTGGGGCAGTGTTTGCCAAGGAAAGCCGGTCAAGACATGGCCGCGGACCCATTCCAGTGCGAACCAGAGGCCGCCTGCGAGCAGAACCCAGAATATGCCGTACATCCTGGGGCGTGCCCAACGCAGGATGAGCGCGAACAGGCCGGGAAAAAGGCCGAGATAGGCGGCGAGCAGAAGGGGGCAGGGGATGGCCAAAAACCAGGGCAGGCCGCCGTAGTAGTGGACCGGAAAGGCGACCCAATACAGCGAGAGGGTAAAAAAGAGGGCGCCGCCTGCCCACCCGAGCTTGAGGGCCTGTCGCGGCGTTGTGGCGGACTGGGCCAGGCAGGCCAAGCCAAACGGCAGAAGCACCACCGCGACCGGCAGATGGAGAAGCGGGTTGGCGAACCCGAACCAGGCCAGGACAATGCAGGCGATCCCCAGCATGATCACTGTTCTTCAGCACCGTTTTCGATTTCGAATGTCTCAACACGGGGAAGGATGCTCACGGCGTAGACCTGTTTGCTGTCGGCCTCTTCAATGCGGAAATTGTGGCCGAGGTAATCGAATTCTTCTCCGGTCATGGGGACCCGGCCCGCCAATTCGGTCACGAAGCCGCCGATGGTCTCGACCTGATCGGATGTCAGGGACACGCCGGTTTCCTCTTCGAGGTCATTGAGGCTGGTGCGTCCGGCAACGAGGTGGCGTCCGTCCTCCATGACCTGGATGTCTTCCGGGCGCGGCAGGTCGTATTCGTCTTCGATTTCCCCGACGATCTCCTCCAGGACGTCCTCAAAGGTGACCAGTCCCGACGTTCCGCCGTATTCGTCCAGGGCAATGGCCATGTGGACCTTTTGGGCCTGGAATTCGGCGATCATATTTTTGACGTTTTTGGTCTCGGGAATAAAAAAAGGCGGCCGCATGATGGCCGAGAGCGGATCGGGCGGGGTTTCGCAGTGGTTTAAGAGATAGGGCAAGAGGTCCTTGGCGTGGACCACTCCGATAATATGGTCCTTATTCTCCCTGTAGACAGGGATGCGGGAATGGCCGTGTTCGATGATGAGTTCCGCCACATCCTGGATGCTGGCGTTTTGTTCGACGCATTGGATGTCGGTTCGCGGGATCATGATTTCCCGCACCTGTTTGCGCCCCATGCGCAGGACATTGATGAGCATGCTGGCCTCGAAAGCCTCGAGTTCGCCGTCGGTTCGGGCTTCGAGGATGACATCTTCAATGGGGTTTTCCGTCTTCCCGCTGAAGAACTTTCGGACCAGCGTCCATAATTTTCCCTCCGGGCTTTCGTCCAATTCCGTCTCCTTGGTTGTGCAACGCGTTATGGGGTGACACGAACAAACAATGCTCAGCCGGTTCGGCTATATTGGCATTTCGTGCCGGGTCGTCAAGATCGTGAGGCCCAGAAAAGCGACAATGACGTAAATGGACATATCTTTCTCCGGGGGGAAAGACAAGGGTGGGGGAGCGGGGGATGTGTAAGATTTTAAGTAGTAAGGAAGATTGAGGGATCGAGGAATTGAAGAATTGGGGGGATTGTGGAATTGAAGAATTTTGGAATCGAGGGATTGTGGAGGAAAAAGGCAAAATGCGAAAAACAGCACATCCGCTCCAAATCGGGATTGGGGTCGGGAGGATTTCAAAAATCGATCCCGATACCGATCCCGATAGCGATTTCGATTCGGAAGCCTCAGGGTGTTCCTGCCTTTCCAGAATCTCAAATACACCAACTAACGCTAACGTCGGCTGACGCTTCGCTTTCAGCCGACCTACGTGGTTGGAAAAGTTTTAAGTTTCAAGGAAGATTGAGAAAATTGAAACATTGAAGGATTGGAGAATTGGAAAAATGCAGAGCGGAAAGACAGGATGCGAAAACCAGCACATCCTCTCCAAATCGGGATCGCTATCGGGATCGGGATCGGACTTGCCGGCACTTGCTGTCAACCCCATTCCTCAATTCCCCAATTCTTCAATCCCTGGATCCCTCAATCCCAAAATTCCTCAATCTTTCTTAACACTTAAAACTTAACACTTCAAATCTGCTTTCCAAGTTCGTAGGTCGGCTCCAGCGAAGCTGAAGCCGACAGGATTTTAAAAATCGATTTCGGATTCGATCCCGATACCGATCCCGATAGCGATTTGGATTTGGAGGCCTCAGGGTGTTCCTGCCTTTCCAGTCACAGACACGGGCACAGTCACGTTCCCCTTCTTCAATTCCCCAATTCTTGAATCCCTGGATCCCTCAATTCCAAAATTCCTCAATCTTTCTTAACACTTAAAACTTCACGCTTCATCCACCTTCTCTACATCCTTCCCTGCTTTTTGAGCGCGATCTCCAGGCAGGACAACGCCGCCGGGGTGATGCCGGAAATGCGGCCGGCCTGGCCCAGGGTCCGGGGGCGGATGGTCTGGAGTTTTTCGACCACCTCCCGCGACAGACCGGGAATGGTCTCGTAGGCCATGTCCTCGGGCAGAGCGATATTTTCCTGGCGCTGCGAGCGTTGGACCATTTCCTGTTGCCGGGCGAGGTAGCCCTGGTATTTGCTCTGGACCTCGGCCTGATCCAGGACGTGTCCGGGCAGATCCCTCAGCCCGGGGGCGACGACTTCCAGGTCCCGGATATGGAGTTGGGGCTGTCGCAGGAGGGTGCCCAGGCTCGCCGGCTTACCGGGGACGGCCGCGCCGATGGAGTGCAACTTCTCGCGCACGGTGGCGTCCGGCTTGATGATCGTCTCCTCCAGGCGGGAAAGCAGGCTGTCCAAGGCTTGCATCTTGGACTGGTAGATCTCCCAATGGGAGTCGTCGACCAGTCCGAGCTCCCGGCCGAGCGGGGTCAAACGCTGATCGGCGTTGTCTTCGCGCAGCAAGAGGCGGTGTTCGGCCCGGGAGGTGAACATCCGGTAGGGTTCCTGCGTGCCTTTGGTGACCAGGTCGTCGACCAGCACACCCATATAGGCCTGGTCGCGGCCGAGGATCCAGGGGGCGCGTTCCTGGTGTCGCCTGAGGACGTTGATGGCGGCCCACAATCCCTGGGCGGCGGCTTCTTCATAGCCGGAGGTGCCGTTGATCTGCCCGGCGCAGAAGAGGCCGGCCACCGCTTTGGTCTCCAGGCTCGGCTTGAGCTGGGTCGGGGGCACGAAATCGTATTCGATGGCGTAGCCGGGGCGGACGATTTGGGCCTGTTCCAGGCCCGGGATGGTCGCGAGCAGCTTTTTTTGGATGTCCAGAGGCAGACTGGTGGGAATGCCGTTGGGGTAGACCTCCGGATTGTCCAGGCCTTCCGGTTCGACAAACAACTGGTGGCGGTCCTTGTCCGGAAAGCGGGCGACCTTGTCCTCAATGGACGGGCAATACCGGGCCCCGGTGCCGGTGATGACCCCCTGAAACATGGGCGAGCGGTCGAATCCCTCGCGGATTGAGTCGTGGGTCGCCGCGTTGGTGTAGGTGATGTGGCAGGGCAGTTGCGGCAATTGCACGCCGGGGGAATGGAAGCTGAACGGGGGCGGCGGGTCGTCGCCGGGTTGGGGCGTCATCTGCGCGAAATCGACGCTGTCGCGCAACAGCCTGGGCACAGTGCCGGTCTTGAGGCGGGCGAGGTCCAGGCCGAGGCCGCGCATGCTTTCGGACAGCGCATTGGCGGCGGGGTCGCCGAGGCGGCCGCCGGCAAAGTTGTTCAGTCCGATATGGATGCGGCCGGTCAGAAAGGTGCCCGTGGTCAGGATGACGTTGGCGCTGCGGTGGATTTCCTCGAGATGGGTGCGCACCCCTTTGATAGAGCCGTTTTCTGCCAGGATCTCCTGGGCGGTGGCCTCTTTGATCCACAGGTTGTCCTGGGCAAAGAGGTCGCGCTGGACCACGCGCATGTAGGTGGCCCGGTCCATCTGGGCCCGGGTGGCGCGCACAGCCGGTCCCTTGCGGGTGTTCAAAATCCGGAATTGGATGCCCGCCTGGTCCGCCCAGAGGCCCATACGGCCGCCCAGGGCATCGATCTCCTTGACCATATGTCCCTTGGCCAGGCCGCCGATGGCTGGATTGCAGGACAGATGCCCCAGCCGGTCGATATTGATTGTCAACAACAGCGTGGACAACCCCATACGAGCGGCGGCCATCGCGGCTTCGCAGCCGGCGTGTCCACCGCCGACGACAATAACATCAAAGGTCTCCGGAGGCAGTGATTTGCGCATGATTACTCGACCAGCAAGGCGGTCATGACTTTGGCGTCGGCTATGATGTTGCTGATTTTCGTGTGCTCGTTGGGCTGGTGGGCGTTGTGCAGCAGCGTGCTCCAGACCACGGCGGGCCGATTGTCCCGGCGCAGATAGGCAGCCACGGTGCCGCCGCCGACTCCCTTGGCCTGACCGGTGATCCCGCGCACGTCACGCAGCGCGGTGAGCACGCTTTGGACAATGGGGGTCTGCGGGTCCGTGCCCGGCGCTGATTCACGGTGGACGGTCTCCAGTTCGACGCGCACCCCGTAATCCTGTTCGACAACATCGGCCTCCTGGCGGGCCTTGGTCAGGACATCGTCCAGATCGTAGCGGGGCAGCACCCGGCAATCGAGATAGAAGACGTCCCGGCCGGGAATGGTGTTCACATTGGGGACGTTGGCTTCCTTTTTCGTGGGCTCGAAGGTCGAGTAGGGCGGAGCGAATAAGGGGTCCTGGGCGTCAAAATGCTCATAGAGCCCGCGCAGACGCAGGGCCAGGGCCGAAGCGCCGACAAAGGAGTTCACGCCCTGGTCGGGGGAGGAGGCGTGGCATTGGCGGCCGTGGACCGTGCACTTGACCCAGAGCATACCTTTTTCAGCCACTTCCACGGTGGACCCGTCTTCAACGCCGAAATCCGGGACCAGAAACTGGTCGCCCGGAGCGAACAGATTGCCGTGCTCGCGGAGGATATAATCGAGGCCATAG
The DNA here is from genome assembly GCF_000024325.1 of Desulfohalobium retbaense DSM 5692. Taxonomy (NCBI): domain Bacteria; kingdom Pseudomonadati; phylum Thermodesulfobacteriota; class Desulfovibrionia; order Desulfovibrionales; family Desulfohalobiaceae; genus Desulfohalobium; species Desulfohalobium retbaense. Next base: position 2,136,597 of record NC_013223.1, on the reverse strand, counting down.
GTGTTGCCGGTCTCTTCATCAGCCACCAGCAACAGGCCGCAATTGACGTCGGGCTGGGCCTCTTCCTGCACAAACGCCTTGGCGGTCAGGAGAGCGGCGACCAGGCCGTGGTGGTTGTCTTCCACGCCGCGGCCGTAGAGGAGATCGCCTTCCTGGCGGAGTTGGAAGGGGTCGCTGTCCCAGAGGGAATCGTCACCAGCGGGCACCACATCGGTGTGGGCCACGAACCAGATGGTTCGCGAGGTATCCTTGCCGGGCAGGACGGCGGCGATGGACGGCCGGGAGCCGGAGGGAACCCTGTTGTCCGGGGCGTGCAGGACCCGGATGTCGCTCAGCCCCATGTCTTTGAGGTAAGCGGTCAAAAATTCAGCTTTTTCAACCTCGCCCTGGCCACCGTTTTCCGGGCCCAGGGCAGGACGGGCGACTAATTCCCGCTGCAGATCGACAATAGCATCGCGTTGGGTGTCCAGATAGGCAAAAAGACGGTCTCGCATGGCCTGTTCCTTGGGCTAATGGGTTGTGGTGTGTTTTCGGTTCCGGGGATTGGCCTCCGGCCTGGAAATGGGGCGGCAACAGAACGCTTCGATCACTGGCGCGAAGAATGAGCGTCCAGTGCATCCGAAACGCCAACGACACAAGCCGCAGCCGCCGCCGGAATGCGGTCAGACTGCGGCTTGTGGAAATCGCTTTGCGCGCCGCCGGTCGTCGGCACGAAGCCTTGCTATTTGCCGCGGGCAGCCCGTTTGGAGGCCTTGATCGGGTTGACCTTGACCTGGCCGCCTTTGTCCACGCTGGCTTTGACGTGAGTGGCAAAGTTGCAGGCGCCGTGGGCCCATTTGCGTTCCGGGTTGGGGTAGCTGGTGCAAAACCGCTCGTCTTCAAACCAGACAGCGCGTTCGCAGCCGTCGCATTTGTCGATGACCGGGCTGAGAACAAAGCCGTTATATTCCAGACCCTGTTCAGTTTTCTTGGCGCCTTCAAAATACTGTTTTTTCTTAGCCATGACGGACCTCCGTGTTCTTTCGATACATCCTTGCGGACGTTTTGTTCGCTTCGTCAAAATCAAATTGTATATCCCCAGAAATGTGGCGGTGTCAAGCCTTTCCGGCGGGAAGACCGAAGGTGTGGTGTGTGGCGCATGGGCCGAAAAGAGGGTTTTAGGTCCCTGCGGTTGCCGATATCCGGGATGCTGTGCATATCCCAACGCAGACAGGTGTAGCCGCACCGTTGCGGAGACTTTTTTTGGTTCTTTGACGGATCCTCTGGATTTTTGGAGTTTGCCTCTGAAATTCCATGCCCTGTGACGAAGAGCCCTGTTTCTCCACCACCTCCTTGTGCAATGTTTTCTGGAGGAGTAGAGGAGTCTGGTGAGTCCTGGAATACACACTCGGCCGTGGCAGGTGCCTGATGCGTCGGCCGGCCCAAATCCTTTCTGGCCGGATCCGCAAAACGGTTCCGGAATTGTGTTCTTCGGTTTTTGGGGAACTCAGCATTCGAGGTGCCTATGAAAGTTATTGATCTCAGCCATTCGTTGTCGTCACACACGCCGGTCTACCCGGGGACGGCTCCACCAACCATTGAACCAGCTTGTACCGTCCTGGAGCACGGTTTTGCCGAAACAGCGATCAGCATGTGGTCGCACACCGGGACCCATCTCGATGCGCCGTCCCATCTCAAGAGCATGGGAAAATCATTGGACGATTTTGATATGGCCCACTTTTACGGCCCCGGTCTGTGCATCGATCTGTCCCATGTGCACGGGTGTTGTATCGGGCTGGCTGAACTGGAGCCCTACGCCCAAATTCTGCGCGAGGTCGATTTCGTTCTCCTCGCCACCGGATGGGATCAGTATTGGGGCCATGAAGCGTATTTCCATGACTATCCGGTTCTCGCGCCCGGAGCCGCGAAATGGCTCTCCGGATTCCGGCTCAAAGGGGTCGGGCTGGATACGCTTTCGGCCGATCGCGACGATTCTGTGAAGTTTCCTGTCCACCAAGTCCTGCTGGACCAGGATATCGTGCTGGTCGAAAACCTGACGAATCTGCTACAGTTGCCGCAAAGCGACTTTTCGTTTTCTTGCTTTCCTTTGTCGATCACCGGTGGTGATGGAAGTCCGACGCGTGCGGTAGGTATTGTTGAGTGATACTGCTGCACGCAAAGAAAAAATACTCTTGTGACCGCAAAACGGCGACAGAAAAACCCCGTTTCCCTGATTCGAAGATGATCCCCGTGCATCGGTTTTGGAATTCTCGCTTTACAGAACAATCCTGGAGCGGCAGGATAGCTGCGACTGCTGTTGGCCCATGTCCTGACATTCTAACAGGAGGCTCGTTATGGCTGACGAACCTGCAGTGGGGTGCGCCAGACCGACAGGCGGACCTGTTGGCGATGCACCGCTTGATCCCCCCTCTCTCGAGACGCCAGAACCAAAAAAGGAGGAAAAACGGATGATCCAAGTCGGAAAAGCGGCCCCGGATTTTACTGCTCCTGCGTATTACCGGGGTGAATTTACCAGTGTGAAGTTGTCCAATTATCTTGGAAAATGGGTTGTCCTCTGTTTTTATCCCGGCGACTTCACCTTTGTCTGAGCAACCGAAATATCCGCGGTCGCGGATAGCTATTCGAAATTTCAGGATCTCGGCGTTGAAGTCCTGTCCATGAGTGTCGACAGTGTCTTTGTGCACAAGATGTGGAACGACGTCGAATTGTCGAAGATGGTCAAGGGCGGCGTGCCCTTTCCCATGCTCTCGGACGGGGGCGGCAAGGTCGGGGAAGCCTTTGGTGTCTATGACGGGGACGCCGGTGTTGAAAACCGGGGACGGTTTCTGATCGATCCGGACGGCATCGTCCAGGGTTACGAAGTCCTGACGCCTCCTGTGGGACGCAATGTGGCCGAAACCCTGCGGCAGATCCAGGCCTTCCAATTGGTCCGGGAGACCAAAGGGGCCCAGGCCACGCCCTCGGGCTGGCGACCGGGCAAGGATACCCTGAAGCCCGGACCGGACCTTGTCGGCAAGGTCTGGGAAGTCTGGACCGTTGATAAGGCCCATGAATAGTCGTGTTCCAGCGAGCCGGACCTGTTTCGGCTCGCTGTTGGGCTCTCCTTGCATTGAAGACTGGACAGGTACTGTATGATTCCTCCCAATTCCCGGCGCACCAGCCGCAACGCGCGTCCTTTTCGCAATTTTTTCCAGGGCCTTGGTGTCCATCCCCTGGTTGCCCTTCTGGCGGTGGTGCTCTTTCTTGTGTTTCCGCGGGTCATCCTCGCCGCTGTGGCCGTCTATGTTGGCTACCGCTTCTTCCAGGCCGGTTCGCTGCGGCACCAGACGCCGCCCCGCTCGAGCAGCCGCGTGCGTCGCGGTGGCCGGGGGCGCCGGCGCTGAACACCTTTGCGTTTGCTCTGGCAGAGGAGAGGAAAAAGGGAGACAGGATGCTGGCTGACACAACGTATATCCAACTCGCCGCGGAAGTCCTCGGTGTGGAACCGACAGCCTCCCCAAGGCAAATCCAATACGGCTATTACCGGATGATGCACCACCACCATCCGGACAAACACCGGGGGGATGCCCGGGCAACCCGCTTCGCCGCCCTGATCAATGAGGCCAAAAACGTCCTTTTGGGCGAGGAAGCGCATCCTTCCCTGCTCAAAGACCGGGAACTTATTGCCGCACTGCTCCAACGTCCTGTCGCTGCAGAAGACGTCTTGAGCTATGAAGCGTGGTTGCGCAGCAGATTTTACGATATGGAGCAATGCTCTATATGGCCGTGTTGATTGTGCGCCGGCGGGTTGTGGCAGGGCTTTTCTCGAAAAGCGCCGCTGTACTGGCCCGAAAAAACACAAAAAAAGGGATTACAGATGTGTATCTGCAATCCCTTTTGAAATCGTTGGCGGAGCCGACCGGACTCGAACCGGCGGCCTCCGGCGTGACAGGCCGGCGTTATAACCAACTTAACTACGGCTCCGCGCTATAAAAATGCTGGTGGGCGGAACAGGGCTCGAACCTGTGACCCTCGGCTTGTAAGGCCGATGCTCTCCCAGCTGAGCTATCCGCCCCAGCAGGAGAAGGAATCTGTCACAGACCCTGTTCGCTGTCAAGCATTTTTTCCAAAGATCGTGGGAACAAGTCGAGTTCCCGAACAACGACCGCGTCGTCGTGTGAGGATGCTTTTATTGAAACACGAGCTCGCTGTCAACCCCATCGACAACAACATGTTGCCCTTCTTTGAGGTGCCCGCCAATGAGCTGTTTGGCCAGCGGGGTTTCGATGTGGGTCTGCAGGAACCGCCGCAAGGGCCGAGCGCCGTAAACCGGGTCGTAGGCCTCACGGGCGATGAGTTCGCGGGCGTTTTCCGTGAGTTCCAAAGTGATCTTGCGGTCTTCCAGACGCGTGTGGAGCTGCTGCATCTGCAGGCCGATGATCTCTTTGATCTGCTCGCGGGTCAGCGGGGTGAACATGACAATCTCGTCGACCCGGTTCAGAAATTCGGGCCGGAATGAGCCGCGCAGGGTGTTCATGACCTGGGAGCGGGCCGTGTCCGTGAGTTCCCCCTCGCCGCTGATGCCCTCGAGCATGAATTCGGACCCGAGATTGGAGGTCATGATAATGATCGTGTTTTTGAAATCCACGGTCCGACCGTGACTGTCGGTCAGTCGGCCGTCATCCAGGATCTGGAGCAAGGTGTTGAAGACATCGGCGTGGGCCTTTTCGATCTCGTCGAAAAGGATCACCGAATACGGTTTGCGCCGCACGGCCTCGGTCAATTGTCCGCCTTCCTCATAGCCGACATATCCCGGAGGCGCCCCGATCAAGCGGGCTGTGGTATGTTTTTCCATGTATTCGGACATATCCAGCCGGATCATGTTTTCTTCACTGTCAAAGAGCGATTCGGCCAGGGTCTTGCACAGTTCCGTCTTCCCGACGCCGGTGGGGCCGAGAAAAATGAAGGAGCCGATGGGCCGGCGGGGATCCTTGAGCCCGGCCCTGGCGCGCAGGACGGCGTCAGCGACCGCCTCGACAGCCTCGTCCTGGCCAACGACCCGCTCGTGCAGCACGTCGCCCAGACGCAGGAGTTTTTCCCTTTCGCCTTCCAGGAGGCGTGACAGCGGGATGCGGGTCCAGCGGGAAATGATTTCGGCGACATCGTCGGCGCCGACCTCCTCCTTGAGCAATTGCGGCGATTCGCCGGCCTCGTCCTGAGATCGTTCGCGCTCCGCGATTTTCCGCTCGAGTTCGTTGAGTTTGCCGTAGCGCAGTTCCGCGGCCTTGTTCAGGTCGTAATTGCGTTCGGCCTCCTCGATGTCCCGCCGGGTCTTTTCCAACTCTTCCTTCAGGGAGCGAAGTTCGTTAATGCCCTCTTTTTCTTTCTCCCACTGGGCCAACAGCGTGGTCTGCTTTTCCTTCTGGTCAGCCAGTTCCTTTTCCAGCCGTTCCAGCCGCTCCTTGGAAGCCTCGTCTTTTTCGCGCTTCAGGGCCTCGCGTTCGATCTCCAACTGCATGATCCGCCGGTTGATCTCGTCAAGATCCGTGGGCAGGGAGTCGATTTCCGTGCGGATCATGGCCGCGGCCTCATCAACGAGGTCGATAGCCTTGTCCGGCAGCTGGCGGTCGGTGATATAGCGGTGCGACAGCGTCGCGGCAGTGACCAGGGCCGCGTCAGCGATGCGCACTCCGTGGTGGACCTCAAAGCGTTCCCGCAGGCCGCGCAAGATGGAGATGGTATCCTCCAGGTCCGGCTCTTCAACCATGACCGGTTGGAAGCGGCGCTCCAGGGCGGGGTCTTTCTCGATGTTCTTGCGGTACTCGTCCAGGGTGGTCGCGCCGATGCAGTGCAGTTCACCGCGGGCCAGCATGGGTTTCAAGAGGTTGCCGGCATCCATGGCCCCTTCGGCTTTGCCCGCGCCGACAATGGTGTGCATCTCATCAATAAACATGATGATCTGCCCCTCGGATTCCTGGACCTCCTTGAGCACGGCCTTGAGGCGCTCCTCAAATTCGCCGCGGTATTTCGCCCCGGCCAGCAGGGCGCCCATGTCCAGGGCAAAGACGGTCTTGTGCTTGAGGCCTTCAGGAACGTCCTGGTTCAGGATGCGCTGGGCCAGCCCTTCAGCGATGGCAGTCTTGCCGACCCCGGCCTCGCCGATCAGGACCGGGTTATTTTTGGTGCGCCGGGAGAGGATGCGGATGACCCGCCGGATCTCGGTGTCCCGGCCGATGACCGGGTCCAGGCGGCCTTTGCGCGCATCGTCGACCAGATCGCGCCCGTATTTTTTCAGGGCGTCATAGGTCCCTTCCGGGTTGGACGAAGTGACGCGCTGGTGGCCGCGGACATCGGTCAGGGCCTGCAGGACTGTGTCTTTGTCCAGTCCGAACTGCTTGTGGACGCGCCCGACACCGCTGGACGCGCTTTCCTCCAGCAGGGCCAGGAAAATATGCTCTACAGAGACGTAGTCGTCCTGCATTTTCTTGGCCATGTCCTGGGATTTGACCAGAACCTGATTCAACCGCTGGGTGACATATATCTGCCCTTGCTGGGCGCCGGGGCCGCTGACTTGCGGCACCTTTTTCAATTCGGCCTCCAGGGCCGCGATATAATTCTTGGGATCTTTGCCGAGGCGCTCGAGCAGGCGCGGAATAAGGCCATCCTCTTGTTCGGCCAAGGCCAAAGCAACGTGTTCGGCGTCGATCTGTTGATGGCTGTGCCGCACGCCGATATTCTGCGCCTCGCTGATCGCTTCCTGTGATTTTTGGGTGAATTTATTGAGATCCATAGGAAACTCCTTTTGCAAAAATATATTTTGTCAACCTATGGGTGTATTCTAAGTCGTAAAAATCGAATGTAAAGCGCAGATGAAAATTGGATCCATTGGTTGGTGATTTTGCAATCAACACCGCAACGTGTTTTGCTGATCAAAAAGCAGAAGTTGTTTGCAAAAAAGGTGCATATAAACAGGGCGAAGGCCGTTTTACAGCAACCGCCGAAGTTGTCTGACTTCGCGTTCCAGGACCTCGATGCGTTCCAGAAGATCGACGATGATGCTCCCGCCGGTCGAACTGAGTCCAAAATCCTGGCATAACCGTTGGAACTTGCGGAGCCGGTACACATCGCGTTTGCGAAAAAGGTAGTCTTCTCCGGACAGGACCGGCTCCAGCCAGCCCATGTCGATCAGTTCACCGATCCGAGAGGGGTGCAGGCCGGTGAGTTCGATGAACTGACTCCAGCCCAGGAGTTCAGACCGGATCGGGAGTTCGGATTCGACAATGCGGATACCACCATATGGCATAGATACCTCCATCACTCTCCTGGAGAGCGGCGCGATTCAAGAACCCGTGGAGACTGTCCTCATGGTTGCAGGTGCGGCACAGGGTTATCTGTTGTGCACCATATACGTGGGCGGACTGGGAGAAACAGGTTTTTCGAGCAGACTGTTCAGGAATTGCGCGGGTTGAAGCTGGACTGCGTCGCGAGCTGTTCCCAGAGCGCTTTTTCTTCTTCCGAGACCTGCTTGGGGACTTTGATCATGACCCGGACCATCTGGTCACCCTTTTTTTGTCCCCGTCCCAGGCCGCGACCGCGCAAACGGAGTTTTTGCCCACTTCCGACGCCAGCGGGGATATGCATTTCCACCTGCCCTTCCAGGGTCGGGACGCGGACCTTGGCTCCGAGCGCGGCCTCCCAGGGCGCCAAGGGCAGGTCGTAAATGATGGTGCTGCCTTCGACCTTGAACTGGTGGTGCGGCCGGAGGTGGACCTTGAGAAAAAGATCTCCGTTGGGACCTCCGCCGGGACCGGGGTGCCCCTGTCCTGAGAGCCGTATCCGGGCGCCATCCTTGACCCCGGCCGGGATATTGACTTGCAGCGTCTTCGGTTGGACCCGGACGCGCCCGTCCGGTCCGGGCACCTGCTCCTGCAGGGTGACGGTTTTCTGCCCACCGGCGTAGGCGTCCTCCAGGTTCAGATCGAGGGTGGCCTCGGCGTCCTGGCCTTTTTGCTGAAAACCGCGTCCGCCGAATTGGGCCCCGCCGAACTGGCCGCCACTGAAACCGCCGCCGCCCTGGAAATTGGCGCGGCCACCGAACATATCCCCGAAAATGGTCTCGAAGAAATCGCTGAATCCGCCGGCGCCGGCTTGGCCGCCGCCAAAATTGAAATGCATGTTCTCGTAGCCCGGCGGGGGATCGAAGTCCTGACCGTGTTCCCAGTTGGCTCCGAGGTGGTCGTAGCGTTTGCGTTTTTCAGGGTCTTTCAAGACCTCGTAGGCCTCGTTGGCCTCCTTGAATTTCCGCTCCGCCTCTTGATCGTCAGGGTTCAAGTCCGGATGGTATTTGCGCGCCAGTTTTTTGAACGCCTTGTTGATCTCGTCCTGCGAGGCGTTGCGGTCAACACCCAGCACGTCATAGTAGTCCTTGTATTGCATACGCGATTTCTACTCCTTTTTCAGCTCAGGCGTCCGATGTGTACAATTTCCAAAAATAAGACACAGGCCCAAACAGTCAATATGGGGGCGAAAGAACGGGTGTTTATTGCGAGGCATCCGGGAACTGGGCAACCGCTGTCCGAGAATCGGAGGGATGTTTTGCTCTTCCAGGCCCTCGTTCAGGCTCCGGGTCCCTGCTCACGGCTCCCGATACCCGGAATGGGGTGCGTGCGGCAACGCAGGCAGTTGTGCTGGATTGCCCGGTAGCAAAGGCATGTGCCGCACGCAGCGCAAGGGGCCGGGCAATGACGGATACAACTTCCTGGGAGCGATCTTTCGACCGTGTCTTCCATCTGGAGATCCGGCCACGGCCCGAACAATCTCACCGGAAAGCGAACTGGTCCCTGTTTTGGGGCCATTGTGTCCAGATTCAGGGGACGGTATATCTTGGGTGAAACCAATTGGGGAAAAGATATGCCAAAAACAGAAGCGGTGGAAGTCTTACGCTTGCGCGGCGCGAGTATTTTCAAGCTGGTTCTTCTGGGGTCCACGGTGAGTTGGACCGCTCTGGGGCTTGTCTTCGGTGCGTTGGCCCTTGCCGGATTTGATGTCGTGCAGTGGAACGGAGACTATCTTGCTGGGGTGCGTGGGCTCGTGGCTGCGCCAATGATCATTGCGCTTGCAGGGCTTCTCTGGGGGGTGGTCTGCGCCGTAGGGATATATCTCGGCTTGCGCCTGTATGCGCTGTTTCGTCCTTTGACTCTGGAATTTGTGCTTGCCGATGAAACGAGGAAGCACAAAAATCGCGAACACAACGACGGCGGGGCGTTTGAGGCGCCTCGTCACCCCCGCTCAACATGAGGGAAGGATTTTCTATGGACACAGCTATCGATTTTGAAACCATTGTCCAAAAGGTCGCCCAGGTGGCCATTGTTCTTGATGCGGAGCTGACCATCGTCTGGGCCAACGCCAAGGCGGCTGAGGTCGCCGGCTGCGATCCGGTGGGGCAGAAATGTTACGCCGTGTATCAGGACCGGCAAACCCCATGCGAGGGGTGCCACACCCTGGAGACTTTTGCGACCGGCAAAAGCATCCCGAACACGAGCACGGTGACTGAGGCTGACGGTTCGCAGCGGTTTTTCGACGGATTCACGACGGTGGTCGGCCGGGACGCGGACGGCACCATCCGCTACGTAGCCGAAGTCGCCGGAGAGGTGCCCCATTTGTAGTGGCGCCGCCTGAATCGGGAGAGGACTTCCTTTCGTATCTGCTCGCGGTTCCGACAGCTGAAAGGCGATGCGTGCGATACCGCAGGCAGTTTTGCTGGATTGCTCAGTGACAAGGGCATGCGCTGAACTGGACGTGCTGGACCGAGTAATGAGGCGAGAAGCTCCCCATGTAGCGAACAGGGAGGCCGTGCCCCCCGTGAGCCATTTCTGAACATCCATTTTTTTAGCCTGAGGACACAGTTGTGGATACCCCGCTTTTCCAAGATCTGATCCTGATTTGCGGCCTTTCAGTGGCGAGCATCTGGCTTTTCACCAGATTGCGTCTGCCACCGCTGGTCGGATTTCTGCTGGCCGGTATCCTGGTTGGTCCCCACGGCTTCGGTTGGGTCCGTTCAGGGCATGAAGTGGAGCTTTTGGCCGAAATCGGGGTCATCCTGCTCTTGTTCACCATCGGCCTTGAGTTTTCCCTGGAACGGTTGATGCGTATCAAACGGGCAGTGCTCTTGGGAGGGAGCGTTCAATTGGTGGTGACAGCAGTGGTGGTGACCTTGCTGTCAGCATGGGGCGGGCTCAAACTCAATCAGGCTGTTTTTTTCGGTCTGGCCATCGCTTTGAGCAGTACGGCGATTGTGCTCAAAGTGTTGCAGGAAAAGTCCTGGCTGGAGACGCCGCACGGGCAGTCCATCCTGGGCATGCTCATCTTTCAGGATATCGCGGTGGTGCCCATCCTGCTCTCGGTCCAGATCCTGGGCGGGTCGGAACCGCTTACCGCGGGGGGATTGGGGCTTTTACTGCTCAAGATGGCCGCCGTCCTGGTCGTCATTTTTTACGGGATCAATTATGTGATCCCCAAGCTGTTTCGTTCTGTGGCCCAGACCCAAAATCGGGAAATCTTTCTGCTCTTTGTCATTGTTCTGTGTTTCAGCGTTGCCTGGCTGACGTCGAAAGCCGGACTTTCCCTGGCCTTGGGGGGATTTTTGTCCGGGTTGGTCATTTCCCGTTCGGAGTACAGCCTCCAAGCGTTAAGCAGTATCCAGCCGTTTCGAGATGTTTTTACCAGCTTTTTCTTTGTCTCTATCGGCATGCTTTTCAATGTCGGGGCTGTCGTTGCCAACCCGTTGCTGATAGTGGGATTGGGACTGGCTGTGTATGCCTTGAAATCGGTCTTGGCAGCCGCTGGGGCGCTGACGTTGCGTCTGCCTTTGCGCAGCGCTGTTTTCACCGGGCTGGCTTTGGGGCAGGTGGGCGAGTTTTCCTTTATCGCCTTGCAGGCCGGTGCAGAAACCGGCTTGGTCGGGGCCCGCCTGTACGATACCACCCTCGCCTTTGCTGTGGTGTCGATGGCGTTGACGCCGTTCGTTATCGCAGTGGCCCCCCGCCTGGGCCGTCTGGTGGATCGGATCTGGCCGCAGTCTTTTGAGGAGGATTCCAGTGACGTCTCCATGCGCGACCATCTCTTGGTGATCGGATTCGGGGTCAGCGGGCGGAATATGGCCCAAGCAGCGCGATTCGCGGACATCCCCTATTTGATTTTGGAACTCAATCCCGTGACCGTCAGTGAGCAACAGGCCTTGGGGGTGCCTATCCATTTCGGCGACGCTACGCAGGCCGGGGTTTTAGAGCATTTCGGGATCAAGGGGGCCGCGGTGATGGTCGTGGCGGTCAACGATCCTCAGGCGACGCGACACATTGTCCAACTGGCAAAAACATTGAATCCGAGCCTGCATCTTATTGTCCGCACCCGTTTTGTCGAGGAACTGCCGGCCTTGCGGGCGGTCGGTGCTGATGAGATCGTTTCCGAACAGTATGAGGCTTCCATTGAAATGTTTGCCCGGATACTGGCCCGGTATTCCGTTTCCGTTGAGGATATCGAACAGGCCGTCGGCATGATTCGGGCCCAGGATTATGGACTGCTCCGGGGGCGGCGCCAAAGTAGCGGGAACATTACCCATGTCCGCTTGGAGCGTGAGGAAGGCGACGTCTGTTCCCTGCCGGTAGTTTCGAAATCGCCCGTGTCACAAATGACACTGGCTCAGACCCATTTGTGGACCACGTATCAAGTAACGGTTGTAGCCATTCAGCGCGAGGGGCGGGTACTGAACAATCCAAGGGGGGACGAAGTCCTTTCCGCCGGTGACGAGGTGTATGTCATCGGGCGTCCCCAGGACGTGGTCAATGCCTACCTGACCCTTTTTGTCGCGCCGGGAGAATCAGATGAGCGTTTTGATCCAGACCGTTTTACGGGCCCTGCATGCCTCAAGGCGTACTTGTCCAAAATGCCGCCAGATTCAAAAGATCCGGGAACGTAAGAAGGGGGAGGCCCAGCGGTGTCGCCATTGCGGTGCGCGACTGCCAAAGGAGACTGGCAAAAAGGGGTGAGGAGGCCACAGCGGCAGGTCACAGGGCAAAGGACAACTAACGCAACAAAAGTGAACACAAAAAACGCCCCCGCACCAGAACATGGTGCGGGGGCGGCGTTGTTTCAAGACAGCAGTCAGCGTCTTATTTGACGGCGTTCTTGACTGCGTCGATGGCCGGCCGGCCGTCGGTGGTTTCTACCCCGTCCAGCCATTGGCTCACTGTTTCCATATTATTGGCGATCCACTCGCGGGCGACATCTTCAGGATCTTTTTTCTCATAGCTGAAAGAGTGGATCCAGGCACTCTGGGTGTCTCCAGAAACGTAGAACTTTTCCAAGAACTTGCGAGCTTGGGGGAAACGCTCTTGAAAGTCTGGGCTGGCCACGTTGTAGACGACACTCTCACTGATGAGATCCTCGGAACCAGGGACGCCCTCAAGAAATTTCATATCGATCTTGATAGTCATCCAATGCGGTTTCCAGGCGTGGAAAACAACCCATTCCTTGCTCTTGGTCTTTTCATTCACTTCGGTGAGCATGGCCGGGGTGGTGCTGCTGGCGAGTTCCCAGTCGCCAAGGCTGGCCACATCGTTTTTCACCATTTCCTCTGTCGTGGTGTGCATGCCGCTGCCGACTTCGATGGTGTGCAACGTGGAGTCGAATTTGTCGGCGTTGGGGGCCAGATCGGCAACGGAGTGGATACCGGCTTCCCAGACATAGGTCGGAACGGCAAAACCGGTCATGGCGTCGTCAAGATTGATATTGATGACATCGATAGCGCCTTTTTCCTTGAGCGGCTCGAACATGTCCGTTTGCTGCGGCAGCCAAGCGGCCAGGTAGGCGTCGATTTCGCCGGTGGTCAGCCCTTTGTAGATAATGGGCGGGCCGATTTCCAACTGTTGGGTTTCATACCCCATGGCTTCAAGGATTTGGGTGGCGACTTCGGTTTTGACAGTGACCCCAGGCCAGGGGGGTACGCCGAGACGGATGGTGTCTTTTTGCGCGAAAGCGGCGGCGGGAAAGAGAAGGGTAAGGCACAACAGGGAAATGAGAAGAAACGTCTTTTTCATGATTCCTCCGGGTTCAGTGAACGAACGGTCCGTTTCACGGCCACGCTGATATGGCCAAACGGACCACCCCAGGCGTGTTCAGCACACCACGGGGCGCGAGTTCCTCAGCCTGCATTGTATATAGGATTGTGAAGCGGTGGTCAAGACAGGCCGCTCAGCGACCATTTTGTGAATAGCTTGTGGGGGATAGGTGGACTTTTCAAGAGAAGTAGCGATAGTTGTCTGGAGAGCCGGAAGGTACTGCAGCAGCGCCATGTTTGATGACCTTGACTGAGTTGCATTAGGGCGGAAATTGTTGATGCTACGAAATGGCGGTAAGGCGAGATGTAAAAACTCCCGCCCGTGGCGTGGGAGACGTGCCACGGGCGGGAGAGATGGGGCGTCAGGCAGGTTAGGCCAGGGCGGCTTCGGGCAGGGCTGTGGCCTCGGCGAATTCATCGGCCAGGGACTGCATGAGTTCCTGAACGGAGATAATGGCGTCCACCCGCCAGGCGTTGGCGCCGGCAAAGGCGAAGCCGTGTTTGAGGCGTCCGGCCCGGGCCTGGTTCAGGGCGCAGGCGATACAATAGGGGGATTGTTTGTAGTCGCAGGTCTTCAGGCAATGCCAGGGGCAGGTGAAGGGTTTTTTCGCTCCTGCGGCGACATCTTCGAGGAAGGCGTTGTTGATCGCCCGTCCAGGGAGGCCAACCGGGCTCTGGATGATGGTCAGGTCTTCTTTTTTGGCCTGGACGAAAGATTCCTTGAATTTGCTGTCCGCATCGCACTCGTGGGTAGCCACGAAGCGGGTGCCCATCTGGACGCCGCTGGCACCGAGTTCGAGAAATTCCGCGATATCCGCCCCCGAATAGACGCCTCCGGCAGCGATCACCGGGATCTGTTGTCCGTATTTTTCCGCATACGGGCGCACAGCCTCGACGACTTCCGGGATGAGACGCTGCAAAGCGTAGGCCGGGTCCTCGATCTGTTCGCGTTTGAAGCCAAGATGTCCCCCGGCCTTGGGGCCTTCGACGACAAACCCGTCGGGGAGGCGTCCGAAACGTTTGCTCCAGTATTTGAGCAGCGTATTCGCGGCCTTGGCCGAGGAGATAATGGGAACCAGTTTGCTGTGCATGGTGCGCATGCGTTCCGGCGTGAGTTCCTTGGGGAATTGCAAGGGCAGACCGGCACCGAGAAAGAGGAGGTCCGCCTCTTCTTCAATAGCCCCCAAGACCAGGGAATCGTAGTCTGAGCAGGCGACCATGATATTGACGCCCAGGACTCCCGATGTCTTTTGCCGGGCTGTGCGGATTTCCCGGATCAACCCTTCTTTATTGGCTTGCGCGTAATCCTGACGAGACCCCGGAGCGCGCATGCCCAGGCAAATAGCCGATATGACGCCGATGCCGCCTTCGTTGGCCACGGCCGCCGCGAGGCCGGCGCCGGAAATGCCGATGCCCATCCCGCCCTGGATGATCGGGGTAGGGGCGGTCAGATTCCCAAAGGTGAGGCTCGGAAAAGCGGTGTGTGGTAGCATTGTGCAAATCTCCTGTGAAATAGACTGACTGAGGCAGTTCACCGATGTGCTTGCAGCCTGTCTCAGAGGAGGTTGGTCAGGCTGGAGGCAATCGTGGTGGTGCTGGGATCGATTCCCGCCGTAGCGGGGAACGGGGCGCAATTTTGCTTCCCGATACGAAGTACAGTAGCCTATTCGGCAGGCAAAGACGCCCCCTGTTTTGTAAAAGGCGCGTAAAAATCGGCAGGAAACGCTACGCCGCCCAGAGAGGGTACCGCCCAAGAGGCGGCTTTGCTCGGTTTGTGGACGGGATTTGCAACTGCTCACCCAATCTTCCCCCGCGGCGTGCTTGCGGCTCGCGGGTGTCTCAGGCTCGCCAGAAGGACGAATTTGGAGAGCAGTTCATCTGAACACGTGGTGCAACAGGACCGGAATTTGTACGAGTGAGGAGGAAGGGAGCGACAATGCGGCAACCCCGATCGTTTGTTGTCCAAGTGCTGATTTTTGTTTTGGCGCAGGTGGCCTGGCTGGTGCTGCTCGGGCTGTGGATTTATTGGTATACGAGCAATTATATGGTCATCAGCGAGGTCGGGCCTCGCCTGCATTCCCAACTCATGTCCGAGGGGCTCAATCACCTGCTCCTGATCGGCGGGCTGATTCTGCTCATCGCCATTTCCACGGGGATGTCACTTCTTTTTCACCGCTTGAGCGTCCAGTTCAAATTGACCCGGCTGTACGACAATTTTATCGCCAATGTGACCCACGAACTCAAATCTCCGCTGGCCTCGATACAGCTTTCCATCGAGACCATGCGTATGCATGAACTCCCCCGGGAGAAGCAGGAGGAGTTCTTCAACATGATGCTCAAGGATACCGACCGGCTCAATAACCTCATCAGTGCGATCCTGCAGGTCCCGGCTCTGGAGCAGAAAAAAATTGCTCACGATTTCCAGGTCCACCGCATGGAGGAACTGGTTCCAGAACTTGTTCACGAGTCGCGTGAGCAGTTTTCCTTGCCTGAAAAGGCGATACAGATATCCGGGGATGGAGGGTGTGATTGCGTTCTCGACCGCAACGCCTTCCGCATTGTTCTGGACAATCTTGTAGACAACAGCATCAAATACAGCCGAGAGGGAGTGGATACAGCAATCCATATCAGGATGGCCTGCGAACGGGGGAAATTTATTCTCCGTTTTGCTGACAATGGCGTCGGCATTCCACTCCAGCATCAGGAACAGGTCTTTGAGAAATTTTTCCGCAGTCATGACACGGCCATGCCGAGCGTTAAAGGGACCGGCCTGGGACTGTACTGGGTCAAAGAGATTATCCGCATCCACCAGGGGGCGATCCGGGTGTCCAGCCGGGGGACGAACAAAGGCTCCACCTTCCGCATCGAATTGCCCCAATACGCCAAGGGCACAGAGCGCGCGGCGCAACGGTTGCTGCGCTTGAGCCGTAAACAAAAACAAAAGGACACCGCACATGGTGAGGGCGCCTGAAAGCCGTATCCTCCTTGTCGAGGATGAGGAGAGCCTGGCTGTCGGATTGCAGTTCAATCTGCAACAGGAAGGGTATGTGGTCGAGCGAGCGGTTGACGGCAGAGAGGCGTTAACCCTTTTTGCCGCACAGGAGTTCGATTTGATTATCCTGGATCTCATGCTGCCGTATGTGGACGGGTATGAGGTGGCCAGAGAGGTTCGCGCCGTCTCGCCACAACTTCCGATTTTGATGCTCACTGCGCGCACCACGGCGAAAGACCGCATTCAAGGCCTGGAGGCGGGGGCCGACGATTATTTGACAAAGCCGTTTCATCTCAAGGAATTGCTGCTGCGGGTTCAGGGGATGCTCAAACGCAAGCAGTGGTATCAGGATGTCACGCAGCAGGAACCGGTCGTCCGTTTTGGGGAGAATACGGTCAATTTTGCGACGCTGCGGGCTCAAACCCGGAAGGAAGAGTTCCAGCTTACCGCCCGGGAAGCGATGGTTCTTAAATATCTGATTGAGCACGAAGGCCGGGTGGTGTCACGCAAAGAACTTCTGGAAAACGTCTGGCAGGTCGAAGGCACGGTGCAGACCAGGACAGTGGACGCCTTTATTGCCCGCTTGCGCAAGTATTTCGAAGCCGACCCCAAGCATCCGGAGTTCATTACCAGTGTTCGCGAGGTGGGGTACCAGTTTCTTTCTGGGGCGTGAAGACGGTAGACGGAAGACGAAGGACGGATGGCGGAGGGTGGAAGACGGTAGACGGAATGAAGTGCCTTCTGGATCCAAATCGGTATCGGGATCGGTATCGGGATCGATTTTTGAGTTATCAATTATCAGATATCAGGTATCTGGTATCTGAGACCGGCACACCGTGATTACTATACTGGATTGCCCTTCTTTGGACCGCCAGTAGGTCGGCTCCGGCGGAGCCGAAGCCGACATGGAGCAAAGCACAAGAGGTCCAGAATCGATCCCGATAGCGATCCCGATTTGGATAGCGATTTCGAGTCGGCACCGTCGGTGTTTTCTGGCTATCCAGAGTCCTGACTGCTTCACCCAATGCTTACGTTGCCTGTATTTCCGGTCACAGACGAGGTCACAGTCACGATCCTCTTTTTTCCTTCTTCAATTCCCCAATTCCTTGATCCTTCAATTTCTCCATTCCCTGGTCTGTTGTGCGCTGACGAAGTTGCTCCAGCAATGGTGGAGGTGGTCTGTGCTGTAGCCCCGAGTCGTCAGGCTAACGGTGATAATGAGCGCAAAGGAGACTGGCAATGCGACGACATTGGGGTCGACCCATTGCAGCAGCCAGATCCAACTCCCCGCCTCGGCGCTAGCGACCAGCGTGGTCTGCCCGGTCAGCGCCTTGCACAGACCGATGGCTGCGGCCTCTTTTTCGTGAATGAACAACAGCCAGAACATGGAGATAAAAAATCCGCCAACCATAGAGGTCACGGCGCCGGCCTTGGTTGTTTTCTTCCAGTACAGGGCGCAGGCATAGGCCGGCAGAAAAGCCGCAGCGCAGAGGCCGAAGAAGAAGGCCGTAGCCCGGGCGATGACCGAGGCCGGCAGGACCCAGGCCCAAATCAGGGTGGCGATGATTGTCAGGAAGACCCCGGCTCGGTTGAGGGTGATCGAACGTTGCCGTGACAGGCGCAGCCCTTTTTCAAAGAGGTCCCGTCCCAGGGAGGTCCCCCCGACATGGTATTGGGAAGACAGGGTCGACATGGCTGCGGCGAACATGGCCACCAGGAACAGGGCCGCGAACCAGGCCGGCATGATCCGTTCGATGTAGACGGGAATGATCTTGTCGATGTCTCCTTTGGCCACTGCAATGGCAATTTTCTCGAAATATTGGTAGAATACAGCGTTTGAGAGCGCGCCGACAATAAAGGCCGTGCCGGTCATGAAAAGAATGAAGACCCCGCCATAGAGTACTGCGCGGTTGAGGCTCTTGTCCGAAGGTACAGTCATAAAGCGCACGGCCAATTGGGGCTGGGCCAGGACTCCGATGCCCACGCCGTAGACAATGGTCGTGTAGATGACCAACCACAGCGGCGAACCAAAGGCAGCGCCCTGGGTCCAACCGAGCATGCCGCCTTTCTGGAGTTTGGCGGGCATGAGCGGGGCCATGTCAGTCAGGGCCTGGTGGGCCGGAGTGATGCCGCCGAGGATGGAGTAGGTGGAAACTAAAAGAATGAGCATCATGATAAACATGATGCATCCCTGGAACGCGTCGGTGTACATGACCGCCTTCAGACCGCCGGTGATGACGTAGGCGGTCAGGATCAGGGTCACCAGGATTAAAACGAGATTGTAGGGGATATGCAAAGAAATCTCGATGATCCTGGAGATTCCGATCAGGACAGCGGCGGAGTAGACCGGAATGAAGAGGAAAATGATCGCACCGGCGAATCCCTGGATGAAGCCGGATTGGTAGCGGCGTCCCAACAGTTCGGGAAAGGTCATGCTGTTCAGGGTCAATCCGAGGCGGCGGGTCCGTTTACCGAAAAACAGCATGGCCAGAAAGATGCCGACAAAAATATTCAGGAAGGTGAGCCAGAGCAGGGGGAAGCCGAACAGGCCAGCGGCCCCGCCGAAACCGATGATGGCCGAAGTGGAAATAAATGTCGCGCCGTAGGAAAAAGCCATGATAAAGGGATGCATGGCCCGGCCGGCGACGAGGTAGTCTTTGGCCTGTTGGGTTTCCTTCCAGCCTTTGTACCCGAGCAGGGCGATGATGGTGATGTAGCCGAGCATGCACACGATTTTGATCAGCATGGCGATTCCTTAGGGTGGTCTGTGTGGTTATCGCGAACTCGAGTGGTCCTGCCGGACGAAATCCGGGTGTTCGCGGTTCCAATTTCGTACGCCGTAGACGACGCACAGCAACGCGGCGCCGATACTGAGCCAAAAGGCGAGGGCGCAACCGAGACTGCCGAGTCCTAGCATGGCGGTGTCCTCCGGGTTGAGGTGGAGCAAGCCGCGGTCTCCAATTCCGGGAGATAGGCGCGGGTCAGAACAAGGATGGCTTGTCGCAGATCCTCTTTATCCAGGACCTGTGTCTCCAGGGCGTTGTGGATCAAAAAGCCTTCAAAAAGGGCGGTGACCAGAGCGCCGAGTTTGCGGGCGCTGGCGTGGTCGCTGATAAAGGGGGCAAAAAGCTGAGTGAAGAGGTCGCTGGAGAGCCGATATTCGCTGTCGTTGAGCTTGTGGCGGACCTCGGCATTGTCAAAGGCGTGGACCGTGAATTCCAGGAAGACCTTATACCAGCTTGCGTCATCAATAATGGTCTCCAGAAAACACAGGACGATCTCGGTCACGTCTTCGACGCTTTGGGCCTTTTCCAGAGCGGGTTCGCGCTGCCCCCGATAATACTGGAGGCGTTCGGCCATGATATTGAGAAAGAGTTCGCTTTTGCTTTTCCAGTGTCGGTAGAAATTGCCCTTGGCATAGCCAGCGTGGTCCGTGATTTCGGCAATACTGGTATGCTGGAACCCGTTGGCCCGGAAGAGTTCAAGGGCCGCATCCATTAACTCGTGTTGTGTCTGTTGTGATTTTTCCTGTTGGCGTTTGCCCATAATGACCTCCAGTCACTTAATGACCATCGGTCACTTTTAGCAAGGCGCCCAAGGGCTGTCAAAAGAAATCAGCGTGTTGAAGCGAATTTTGTGGTTCGTGAGGTCAGCACGGCAAGGAGGGGACGTGACGGTTGGAGAAGAGCGAGAAATTGTGTTCACATCACCGGCACCGGAGACTGTGGCGGCGCTGTGTCGCTACGCGGATGTTGCAGGTAGTCGGGTATTGGAGATCGGCTCCGGAAGCGGGCGACTGTCCGGGGAACTGCACCAAGTGGCTGAACGACTGGTGGCCCTCGAACCGGGAGTGGCGGATTTGCGGCAGGCGCTCCGGGGAATCCCGGGGCTGGAGGGAGTTTGCGGTAGCGGTGAGGCCCTGCCGTTTGTCCCGGAAACGTTTGATCTGGCGATTTTTTCTCTGTCCTTGCACCACCATCCGGACTGCACGGCAGCTTTGACTCAGGCTGCGGAAGTCGTTCGGCCCGGGGGGCGTATTCTCGCCCTTGAACCGCGTCATGAGGGCGAACTCTCCCAGGTCTGCACTGTCTTCCATGACGAGCGTGAGGCCTTGGAACGGGCGCGACTGGCGTTGGCGGCGTGGCCAGAGGGGCGGTGCTTTTCCCTGCCGACAGAATGGTCCTTCGCTGGCCCTGAAGCGTTGGCGCAATGGGTTTTTGAGTATTACGAACAGCCTTACGAGACCGCGCTTGTGGATTGGATGCTGGCGCGGCTCGGGCCGCGCCAGACACTGCGGCCGCTGCTGGTGGACGATCCCTTGTGGTGCTGGGTGCTGCAGCGGAGGTAAGCGCCGGTTCTGAATGTTTGCCCTCGGCCTGGAAAACCTCGCCCGAAGGCATTGGAGCATTCCTGCCCGCCGGGGAGAGATCGGGCGTGAAGGGAGGATTTGGGGGCGGGTATCGCTGCTCAACGACCGAGCAAGCAGGAATGAACGCTTCCTACCGAGCTCAAACAGCTTCCAGGCCGAGTTCAAAAGTTCAGAACCGGCCTTGTAGAACGTTTGAGATTACGACGGAGTAGCTGGGGCAGTGCCCCGGTTCTGAATGTTTGCCCTCGGCCTGGAAAAACTCGCACGAAGGCATCGGAGCATTCCTGCCCGCCGGGGCAACAAGCAGGAGGCGTTTTCCGTGTCTTTCCTCAAGGGTGACGGTTAGATGATCGTTGTACGCGATGCCTTGCCCGTCATTGCCCGGCCCCTTGCGCTGCGTACAGCACTTGCCACTGATTCCGGGCAATCCAGCAAAGCCGCCTGTGTTGTGGCACGTATCCCCGTTTCGGGTAATGGGGTTCGTAAGCAGGTCCTATTGCAGGACCCAGGAACCGTCGGGTTGGCGGCAGGCTCGGGCGTCGACCATCTCACGGCGGCCGTCCATCCAGCTCTCGATCTGGATGGGGCGACAGACCTGCCCCTGCGTGCCTTGGTAGGCAGCACCCGGGGTGGCCGCGTAGCGGTTGCCGGTATCCGGGTTGACCCAGGTGTTGGTGGTGCTCGACGGGCGGGTTTCCAGGGTGCGGGAAACCATGGATTTGTCGTATTTGTCCATTTCATTGCCCACCACATAGCCGAGCAGCAGGCCAGCTCCAGCGCCCACAATAGCCGTGGCCCAACTCCGTTCGCCGACATTGGAGCCGATGAGCGCTCCGGTCAGGGCCCCAAGTGTTGCGCCTTGCTGGGCTTTGCTGGTGTTCGAGGCGCAGGCGGACAGACCGAAGAGGCAGATCGCAAGCAGGATGGCAATGATGTCTTTGGACATAGAATCCCTCCTCGAGTGGACGGGGCTTGAGTATTTCCATTCCCATGTGTGCGGGGAGAGGAAATACGGGACGCGATTCTCTTCCTCCTTACCCTTGTTCCTGTTTGCCTGTCCAGAGGCGGATGGGCACGGCCTCCAGCGACAGTTCGGGCATGACCTGGACTTTGAAAGAGCCAGGCAGGCGCTTGGCGGTCCGAAAAGGAAAGCTGTGGGATCACAATTCGTCAAGCCCCGTGTCTGTATCCCGCGCCCCCCTTCTCTATGGCTGCAGCCTGGATCCGGGAATCTGGAACATGACCGTGCCCTGTGCCAGAATTGAGCCAAACCCTGGCACAGGGGCTCACGGATTCAGGAATTGAGGACAAACCGTGGCAGGGTTCCAAGACTCAAGGTATCCAGGGTGGTGGAGGTCGGGACTCCAGAGGCGTCCCAGCCGCGCAGGGCGTAATACTCTTCGAGCATGGCCGCGGTCTGTTCGGTGGTGAAGTGCTGGCCCTGCTGTGGTCCGCTGGGGACGGGGTCCCGGAAGAACCGTTTGGGGAGTCTGTCGTCGCTGGGGTCAAGACCTTCCCGGAGGTTGAAGAGTCGGATCTGGTTCCAGATCCGGGCGCCGAGGTCTGTGAGAAAGGAGGCGTCCCGTTCGACTCCTGTCGCGGTGCTGAGCATGGCCGCGTAGGTCTCAATGGCAATCCCCGCCGTTGCAAAATCGCATTTGACCAAGGCGTCGGTCCCAGCGCTGAAATCCTGCATTTCCATGACCATCGCCGCCTTGCCTTCTGTGGCGCGGGGATCAACCGGCTTCCCGTTGTATTCATCGTGGGTGATCTCGATGGGGGCGGGGAGTCCCCGCTGGTGGCAGCCGCCGCGATCCGCGGTCATGAAGGCCAGGCCCGTGCCCAGGGCGCCACGTGGCCCCCAAGCCGGTGTTTCCAGGCCCTTGGTATGCTGCGCGAATGCTTCGCTGTCGCCACCGAGCGCAACGGCGGCCCGGCGCACGCCCTGGGACAGGAGCCGACCGAGTTCGTTTTCCTGCAGGGCCATGCCCCGGATCAAATATTCCGCGGCTTCGACATTGCCAAAGGTGAGGTCGATACCGTCCGGCGCGTCTATGATACCTTTTTCCGCCGCTTCCATGGCAAAACCAATCGCCCCGCCGGCGGACATGGAGTCCAGTCCAAAAACGTCACAGAGCCGGGTGAGATGGGTCACGGCCCGGATGTCGCTGATGCCGAGGTTCGCGCCAAGCAGGCCCGCGGATTCGTATTCCACGGTATCGGAAATGGTCCCGGCGTATTTGCCGTGGCGGATGGCCCCGATCTTGCTGCAATAAATGGGACAGCCGAGACAGGCTATATTGCCCAGCCAGAGGTGCTTGGACTGTCCTTTGTCCCCGAGGCGATCGGCCTTGGCGAAAGAGCTGTCCTGGAAATTGTTGGCGGGAAAGAGTCCGGCTTCATTGGCAAATTCCACGGCGCTGGCCGTGCCCGTCTGGCGCAGGACCTGGATATCGTCGGATCCCTCAAGCTCGGTGTGGGCCTGGGCTACAGCCTTTGTAAATCCCTCGGGGTCGGCGACCTTGACGAGTTGTTCGCCGCGCACGGCAACCGCCTTGAGGTTTTTGGCGCCCATGACGGCGCCAGCGCCGCCACGCCCGGCCTGGCGGTTGAATTCGCAACTGAGCAGGGCAAACGGGACACGTTTTTCCCCGGCCTGGCCGATGGTCACGATTTTCAGGCTCGGATCCTCGCATTCGCGTTTGATGTTGGCATTGGCTTCCAGGGCATCCTGGCCCCATAAAGAGGCAGCCGGACGGATCTCCACTGTGGTATCGGCGATGTAGAGATAGACCGGCTGCGGTGCCCGACCGGTGATGATCAGGCCATCGTAACCAGCGTATTTGATCTCCTGCCCGAATTCCCCCCCAAAATAGGAGTCCAGAAACAGCCCGGTCAGGGGGGACTTGGTCACCGCGCAGGCCCGTATGGAGGGAGCCTTGGTGCCGGTCAGCGGGCCCGGGAAAAACATGAGCGGCGTGGCTGGGTCCAGGGGAGCGGTTCCAGCGGGCAAGAGGTCATACAGGAGTTTGGCTCCGAACCCTTTGCCGCCGACAAAGGTCTCGCGCAGCCATTGCGGAACAGGCAAGTGCTGAACCTCTTGCCCGCTCAAATCGATATGCAGGAGTGTTCCCTGGTATGCGTTAGGCATGGTCGCCTCCCGTGTACGCGATTTCAAGGGCGCCTGTGGGGCAGGCCTGGACGCAAAGGGGGTGCCCGCCGCAAAGATCGCATTTTGCATATTTGTCGCTTTCCGGGTGCCGGATGATGACCCCCAGGGGGCAATATTGGGCGCATAACCCGCAGGAGATGCACCGATTTTCGTCAATGACCACAGCCCCGGTCTGCTCGTCGCGGGAGATGGCCCGGGCCGGACAGACATTCTGGCAATAGGCGTTTAGGCAATGATTGCAGACGATAGGGAAGTTGTAGAGATGCTCAGTGGAGTTCTGGATGCGCAACAGGCTGTGGCGCGGGTTGTATCCTGAACACGCCCGCTCGGCACAGGCGAATTGACAGAGGCGGCAGCCGGTGCAGCGGTCAAAATTGGCACGTATGTGCATGGAATGTATCTCCTGAATTGTTCGTTTTTTCCGAGTATTACCGCCATGGGCAAAGGCTGTACCCCGGCGGTGGGGCCTGGGCCCAAGGCGTGTTGTCCTGGGTTCAGGGAAAGGAGTATACTACAGCGCTTCGTCTTTCTGTCAACTCATTATCGGCCAGCATTTCTGTTGCTTTTGCAACAGAAATGCTGACGCCAAAAGGAAATCGATTCAGAATTGAGATTGATATATGTTGGATTTGGGGCATCTCTGTCGTGCAGAGCGGGTATTTCCGGAAAAATAGAGGGTACGTTGATCAACAGGGTGTTCAGTAAGGCGGGAACAGAAGAGATGTGCAATGCAAAGATGAAGCGAGAGAAAGAGAAGTATTTGGAACTCGATTTTTTAGAAGGGGAAAACGGAGTCAGTATCTTCCGAAGTATTCAAGAATACTGCCCGCGGTCGAACTATTTGTAGAGCCTTTCGTGAGCCAAATACGGCTGTGAGAATTGCAGCAGCCTATCGGTACAGAGGGGAGATCCCGTTTGGGGTGGTTGTCCTGGTGTCATGCCAAGGGTGTTGCTGCTTTGGCGGGGGCAAAGTCGGCGAGAAAAGGAGGCCTGCAGCGGCTGCCGGGAAAAGGATGCCCTCGGGACTATGCGTGCTCTCGGTTCACGCCTGCTCTAAGGCCACGGTTGTCAGGACCTCCAAGGACGTGTAGGTCCGCTGCAATGAGGGACTTCAGCTCTCTTCCAGGGTAGTCTGGGGCCCTGCCGAGTGTGAGATCAACGCTCTGTAAGGCGACCGGAAAAGGTGTGGCTACCAGGTTGTTGAAAATCGGTTCTTTGACGGATCCTATGGATTTTTGGAGTTTGCCGTCTCTTCTGTGTGCCCACTTTCGGCCCGGTATTTTCTCAATCCCGCCAAAGGGGGATCCTTGCCCCCTCCAGACTCTCAAGTAAAGCAGAACTCCAGGTGTCGAAGATGGCCCTTGTTGCACCGGAATCCGCCTGGGAGCATTCAGTTCGCGGTCCGGTTTCCCCCTTTTGGCGGGACCAAGAAAATGTGCGGGCCTTTCGCTCGAAGCACACAGAAGAGACGGCAAACTTTTGCGTCTGAAATTCCATGCCCTGTGACGAAGAGCCTTGAAAATCTTCCAAGGGCAGCAAAGCTGCACTAGGTTCAAACGTGCGCGCACGAATACGACCGCTGCGACCCTGAACGTGTTGTCGCTGTTCCTTGGGATTTGTAAGCGACCTGCATGATACGAAATTTTTCAACAGATAGCTAGCTGCTCAATACGAGTGCACAAAGATTTGCAGAGCAGTTCGTCTGAAGACGTGGTAACGAGTTACGGAATGTCAAAAAAAGTGGTTTTTGCGGCTCTCGGGGGAGGCGCTTTGTGCATAGGGGGCGTGCTGCTCTGGGCGCTGCAGTGGTCTGGGGCGATGGACTTTGTCGTCTCCCAGGTGGAGGCGGTCCGGGTGTTTCTCGAAGGCGGGATCGACCCGGAGCTTTTTCTCCTGCTTATGGCCCTGTTGCCTGTGCTCGGCTTCCCCTTCAGCGTTTTCCTCGTTCTGGCCGGGGTCAAGTTTGGCGCTTTCGGGGGCATGCTTGCCACAGCCTGCGTGCTTCCGGTGCATATGAGCCTGTGTTTTGCCCTGGCCCGGTTTTGCGTTCGCACCCCGTTACTCCGTTTTCTGGAGCGCCGTGGCTACCATCCGGCGTTGATGCATGTGGAGCGGCCGAGACTCTTTCTCGTGGCGTTTTTGTTGTTCCCCGGCCCCCCCTATATCCTCAAGACCTATATCCTGGCCCTGACCGGCTTGCCATTTCGCTATTTTTTACCCCTGAACTTTGCCACCGAGAGTGTGATCACCCTCCCGATTGCCGCCCTGGGGGGCGCCGCGGCCGAAGAAAAATGGGGCGTGTTCAGCCTCTTTCTCTTCCTTTTTGTGGTCTTGAGTCTGGTGTTGCGCTGGTGGAAAAAGGCTCGAGAAAAGAAAAGGGATTGACCATCTCTGTGACCACCTCACCCTTTTCCGTTTAAAGAACCGCCCCTCCTTCCGAATACCGTCGCAGATCATCTCCTGAAGCCGTTAATTCTGGTACTGGGCCCCGTCCCGTCAGCCGGAATCATCCTGTAATATGCGGCTTGATATCCAGGATGGGTGTGCCGTCGAGCATGTCCACCCCTTTGACATGGATATGGGTGTCCACCACGTTGATGACTTCCAGGACCGAGAGCCCGATGGGATTGGGGCGCCGGGGGGAACAGATGCTAAAGACTCCGAGCGGGACTCCCTTGTGCGGTGGGGTCTGGACTAAGGCATCCGAGGTGAACCCGGGGCTGTCGTGGAAGTGGAACAGGACCACAATATGCTGGCCGGGTTGGATATCCCGCAGGCCGCGGGCGAATTCCGGGGCGATATCAAGGATTCCGGTTTCTTCGGAGACACTCCAGTGTCGCGGTGGAGCCGCCCCGTCGGTGCGGACGGTCCCGATGGGATGCATGGTCACAGCCATAATGTCCTCCTTGAAAATGGACGAAGGGTTCAGAGTTTGGTCTTGCAGAGCAAGTGGCGTCAGAAATGCTCCGGGAGCGCAAAGCCCGGAACGGACTTTTCCAAGTCTTTGCGTCAAACGCAAGTTCTGCTTTGGGGAGCCAGATGGTTTTACTGCGGCGAGGTGGGCTAGAGGTCGGCCTGTGCGGGGATATATGGTTGTTTTCGGGCTTGGCTCGGAGTAAAACCTCTTTCAACGTGTTCTGCGCTTGGCCGTCGCTTTCGGGGCGGCTGTTTTGAAGGAAGAAGCTAACGGGTGAGAAAGCATATCAGAATCTTCGCCAACGATACAACAGACCAGCAGCGTAACTGGTGGGCGTGGTGTTTGTACGATTGGGCCAACTCCGCTTTTGCCACCGTCATCCTGGCAGCGGTTTTGCCGGTCTATTTCGTGAGCCTGGTCCCCTCTGGCGGCGCGCCGGTGCCCGGGATGGACCTCCGACTGCCGGCGACAGTGCTTTGGAGTTATGCCGTGGCCCTGTCGATGGGGTTTCTGGTCCTGTTCGCCCCCTATCTCGGTGCCTGGGCCGATAGGCACGGGCGGCATCTGCCTTTACTGGCCGTGTTGTGTTGCAGCGGGGCGCTGGCTACAGCCGGGCTTGCGGCAGTCGATTCGTATTGGGCTGCGGCGGGGCTGTTCATGTTTGGGAATTGGTGTTTTGCGGCCGGAAACATCCTCTATAACGCGTATCTTCCAGCTTTGGCCAAAACGGACAGCGAGAAGGACCTCCTGTCGGCCCGTGGCTTTGCCGCCGGGTATGCCGGGGGTGGCCTGGCTCTGCTGGTGGTGATGGTGCTGATACTCAAGCCCGGCTGGTTTGGGTTGCCGGACCCCGGCGCCGCCACGCGGGCCGGGTTCGTGCTCACGGGGCTGTGGTGGATCGGGTTCGCCCTGCCGGTCTTTACCCGGTTGCGCGGTGTGGCCATGCGGGGACCCGATACGGCCCTGCCCCGGGGATTGTCGGGGTATCTGCGGATCTTTGGTGAGATTCGGGGCCATGCCAACCTGTTGCGATTTTTGGTGGCCTATTTGCTCTATAACGACGGTATCCAGACAGTAATCGCTGTTTCTGCGGTCTTTGCCAGGGAGACGGTTGGCTTGTCTCAGAATACGGTGCTGGGGTGTTTTTTGATGGTCCAGTTCGTGGCCGCTCCTGGAGCGTTGGTCTTTGGGCGGTTGGCCAACAGGTGGGGCGTCAAACCGATGCTGCTCGCAGCGCTGGTGCTTTTCATGGGGGTCGTGGTCTATGCGGTGCGCCTGGAGACGGCCGGTCAGTTCTGGATTTTGGGAGGGGCCGTGGCTCTGGTGCTTGGAGGCAGCCAGGCCTTGTCCCGTTCGCTTTTCGCCAGGATGGTCCCGGAAGAAAAGAAAGCGGAGTTTTTCGGTTTTTTCAGCATTAGCGCCAAATTCGCGGCCATTGTCGGTCCTTTTGTCTTTGCCAGTGTGGCAACCCTAACCGGGTCTGT
Source organism: Desulfohalobium retbaense DSM 5692 (assembly GCF_000024325.1). Lineage (NCBI taxonomy): Bacteria > Pseudomonadati > Thermodesulfobacteriota > Desulfovibrionia > Desulfovibrionales > Desulfohalobiaceae > Desulfohalobium > Desulfohalobium retbaense. The sequence goes on along the minus strand of NC_013223.1, from coordinate 2,108,570 downwards.
ACGCGGCGGCCTGCTCTTTTTGCTGGTCTTCTTTCTTGCCGGTGCAAGCTTGTTGTGGACTGTGGAGACTCCCCGGGCTGAGGCTTCGAACACAGGAGCGTCTTCTTGAGTGGTAGGTGTGTCCGAGAGCACAAGCACGGCTTCTGGTGTGCCGTTTTCCTCCTCATGATCCTGCTGGTGGCCTGGACCACGGCAGAGGCCAACGAGAAGCAAAAGATTCTTGTCCTGCACTCGTACCACCAGGGCCTGGAATGGACAGATAATATCACCAAAGGGGTCCAGTCGGTCTTTGAACCCCTGTATAACGACTATGAACTCTATTATTTCTATCTGGACACCAAGCGCCATGCCGGGATCGACTATATCGAGCGCTGGGAGGGCTTGTTCAGCCAAGTTCTGGACGACACCCCTTTTGATATCATCATTTCCTCTGACAACAACGCCCTGCGGTTTTTGAACGATCGTTTCGCCGCCGAGCTTGAGGATACCCCGGTCGTTTTTTGCGGGGTCAACGCCTATGAGCCCGGCTTGATCGCCAATCTCCATCAGGTGACCGGCGTGGCCGAGGACACGGATATCATGGGCACCATCAAGGCCATTCAGGCTCTGCAACCGGACCTTGAGCGGCTGGTGTTCCTCAACGACCAGACGGTGACCGGGCGCCGCTCGGAAAAGCTTGTCCAGGAAGTCCTCCCGCGTCTTGAACCGGAATTGACCGTGGAATACCACAACCAATTCCGGTTGCGACAGATCCCGGAAATTGTCTCTGGGTTGGGAAAGGATGATGCCATTTATCTGTTGACCTTGAACAGGGACGCAGACGGGGAATTCATCTCCTACGCCGACGGCATCCGGCTGGTTTACGAACACGCCTCAGCTCCGATCTACGGGTCCTGGAGCTTTTATCTCGGCAAAGGGTTGGCCGGCGGTCTGATCACCCGGGGCTTTGATCAAGGGCGACAGGCCGCCCTGGTGGCCAAGCAGGTCCTGAAGGGGGCGCCCACCGGGGAGATCCCTGTCCGTCGCAATGCGGCCCAGCGCTACATTTTTGACTACAGGGTGCTCCAGGGGTTCGGTCTTGACCCGGCTGACTGTCCGCCTGGGAGCATGTTTATTCATAAGCCCCCCACAACCTGGGAATACATCCAGCAAAATCTGCCGTTTGTTATCCTGGTGGGGGCAGTGGTGGCCCTGTTGTGCCTTTCGCTGGCATTGGCGTTGCGCCAGCGTCGTTTAATGTACTGGGCCTCGATCACCGATTCTTTGACCGGCATCTTCAATCGTGAACGGCTGGACGAGGATATGGGCCTGCTCATCCACCGTTGCCACGAGCGTGGCGAGGGGTTTGCGTGCATTCTGGTCGATATCGACTACTTCAAGACAATCAACGACACCAAAGGGCATACGGTGGGCGATCAGGTCCTGGTGGAGTTCGCCCGTTTGCTCGCCCAGCAGTCCCGCGGGACGGACTCTGTCTTTCGCTACGGAGGCGAGGAGTTCCTGATGGTCCTTCCCGGGGCGGATCTGCGCGGGGCTTCGCAGTTGGCCGAGCGGGTGCGGGCGGCTATCGGAGGCACCCGATTTGCCGGTGAGACGCGGCTGTCGGCCTCGTTCGGGGTGGCTGAATACCAACTCAGCGACAATTGGGAAGGGCTGCTGTCCCGGGCGGATACCGCCTTGTATGCGGCGAAGGCGCAGGGCCGCAATCGGGTGGTTGTCGCTCCGCACGAAACGGAGTGATACCTTTTTTCCATGCAGACAATGCTATTGTATTGATACTATTTCGGGTCTCGGGCGGCCTGTGGCCAATTGCTGCACATGGCTTGTCAGTCTGGGGGACTTTCTCTATACCTGGAACATGGAAATGGCTTTTGTCTGCCGACCAGCAAAGGCAATGCATCCCTGTCGGGAGGATCCCTTTGTTGTCTGCGGTCTTTTTTTCGTTAACCCGCAGTGTTCAGGAGCATGCTCATGCAAGACAGAAAGATTCTTCGTTTTATTCTTATCGCAGCGGTCCTGCTCCTTGGCGTGGTCTGGTCCCTGGCCTCTGCTGAACAGCCCGGTACCCAGGGCCATTCCGGCTATCCGAACGGGCAATTCCTGTGCACGGCCCAGTGGCTCAAAACTCAGGGGCAAGACCAGGGCGTGGTCGTCATCGACGTTCGCAACGACGAGCATTTCGACAATACCCTTATCCCCGGTGCCATCCGTATGCCGTGGAGCCTGTTTCGGACCAACGACCGGGCCGGGAATCTGGCCGACATTTTCGTCGGACTGGACAAGGCCCAGGAGATCCTGGGCGAGCACGGAATCGCGCGGGGCTCGACCGTGGTCCTCTATGATTCCGTTGCACGTGACGGCGGGGCCACAGCCTCGTACGTCTTTTGGGTGCTCGATATGCTCGGGCATGAAAACAAGATAATCCTGGAGCGGGGTATTGACGGCTGGAAGGAGGCCGGGGGCGACCTTGCCCAACAGCCGGCCGAACTGGAGTCTGTCCTCTATCAGGCCCCGGCTGAAGAGATGGTCCCTCAGCGAGGCGTCAACGGAGATTTTATCGCCAAGCGCCTCGGTGATCCGTATTACCAGATCCTCGATGTCCGTTCGCAGGGCGAATATACCGGTGAACTGGCCAATACGGCCCTGGACGGGAGCGTGCTCAAACGCGGCCATGTTCCCGGAGCGGTGAATATACCGGACGCCTCGAACTGGACCGATGAAAAAACAAAAGACATCAAGTCCTATGCGGATTTGCAGCAATTGTACCGCGGCCTGGATCCCGGCAAGGCCATTATCCCCTATTGCCATTCCGGGCGCCGTGGGTCCTTCGGGTACTTCATTCTGCGCCTGATGGGGTTTTCTGATGTGCGCCTCTATGAACGCTCCTGGAACGAATGGGGGCAGCATTCACGTTTTTATCCGGTGCAGGCTGCTGTGCAGCGGCCCACAGGATCGTCCCTGCCCCAGGGCAGTAGCGCACAGGCACCGGCCGCGGCTTCAGGTCCGTCGACGCAACCGGCGGGAGCTTCCAAGCCGGCCCCCAAATCAGGCTCGTCTTCGGGCGGGTACGTCTCTTGCGGAGGGTGATGCCGTATGAAGGAACACAAGACTTCCGCGTATTGGGCCTGGTTCCCGGCAGCCATCGCTCTGGCCGGAATTATCGTTTTCATTTTTGCCACCTTCGGCCCCCCGGCTTCCTCGAGCGGCTTCATCGCCGTTCTAAAGGGCGCTTTGGGGAAAATCGCCCCGGATTATGTGGCTGGCAAGACCCATTACCAGATTCTCCCCGGACCGGGGTCCTGGCTGATGGCCTTTGTCCTGGGTATGGCCATCGGCGGGTTTTTCGCCGGTCGGACATTTCGGATTCCCATCCGGGATGTGCCCCGTCTGTGGGAACGGCGTTTCGGCCCGTCCAAATCTCTGCGCTACGGGTGTTCGTTTTTGGGTGGTTTTTTGATCCTTTTTGGCGCCCGTTTGGCTGGGGGATGCACCCTGGGGTTGTTTATTTCCGGGTCCACGCAACTGGCGGTCAGCGGATTGTATTTCGGCGTTGTGATTTTCGCAGTGGCCATGCTCACCGCCAGGCTGGTCTACGGCAAAACCGCGAAGGAGGCGGACCATGAGTGAGATCTGGCTGGGCCTGTTTTCCGGCATCGCTTTCGGTTTCGTTATCCAGCGTGTCGGCGCGACGAATCCGGATAAGATGGCCAAGGCGCATTTGATGGTCGAGTCGGGGATCCCCCGTTTCATGCTCCTGGCCGTGGCCCTGTCCGCCATCGGTCTGCTCGGTTTGCAAGCAGCGGATGTCGGCCGGACCATGATTCATCCTACCAGTCTTGTGGCTACGGGGGTGGCCGGGGTCATCTTTGGTGTCGGCTGGGGACTTGCGGGCTATTGCCCGGGGACATGCTGGGCCGCCGCTGGCGAGGGGCGCATGGACGCCATTTTCGCTTTTCTCGGTGGGTTGGCCGGAGCAGCGGCTTTTGCCCATGTCCACGAAACCCTCATCCCGACGTTGTACATGCCGACCAATGTCGGCCAGATCACCCTGGCCGAGGTCTTCGGTTCTCCTGGCCTGGCGGTGGGCATACTCGCCGTGGGGCTGGGGATCTGTATCTGGCTTATCGGTTTGCTCTGGAAAGATGGGGGGCGGGATGCGTAAGGCAGCTTTCGGACTGGTGCTGGTGTCGCTGGCTGTAGCCGTATCTGTCTGTCCTGCGACCGGAGCCGAGCCTCCCAGAGGGGCGGTGGAGCGGTTGATTGTGGAACATGGCAGCCGGGTCTACCGTTTTGGCCCCTTTGTCGGATATTATTTCAAGCCGGTTCAGAGCGGGGATCTCACCCGGCTCGAATTCTGGTGCTATAACGAAAAGCAATTTTATACCCGGGACCGGCCCGAGGGAACGCTTTTATTTCAAGGCGAGGCGGTGTTGACCTGCCTGCCGGAGCCCGCCCCGCTCCAGCCCGCGCAGGGGCAGCGCATGCGACCGGTGTTTGACCAGGATATTGTCCAGGCGTGGCGGGCGACCCGTCCGGAGCCGCAGGAGGAATTCACGCATTTCCATTCCTGCTATAACGCGGCCGGGGCGGTGGCCTGTGGCTATTGGCTGCGTCATGAGGCCGTCACAGAGTTCACGTATGACATGGGCGGTCGCGTCGGTCCCTCCAGTCCCCTGTACCATGAAGTACGGCCGGGTGTGGACCGCGAATTTGCCGCCATCGTCGAGTTCGATACCGGACCGTAGGCTGGAGGTGGTGAGCAGAAAGGGGCACGCACAGACATAAAGGGACGCTATGCGGGGGACGGAAGGCGGCAGGAGCCGCTGGAAAAGCAGTTTCCGGAGAGGAACCTGGGAACAAGGAAGGCGAATCGCTCTGCGCCGCCGTATTCGTGTCAGTTGTTGGAGGCTTCCCCTCTCATTGCTCAGATCACCCTGGCTTGTTTGCGTTGCGGCCCGGTGATTGCTGAATGGGCTGTGGGATACGGTGTCCTCACCAGTCAGTGGCGGCGTGCTCTGGATTTTTTCCTATGTTCAATCCCTCTTCCCTGTGTTCTGTCCGTTTTACCTTGCTGTATGCGACTTTTGTAGCGGTGGGCATCGTCACAAATCTGGGCATCCAGGTGACGGTGGCCGCCGCTTTGACCACGCCCCTGAAAATCTATCTTGGCATGGGGCTAGGAGCGCTGGGCAGCATGGTGGTCAAATTCCATCTGGACCGGCGGTATATCTTTTCCTGCGGACCGGGCTCGCTGCGTCAGAAAGGGCGGCAATTCGCGTTCTACTCGCTTTTCGGCGTGGTCAATATCCTCTGTTTCTGGACCGCTGAACTCACCTTCCATTTTCTCTTCCAGCCGGCAGCCATGCGCTACCTCGGAGCTCTTCTGGGGCTGGTTGTCGGTCACAGCCTCAAATACCGCATGGACAAGCATCTGGTCTTCGGGGCTTTGCTTCGTGACGAGGCTCCTGCCTCGTCACGTCATCTCCTGTGATTCCCGTCGCATTGTGCTCCGAGTAGTCCATTCCGAGAACAAACAAACGACAAAAACGGCAACACCGGTTCGTTCTCGCTCCCCTGGAGCTGAAACGAAACCCTCTTTGGTCCAATGTGCCCCGAGAACGAGGCGGGTGGGCAAGCCTATGGGGATTTCCGGGAATCGGCACGTCTTATGTTTTGGAGTCGGTGGTCCCTCCCGGCTCAGGCGAAGGTGCCCTGGACAAAAACCATGACAAAAAGGGCCACTGTTTCGACAATCCCGATGGTCAAAAGATAGTTGCCAAAGCCTTGGCCGGTTTCCCCCAGGGCGTCTGCGGCAGCGGCGCCGGCCTTGCCTTGAAACCAGGACGAGGCCCCCATGGCCGCGCCGCCGATCAGGCCGCCGACGAGCATGGCTGGCCAGTTGAGAAAGGCGGCACCCTCGGTCAGGGCCTGCTCACTGCGCCCAAGGATCATGTTCATCAGAATAAGGCCGTAGATGGTCTGGGAGAGCGGGGCCCCGATAAAGGTGATCAGGATAAAGGAGGCCGGCTTGTTTTGGGCGTACGCTTTTTTCCAGGCTCCGATCGCGGCCATGCCGGCAGTGCCTGTTCCCAGGGCCGAGCCCAGGGCGGCCATGGCCAGGGCGCCAGCCGCCCCGGCCTTGCCCAGGGCAACCATCATCTCGAGTTCCATTGTCGGCTCCTTTGTTGTGCGACGTTATCACGCGAGGTGTACTCGGTTTTTGTATTCCTTCCAGTTTGGCGGGGCTCTCGTGGAGGATGCTTGCACGGCTTTTCCCGGCATTGGCCGGCCTGGCAGTCCAAGTAGAGTTTCCGGCCCCCCTCTAGCCCCTCGCCTTCTCTTGTCCCTGCTTCGCGCCACCTGATGCCTTTCGTGGACACACGTCGATTTCGATCCCGATCCCGATTTCGATAGCGATGGATTCGCTCTGCCTTCAGTCCTCCGTCTACTGTCTTCCGCGCCCTGAACTTCGAGCAAAGGGAGAAAATGGCTGCCCTGTCCATTGGATGCCGGTATGTCCTGCAAATTCAAGAGTGTTGAGCCGGACGCCGTGGACAAGGACCCCCATTCCGGCCAGCAGGATGTTCAGACAGTGCCCGAAAAAGAGGATCAGGGCCGCGAGCAGAGGCCCCCATACGGTGCCGGCGCCGATGCCCGCGGCCATCTCGTTGAAGGCGTTGGCGATGGCAAAGGTGGCGCTGCCGACGGCAAAAAGCCGGATGTAGGAAACCACATCCACGAAACTGCTGATCAGATCCAGTGGGAAGCGGACATATTCAGTCCAGTACCGTTTGAATTGCCGCAGCGGGAATTGAAAGCCCACGACCAAAATCCCGCCCAGGACAATGGCCAACAGGGCCGGAGTGGGAAACGGCGCCAACAGCACCAAGCTCCGGGCGGCAAAGAACATGCCCCAGGTGACCAGAATCCAGCCAACCTGGGCCAGGAAACGGCTGTGGGGAAAAAAGAGCAGGGCTCGCCAGGTGTGGCCGATGGTGAGCTGGAGACCGCCCAGCACGAAGCAGAGCAACATGAGGTGGCTATCGGCTTCAGGGCCGCTGAGCCAGCCGAGCTGCAGCGGAGCCACAATCCCCGGCGTCGGATCCAGACCGAAGAAATTTCCAGCGGCCAGCCCCCAGCCCACAGTGCACAGACTCATGACGGTCAGCAGGATCACAGCGTCTCTGGGCAAGCGGGTCAAGCGGCGTCCCACCCAGGTCAGTCCGAGAAAGACCAGGCCGTATCCGGCGTCGCCGACGATCATGGCGAAAAAGAGGCTCAAAAAGAGCAGGAACGGGACGCTGATATCGGTCTCGTAATAGCCGGGCAGGACTCCGATCAATTCGAAGACCGCCTTGATGGGGCGGACCCAACGCGGCAGACGGAGCAAGGTAGGGGGGATTTCTTCAGGCTCCGGCTCCAGGGTCAGGATGCCCCAACCACGCTGCTGAGCCTCTGTTTGGAGACTGGAAAGAGCGTGGCGGGGGATGTAGCCCCGCACCAACAGGGCGGGACCCAATTCCTCCATGCCGGAGCGGGCTTCGTAATACCGGAAAGCGTCTCGCACCAGACGGCTGCGGGTGGCCAGCGGCGGGCAATGCGGTGCTGCTTGCCGCAGGATGGTGTCGATTGTAGTGACCCGGGCATCAATGGCCTCCAGTTCGTCGCGCATGTCCTGCACGGAGCGTTCGGGAAGGGCGGTGTCCCGCACCGGCAGGTCCAGCTGGCCGTAGCGCACGAGGACGGAGAATACGGAGGTCTTGGTTCGTGCGGTCTCGAGGCGGAGCACGTCTTCGGGGAGCTCGATCCGGGTGTCGCGTTGCGTCTGGACGAGGCGGATGTCAAGTCCCTGGGCGCGCAGGTCGCGGACCAGACCGGGGTCGAAGTCCCCATACGGGCTGTAGCGGTCGTATTCGGCCTGGACCTCTTTGCGCCGCCGCAGCAGTTCCTTGCGCTCCGCGGCCAGATCCAGGAGTTCCTCCACGGCCGGAGTTTTTTCCGCAGAGCAATCGGTTTGCTGCCGCGGACGCAGGGTGACCAGGAGGTGTTCCAGGTCCCGGAGCTGGTCCAGCCGCTGCCGGGCGTTCTCAAGATCGACCCCGCTCTGGAGGCGTTCCGGAGCCAGGTGCATGACGCCTAAATCCTGCAAGCGGTGCAGCGCGTGCGACGCTTGTTTGCGGCTGACCAGAAGCAGGACCTTTTGCATGGAGACAATCATGAGGCGGCGTCCCTTTGGCGCATTTTGGCTTTGGCGAGTTTGGCCCGTGTGACCGCGGCCGTCTGCAGATCACCGAGAGCGATGCGGATGACCCTGATGTTTTCCTGGCATTCGGGGATCTTGATTTTTTCAAAGAGGTTCACCCGCTGGGTCGTTTTGCGCAATTCCTGGGTCAAAAGGTGCTCGCGCTGTTGCAGTACGGTCAACTCCACCCGAAGGCGGACCGCCTGCTCCAGGACCTCAAGCCCGGCATCGAGCCAGGGCGGGGAGTCGTGCGGATCAGGCCAGGAGGTGGTCAATTCGATGCTGTCAATGGCAGGCACGTCGAGTCCGGCCACGTTCTGAGTCGTATACTGTACCTGCTGGACCGACAGACGCCGCGCGAGATCGGTGTTTTCGGCGAACAGTCCAATCCACGGCTCCAGGTTCTGCCAGAGCTGGTCGGAGCGCTGCTGCACCTGACGCCGTTTGTGCTGGGTTTCCTGGACCGCGCTTTGCAGTTGTTGCTTTTTGAGTTGCAAGGTGGGCAGGAAACGTTGGTAGCGGCGCAATTGTTCCTGCTGGGCCTTGAGTTCACCCTTAGTCCGCTTGATCTTGGCCATCGTTGCCTTCCTTGGTCGTTTGGGGCCAGAAGCGATCAACGAGTTGGGAGGGCAGTCCCACTTCCTGGGGTTGGAAACAACTGTCCAGGATGGCCCACCCCCGATCCAAGGCCTCCTCCAGGGTGATATTGACCTCGAGATCCATCATCTGATTCTCGAATCGACGGCCGTAGTCCAGGAGTTTGCGGTCCCAGGCGCTGAGTTGGAATCCCATGTCCTCTTTTTCCCTAGCCTCCCGTGAGGAGGCATAGAGCTGAATCATGGTGTTCATGATACTGCGGTGGTCTTCGCGGGTCTCGGCGTTGACCTTCTGCTTGAGCCGGCTGAGGGAACCGAAGGGTTCGATGCGCCCGCCACGGAGATAGAATTGCCCTTCTGTGATGTAGCCGGTGTTGTCCGGGATGGGGTGGGTCACGTCGTCGCCGGGCATGGTTGTCAGGGAGAGGATGGTGATCGAGCCGGCCTCTTTGAAATCCACCGCTTTTTCGTACCGCGCGGCCAACTGGCTGTAGAGATCGCCGGGATAGCCCCGGTAGGAAGGGATCTGTTCCATAGTGATGGCGATTTCCTTCAGGGCGTCGGCAAAATTGGCCATATCCGTGAGTAAGACCAGAACCCGCTTGCCATCCAGGGCAAAGCGCTCGGCCACGGCAAGAGAGATGTCCGGGACCAGAAGACATTCCACGGTCGGGTCAGCCGCGGTGTGGATATAGAAGATGGAACGGGACATGGCCCCCTGATTTTCCAACTCGTCGCGGAAATAGAGGTAATCGTCGTGTTTGAGCCCCAGACCACCGAGGATGATGCAATCGACCTCGGCCTGTAGGGCGATACGGGCCAACAATTGATTGGACGGCTCCCCGGGCATGGAAAAGATAGGGATCTTTTGGGATTCGACCAGGGTATTGAAGACATCGATCATGGGGATGCCGGTGCGGATCATGCGGCTGGGGATGGTCCGGCGGACCGGGTTGACCGAGGGGCCGCCGATGGGGATGGCTTCCTCGCGGATACTCGGACCGTTGTCGCGGGGACGGGCCACCCCGTCGAAAACACGGCCCAGCAGGAATTCCGAATAGGCCGTTTGCATGGGGTGTCCCAAAAATTGGACCTGGGCGTCGGTGCCGACGCCGCGACTGCCGGCAAAGACCTGCAGACTGACCCGATTGTCTTCGAGGCGGATGACCTGGGCCAGGGAGGTGCCCTGACGGGAGACTACCCGGGCCAGTTCTCCGTAGGCCACTCCTTCGGCCTGAAGCACGATAACATTGCCAGCGATCTGGTCGATCTGGTGGTAGAGTTTACGCATAGTCTGTCACGTCCGCGACCAGTTGCTCCAGCCGCTTTTCCTGATGGTGGAAGTCATCGCTGTCCATGGCGAGCCGGTTCCAGTCAATCGTCGCCTGGGTCAACTTTTGAAAAAACGAGCGGGCCGCATCCTTGTCCGCAAAGGTCATCGAGGTCTGCAAAAAGGAATGCAGTCGGTCGAAGACGTAGCTCTGGCGTTTGAGGGTTGTGGCGCCGTCGACCGGGTCAAAGGCGTCCTGTTGCAAATAGACCTGGTCCAGAAATTCCCCTTTGAGATAGATCACAAAGTCCTCCAACGGGGTGCCCTCCTCGCCGACAACCTTCATCATCTGGTCGATATCGTTGCTGTGTTGCAGCAGTTCGTGCATGGCCTGGACCTGTTCACGGTCGACCTGCCCGGGGTAGGTGCTCCAACTGTCCAGGGGGTCGATGGCCGGGTACCGCCGGGCGTCGGAGCGTTGGCGGGAGAGGCCGTGGAAGGCACCGACCACCTTGAGCGTGCTCTGGGTCACAGGTTCTTCAAAGTTCCCTCCGGCCGGGCTGACCGTGCCGCCAATGGTCACCGAGCCGGCATCGCCGCTGTGCAGGCGGATGGTGCCGGCTCGTTCGTAAAAGGCCGCGATCACCGATTCGAGGTAGGCGGGGAAGGCCTCCTCGCCCGGGATTTCCTCAAGTCGTCCGGAGAGTTCGCGCAGGGCCTGGGCCCAGCGGGAGGTGGAGTCGGCCAGCAAAAGGACGTTGAGTCCCATCTGCCGGTAGTATTCAGCCAGGGTGACGGCGGTATAGACTGAGGCTTCCCGGGCGGCCACCGGCATGGAACTCGTGTTGCAGATGATGATCGTGCGTTCCATAAGGCTTCGGCCGGTGCGCGGGTCTTCCAACTCGGGAAATTCGCGGATGGTCTCCACGACCTCCCCGGCCCGCTCGCCGCAGGCGGCGACAATGACGACGTCCACATCGGCGTGGCGGCTGGTCAATTGTTGGATAACGGTTTTTCCCGCACCGAACGGACCGGGGATGCAATAGGTCCCGCCCCGGGCGATGGGGAAAAAGGTGTCGATGAGCCGTATTTTCGTGCTCAGGGGCTTGGTCGGGCGGAGGCGGTCGGCATAGGCCCGGATGGGGATCTTGACCGGCCATTCCTGGTAGAGACCAACCTCGATGGACTCCCCCTTGGGGCCGGTGAGCGTGGCCAGGGGCGTGTTGAGGTCGTAGGTTCCGGCTGGACTGATACGCGTAACGGTATAGGTGCCTCGCAAATGGAAGGGGACCATCAATTTGTGGCCAAAGATCCCCTCCGGGACGGATCCGAGCCACGAACCGGCTTTGACCTCTTCGCCCTCGGCGACCTCGGGGGTGAATTCCCAGTGCTGTGTGCGGTCCAAGGCCGGTCGGCTGGCGCCACGCTGGAGAAAGGTGCCGTAGGTCTCAGCCATGTCGTAGAGTGGATTTTGGAGCCCGTCGAAGACTTGGCCCAAAAGGCCGGGGCCGAGTTCCACGGACAGGAGTTCCCCGGAAAAGCTGACGGTGTCCCCCACCCGCAGATCTTTCGTGTCTTCAAAAATCTGCATTTCGGCCCGGTTGCCGCGGATGCGAACGATTTCCGCCGGGAGGCGGAGATCGTGGCAATGGACCAGGGCCGTTTCATTCTGGAAGATGGGCGTATCGAATTCCGTGACGACCAGGTTGCCGTTGACGCCGACAATACGCCCCGTGGCCTGGGCGTCGTTTTGTGCAGTGGAAGTGGCGTGTGGATCGGTCATTGGTCTTCCTTGGCTTGGCCGGCACGAGCCGGGAGGGACGGTGCGGCGATTCAGCGGACCTGTTTTCGGGACAGAACGTCTTCGGCCATTGTCGAGACCAGGTTGTCAAAGCGTTCCCGGCCTGTGTCCTCGTCCCAGCGGAACCAGCGGTGGACCAAATGTAATTGTCCGGCAAAGCTGAGAATGCGTTCCAAGCCCAAAGGAGCGTCGCTGGCGATGTCGGACAAAAGGGCAAAGCGGCAGCGATCCAGGATCCGTTCCCGCTCCAGGGGCGTGGCAGCGTTGAAGGCCCGCCGCACGCAGTCGCGAACAACCACACTGTAGCCTTCGAAAAACGGCTGGGCGAGGTCTTCACGGGGGCGTCTGCGGGCGGCAGAGGCGTTTTTGAGTTGGGTTTCCAGGTTTTGCCAGCGGCGGCCGGGTTCGGTGCGCATTCCAACGGCCTGCCCCCGCACAAGCCGCTGGACATCACTCAGGGCGTCGTTACTGAGGACCCCCTCGCATTGCGTGGCAAGTCCCTCCAGCGACATCGGGGGGGCTTGTTCCAATTCCAGCCACGGCAAGCTGGCCGCCAGATAGCTGTGGATCATGCGTGCTCGCTTTGAGGCGAGAGGTTGTCGTCACCCTCGAGACAGGCCCGAATGCGTTCGGTGGTCTGTTTTTCTGCGGCGACCCGGGTCACGATTTCCGCTAGGTGGGGCTGGAGAATCTCGCTCAAGGCTTCGCTGATCGCTTCGGCGCTGAAGTCGAGCGAAATATGGCTGTCGCGAAAGGAAATCTGAAAACCGCGCAGGATTTCCTGGTCGTCCTTGATCTCTATCCCCTGGCGCATACGCTGTTTGTACCGCTGGGCGAAAAACTGGATCAACTTCTGCTTGTCCTCCGGCCTGACCCGGATTTCCCAATTCCCGGCGTCTTGATCGGCGGCGCACGTTTCGACGAATTTGACGAGCATGTCTTTGAGCGTCTGGTCGTCCAGAGCCTCGTCCACGGCTTCAGCAACCAGATCGGAGAGGATATTTTCAATCCCGTTGGCTGCGGTGAGCAACAAATCCCGGGCGGATTGTTCCAGGGTGGTCCGGCTGCGTTCCGTGTAGACCTCCGCTTCCCGCCTGGCCTCTTCCAGGAGGTGTTTTTTGCGCTCCTCGGCCTGGCGGACGATGGAGGAGGCCTTTTGCTGGGCCTGGGACACAATATGTTCGGCCTGGCGTTCGGCTTCTTCAACGCCTTCTTTTTGCAGGCGCTCCAAGAGCGGCTGGAGTTGATCGGACATGGCTTCTCCTCACAATGACGACCGTCCGGCGCAGCGGGCCGTGTTTGGTGTTTTGGTTCCCGGATCCAGGCAAGACGGAACCAGTTGAGCCACTTGAAGGCAATCTCTCACAGGCATCCAGGCGGCAGCAACGTCAAAGCAGGGACGACGGAAAGGCGATCCCAGACAATGTGCGGGCCAGAGACCATGCTGGCCTGGGAACCTGGAAAGGGCCCGACCTCCCCGGACGCGGTGTGTGCAAAGCCTGTATCAGGGAGTCATCCCCTGCCACGGACGCCTCTATTGTTTCAGACACGATTCCTTGGTTTTTTCGTGTTCGGTGAGGATTGAATCCAACTTGCGGTGCAGGGACCGGGTGGCTTCGGCATTGTGATAGGCCATGAGGATCAGTTTGACTGAAACCAGAAACACCCCGGCTTCGAGCAGGATGTCGTGTGTCAATCCTTTGGTAAACAGGGCCAGGATGAATAGAATCAGGGTGACCACAACCACCACAATGGAGCTCGGGCCAAGATAGGCTGTCAACTTCGTCACAAAGACTCCGTGTCGCGTTTCGGAAATAAAGGGGGCGCTGACTGAGGGGCGTTGGAGCTGTTTGCAACCTCACGCGCTTTGCTTTCCTTTTTCATATTTCCAGAAATACCCAAGACCCCGCTGATGTGCAACCGATCCTCCTCCAAGGACCGCCAGAAAAAGGGCGGAGAGTGTTTTCACAACGGGCGAAAGAGATGGAAACCGGAGTGCGGGCTTGGGACGTCTCCACTCAGGTCTGTGGGGGGATGGACAAAGGGAGCCGTTTTGGCGCAGTTCAGGATCAGGGAAGTCTCTCCAAGAGGTGCCGTATGGGGCAGCGGTGCAGCGCGGCCTTGTCGTTGGAAATACGTCGTGAGTGCAAAGCCGCCACAAGGGGGCAGTTCACCGCCCCCCTGACCTGCCCCTGAGAGAATACACAAGTCGCACCTCAGGCCCAAAGAGGGCTGTGAGGAAACATGGATTGTCCCGCTTCGGTTCCCCCACCAGAAAGGATCCCTGTTCCGTCGGTAGCTGAGCAGGCCGTTACAAAATCTCTCAATGGCAGACAGCTGCTATACGTTCAAACTTGTCGTACGGCTCCGCACGCTGCGGCCTTGAACGTGTTGCCGCCGTCCCTTGGGATTTTTGGTTCTTTGACGGATCCTGTGGATTTTTGGAGTTTGCCGTCTCTTCTGTGTGCCCACTTTCGGCCCGGTATTTTCTCAATCCCGCCAAAGGGGGATCCTTGCCCCCTCCGGACTCTCAAGTAGAACAGAACTCCAGGTGTCGAAGATGGCCTTGTTGCATCGCAATCCGCCAGGGAGCATTCAGTTCGCGGTCCGGTTTCCCCCTTTTGGCGGGACCAAGAAAATGTGCGGGCCTTTCGCTCGAAGCACACAAAAGAGATGGCAAACTTTTGCGTCTGAAATTCCATGCCCTGTGACGAAGAGCCAGATTTTTGAACGACCTGCATGATACGAAATTTTTCACCAGTCAGTTAGGGGACGAAGGCGTGGTGCGCCCTGTAAAGAGTCGTTCCAGATACGTCTCTGCTGTCTGAATGTGCCCCTGCAGGGTGGACCGGCTCATTTTGTCCAGATGCCAGGTCATGGGTTTGAGACGGGGATTGGCGGCAAAGAACGCCCGTTGTTTGTGGATGAAGCGCCAATATAGTCCGTCCCAGACAGCAGACCACGGCCCCGGGGAGAAATCGGACATCTTGCGGATGTAGTTGCTGGAGCTGATGTACGGTTTACTGCTCATGAGACCGCCGTCAGCGTATTGGCTCATGCCGTAGACATTGGGGACCATGACCCAGTCGTAACTGTCGATGCACATTTCCATAAACCATGTGCATATGTCGTCCGGAGCGATTTCACACAGGAGCATGAAATTGCCCAGGACCATCAAGCGTTCAATGTGATGACAGTAGGCGTTGGACAGCGCTCGCTGGATCGCCAGATCCACCGGCGGAATCCCGGTGGAGGCGGTGTAGAAAGCCTCTGGCAGGGGCCGGCTATGCCCCCAGAAATTGGTACTGCGCTGGCGCCGGCCGTGGTGGCGGTACATGCCGCGGACAAATTCCCGCCATCCCAGGATCTGACGCACGAACCCCTCGAGGCTGGCCAGTGGCAAAGGCGACTGCCGGTGTTTGGCTAAAACGGTATCCAGAACCTGGTTTGGGGTCAGGAGCCCGATGTTCAGACTGGAGGCCAGCAGGGAGTGGAAGAGGAAGGGCTCTTTGCTGGACAAGGCGTCCTGAAACGGGCCGAAAGAGGGGAGGCGACGGTCTACAAAGTCCTCCAGCCACGCCTGTGCCTGGGCATGGGTCCAGGGCATGGTGAGGTCCGGCTCACCGGGGTGGTTCGCAAATTCGTTCCGAACACGGTCCAGGGCGCTGTCTTTTTCCGGACCACCGGTCAAATGCGGCAGGTCGGGCACAGGCGGTTCGCCGCGGTAGCGTTTGCGGTTCGCGGTGTCGAAGGTCCATTTGCCGCCGAGCGGTTTGCCGTGGTCGTCGAGCAGGATCTGGCAACGTTTGCGCATGGCTGTGTAAAAGGAGGTCTGTCGGTACGGCGGTTGTCCGGAGAAAAATGGTCCACACTCTGCGTCGGTGCAGACAAATCCCGGGCTGGGCGTCGTTGTAATCTCCAATCCCGCAGCTCCAGCGGCAGCAGTCAATCGTTGTTCCACCCAGTCATCGACCGGGTCGGCTACACGGATCCCGGTTTCTCCTTTTTGGCGGAGATCAGTGCAGATTGAGTCCAACACCCCGCCTTTTTGCGTGCCCACGGTGGTGACAGGGTGCCCTTTGTGTTTCAGCTGGGTCGCATAGGCCTGCATAGAGGCCCGGTGCAGAGCGAGCTTTTGCTTGTGCATCCGGGCCGGTGTCTGTGCGTCTGCAAAAAAGAGCGGCTCTTCAATGAGGTACACGTCAGCGCCGGGTTCCAAGGCGGGGTGTTCGGCGAAGAGCTGGTGCGGAAAGATGAAGACAGCGGGCATGGCTTCTCCTGAAAGATCGTCACGGGAATGGCAGGAGCTGCCCCGGGAACCGGGCAGAATTCCAGCCGTAGGGCTGCACGATCTGCTCTGCGCTGCGCCGCAGCCTGGTGCGCTGGTGGTCGGTCGGTTTCCCCGTTGTGCGCGGAAACTGGGCGCTCTGCAAGAACCCCTCCTGTTTTTGTTCCTTTATTGACAGAATAAAGCGCGAGTCCTACGAAGGAACGGATTCTATTTCATTCAATGACTGGAGGGTGTTATGCGACGTTGTCTCTTTGTGGTGCTTGTTGTGTGTTTTTGGGGGCTTTCGACCGCTTTTGCCGCCGATCTCGTGGTGTATTCTGGTGCAGGGCTGATGAAGCCCATGGAAGAATTGCGAACCAATTTTGAAACCGAGCACGGCGTGGAAGTGGATATCCATTACGGCAGTTCCGGTGAGCTCTTTGGCATGCTCAAGATGGGCCAAGAATGCGATGTCTTGGTTCCCGGATCGGAAAGATACACCTACGACGCCTTGCGCAATGGATGGATTCAAGAAGATTCCATCAAGAAGATGGTCAAGCATGTTCCGGTCATCGCCGTTCCCAAGGGCAATCCCGGGCAGATCGAAGGGCTCCAGGATTTTACCCGCAACGGCCTGAAACTCGCTATGGGCGACCCCAATTCACCGGCCATCGGGCGTGTGGGACGCAAGATATTCAAGAAACAAGGCCTCTGGGAGGCGGTCAAACCCAATATTGATGTCTATGCACCGACCGTAAATCAACTTTTGGTCTATGTGGCGATGGAACAGGTCGATGGGGCCCTCATTTGGGGCGATCTGGTGACCTGGGCTGAGGCCAAAGGGAAGGTGGAGGTCGTCTCCATTGCCAAAGAGGCCAATATCATCAAGACGATTCCCACCGGATTGACCACGTTTGCCGAGGGCAATTCCTGGGCCGAAAAATTCAGTGCCTATATCAGTTCCGAGGCAGGTCTGGCGATTTGGACCCAGTGGGGTTTTGAGCCATGTTCCGGCCGGTAAATCTGTTTCGCCTTGTGCTGGTCGCGCTATCGTTCGGCGTGACCGGCATTTTAGTTTTGGCCATCGGCTCGTTTTTTGTTGTAGCCGACTGGGCAGAGGTCGGCCACAACCTCCTCGACCCCACTTTGCTGGCCTCCTTGCGCCTGTCGCTGTGGACCGCGGCTTCTTCAGCCCTTTTGGTCATGCTGTGCGCTTTGCCTATCGGCCTGGCCTTGTCCAGGTATGCGTTTCGTGGTCGGGGGCTGGTCAAGGCCGTGGTTGATCTGCCGGTAGCGTTCCCTGAGCTTGTTCTGGGGCTTTGTCTGTTGCTGTGTTTTGGTAAAACCCCGGTCGGGAAGTGGCTCTCGGCCGTCGGCTTGCCGCTTGTTTTTACCAAACAGGGCGTCGTAGCGGCACAATTTTTTACCGCCCTGCCCTATGCCATCCGGATTATGAAATCGACGTATGATTTCATTGATCCCCGGCTGGAATTCGTTTCGCGGAGCTTGGGCTATTCCTCGCTGCAGACATTCTGGAACGTGACCCTGCCGATGGCCAAAAGCGGTCTGGTCGCCGCCGGGGTCATCAGCTTTGCCCGCTGCCTGGGGACATTTGGCACTGTGCTCATCTTGGCCGGCGGCAGTGCCGGAAAGACCGATACCCTGCCCATCCACCTCTACTTGAATATCTCCTACGGCAATCTTTCCCTGGCCATGACCTCGGGGATGGTCCTGATCGCGGTCGCCTTTGCGGCCATTTTCCTGTTTGAAAAGACCGAGGCCCGTTTATGAGTTTTCTGGAAATCCGCGGTTTGAGCAAGGACCTGGGCGAATTTTCCTTGAAAGAAGTGGATCTCGACCTGGAGACAGGAACTTATCTGGCGGTCATCGGACCGACCGGAGCCGGGAAGACCATTTTACTTGAATGTCTGGTGGGATTCTATCTGCCGGAGGCGGGCCATATCCTTCTGGAAGGCGAGGATATCACCCGGTGTCGTCCGGAACACCGGCATATCGGAATTGTCTATCAGGATTTCGCTTTATTGCCGCATATGGATGTGCGCCGGAACATCGGCTATGGACTCCGACGGCGACTCAGAGGAGAAACCCTGGACAACCGAGTCCGGGAAATGGCTGAAGTCCTGCGTATCGACCATCTGCTGCACAGGGCTCCCGGAACCCTGTCCGGGGGCGAAAAGCAACGGGTGGCCCTGGCCCGGTCGTTGATTGTCAAACCCCGCCTGCTCTTGATGGACGAGCCTTTTTCGGCGCTAGATCCCCGGACGCGTCGGAAGTTGCGCCGTCTTTTGCGCCGGGTGATCAAGGAGACGGGGACCACGGTTATCCATGTGACCCATGACTTGGACGATGTTTGGTC
Organism: Desulfohalobium retbaense DSM 5692; assembly: GCF_000024325.1. Taxonomy (NCBI): domain Bacteria; kingdom Pseudomonadati; phylum Thermodesulfobacteriota; class Desulfovibrionia; order Desulfovibrionales; family Desulfohalobiaceae; genus Desulfohalobium; species Desulfohalobium retbaense. Next base: position 2,090,014 of record NC_013223.1, on the reverse strand, counting down.
TCTGGCTGACGAGGTGGCCTTCCTGCGACACGGACAATTGGTGCAGTCCGGCACCGTGCAGGAGGTCATGCAACGACCGAGGCGGCGGTGTGTGGCTGATTTTCTAGGCATCAATCTTTTCCACGGCCAAGTCCGGGACCGGAGGGACGGGGTCTGTCGCATCCAGGCCGGAGAGATGGAACTGGTCAGCACAGACCGGGCGCAACCCGGCGAGGAGGTCCGGGTGGCGATTCGACCGGAGCAGGTCATCCTGGCCGAGCGGTGTGAAGGGCCTGTGTCGACGAGGAACGTTCTGACCTGCAACGTCGTGGATATTTTTCCGGAAAACGGAGTCTATCTTGTTGAACTTGAACGGGGCGGTTCCCATTTGAGCGCAGTGGTGACGTATGACGCGCTGCAGGACCTGAGACTTGCTCCGGGCAGTGCGGTTACAGCACTGATAAAAAGTACTCATGTGGCGATTGTGGGTTAAAAAATACTGGTTTTTATGCAGCTTTACAATTCGTAGCCACCGGCTATCAAAAGACGATACTGCACTGTTTTGAAGCCATGCTGCAGTATTTGACTCTAACCAGGATACACAGGGAGTGATCCATGCATTCTGTCTATGCCCCTCTTCGAGAACGATTGTACGCCATTTGTGAAGCCGAGCGGCTTCTTGGAGAACACGTCCATATTCAGGCTCGGGTGCTGAGTACTGAAGAAGCGATCGGCAATCCGGAAGGGGACGATTTCCCCTTGCAAAAGGGCCGGGAACGGTTGATGGAGGCCAGTTTCGGACAGGGACGGGGACAGGCCTTTACCGATCGTTTTGGTGATTTTTCTGGACGGCTGGACCAGATTCTGGAGATGGAATTGCAAAATAATTACCGGCGAGCCGTATTCGTGGCAACCATGAACGCGGTCCTGCATCATCTGGGGCAGGTTGGTGGAACGATCCATTGCCGAGACAGCGCCCCAACGGAGTGCGCCGCTAAGCTGGCCGAACATCTGCACAACGAATACGGGCGCCCCAGAATTACCCAGATCGGGTATCAACCCAAAATGGTCGAACGGCTCCAGGACCATTTTGAGTACCGCATTGTCGACCTCGATCCCGAAAATATCGGGCAGGCAAAGGGAAAGGTGGTTGTCGAAGGGCCGGAAACAAGCGCGGAGGCACGTGAGTGGGCGGATCTCCTTTTGGTCACCGGCACCACTTTGGTCAACGACACCATTACCGATTTTTTGAATGGCAAAGAGGTCCTGTTCTATGGGACCACCGTGGCTGGAGCGGCGGCACTTATGGATTGGCCCCGGTTTTGTGCCTGCAGTTCGTAATTGGGGTCATTGGAGCCCCCGGGCGGTGAATTCTTGCACCGACAGGCCGAGGGCGTGCAGATGGATACCGGTGTGGTCGGCATGGAAAATGGTCATAGTGCCCTCAGGGGGGGTGAAGTCGAACAGCCGCTCCAATGGGGCGTTCCGGGCCCAGCAGGCCAGTACGCGGACGACACCGGCATGGCTTACAGCCACGGTTTGCTCAGCGCGGGTCAGGGTCTTTTCGGCCCAGGGACGGACCCGCTCGAGTAGATCGGCAAAACTTTCTCCACCGGGAGGGCGGTAGGTGGCAATGTTTTTTCCCCGGGCTTCATAGGCCCCGGGATTGCGCAGGCGCACCTCCTCTCGGGTCAACCCTTCCCAGTCGCCGAGGTCGATTTCCAGCAAGGCTGGCTCGACAGCCAGGGGGCACTGCAAGGCCGCTGCAATGATTCGAGCCGTCTCCTGGCATCGACCGAGGGGCGAGGTCCAGATTGGGGCAATGGACCAGGATTGGAAGACAGGGGCCCATTCTTTAGCCTGCCGGCGTCCGACTGCGGTCAACGGGACCTCGCGTTGGCCGGTGTAGCGCCATTGAGGGTCCTGGTGGCGTTGGCCATGGCGCAGGATAGAGAGGGTATGTGTGGGTCTCATAGGAGGGTATCCAGTGGCACGCCACAGGCGTGTTCGACCCGTTGAACGATTTGGCTGGCTTGCTTCCAGCGCCGGAGAACAGCCTGTCGGGCGTGAGTGTTTCCGGCAAAGGCCTCGTATTTGGCGCGAAAACGATCGTCCAGACCCACAAGACGGCTGCCCTGGACCAGTTTATCGGCCGTATAGACAATCTCGGTCTCGGTGACCGGGCTTTTTTCTTCGGGTTCGTAATCCGCGTGCTGAGCGACGATGGCGGTCAAGGCCGGGGCAAAACCACAGGCTTTGAGGTGTTTGGCTCCGGTATCGGCGTGGCGGGGCTGGCCCTTGGCAATGTCGTGGAGCAGGGCGCCGGCAACGGCAAGGTCGACATCCACACTGCCCGGGTTTCGGCTGTTTATCTGCAGGGCCAGTCGTTTGGTGACCGAGGCCACCTGCCGGCTGTGGGCACTGATATCGGCATCGCCCTTTGTCTCCCAATCCAAAAGGACTTCGGCCTCTTGGGGCGTGGGCAGACAGTAACGTTGCCACAAGGTGAGGGCGTATTCGTACTGCGTTGGAGTATCGATATCTACAAGGATGTGCTGATCCGGGACCGGAACCTGGACGGTTGAGGCCGTCTCCAGAATCCGGCGCAGTCCCCCGGTGCCGTCGTGGGTAGCGATACGCGAGCGCAAAGTGGCGCGTAGCAGCGGCGGATGCCCGGTTTGATCCTGAAACGAGGGAAGGAAAACCTCGTTGGATTTGTTCAGCGCCAGGACACGCAACAGCAGGCGGATGGTCAATGGGCGGACCAAGGGAATGTCTACCGGCAGGACAAAGAAAGCGTCCGTTTCCGGGCTCAAGGCCGCTACTCCGGCCTGGACCGAGGAAAACATCCCCTGATCGAAATCCGGATTGACGACAGCCCGCGCCCCCGCCTTTTCCACTTTCGGCCGTAATTCTTCCCCGCGATATCCCAGGACGACAACGCTGTCGGCGACGCCCCGGTGCTGAAAAAGCTCCAGGCAGCGCTGAATAACCGTCTGCCCCCCAATGGGCAGCAACGGTTTGAAACCGCGCTGCCGGGTCGAGCGTCCGGCGGCAAGGATGACGGCCCCGATTTTCTGGGTCGGCATCTAACGGCCTCCAGATCGGTGCTGAATGAGTTCGCCGACGATGCTGACCGCGATTTCCTCCGGAGTGTCAGCGCCGATGGACAAGCCAATAGGACAATGGACCCGCTCCAAATCCTTCCAGTCCCAGCCTGCCTCAATCAATGCCGCATAGATAGCGTCGCGTTTTTTGCGACTGCCGATCATCCCGATATATCCGGCCGGGGTCTGCAGGGCCTGATCCAGCACGGTCTTGTCGTGGACATGGCCTCTGGTGACGATAACGATAGCGGTTTCAGGAGTGATGCGACACTCGTTGAAGCAATGGCCGAAATCAGGGAATTGGTGTCGGACCGTGCTTGGGGGAAAGCGGTCCTGGTGGAGGAATTCTTTACGGTCGTCGAGAACCACTGTCTCGTAGCCGACAAGAGCGGCGCAATCCGCGGTCGCTTTCCCTACATGTCCTGCTCCGGCGATGACCACTGTTCCGGAAGGGCGCAAAGGTTCGATCAAAATGGTGTGCTGCGCCTCGTGGACCAAAAAGGGCAAGCGCGTCTGGGCCCCTTTGGTTCTTGCCGTCTCTTTGAGCTGGACGGGAGCAGAGGCCGTCAGACCATCGGTCTCCAGCGCCCGGGAGAGGTCTCCGACCTCGGCACCATTCGAGGTGAAGGCGGTGTAGAGCAGAGCACTTTGGCCATTGTCCCAGCGTTGAAGAAGGGAACCGTAAAAGGTTGCATTTTCTTGAGTGGGGGCGATGTATTCAAGCAGGATGTCCTGGCGTCCGCCGCAGATCATGCCAGCCTCCGCGGCCTGCTCCCCGGTGAGGTCGAGTTGGAGGATGCAGGGGCATTTGTCCTGAAAGGTTTCGGCCGCTTTGCGCTGGGCCAGGGCCTCTCCCGGTCCTCCGCCAACAGTGCCTTGATTGCGGCCGTCCCGGGCAATGGCCATGCGCGAACCGGTCCTGCGGGGGGTGGAACCGGTGCTGGACAGGATGACCGCGCTGACGACGGGGGCGTTGTTTTGCAGTTCATGGTGGATAAGTTCAAGAACGTTGCGCATGGTACTCCCTTTGCGAGAGGTGGCGTTTATCGGAAAGCGACCGTTTGGCGGTATGCGAGCGCTCAAACGGGACCTCGGTCGTGGAGATCTCCAGCGTCAACTGACCGGCAAGTACTGTCTGGCGTAAAACCGGGACAGTCAGGAGCGCCTGGCGGGCCAAATCCTCTCCTGTGCGCTGCGAGCCCGGCCTGACAACGAGGTCGAGGGCAAGCCGCGGGGGACTTTCCGGGGTAGCGTCAGGCGGATCGTACACAGCGGCTTCGTACGAAGTGATCGTCGGCTGGGCCAAAAGGGCTTGATCCAGAGCAGCCAGGGACAAAGTTCCCTGTCCTGGAAAGGTGATGGCGTTGTCGAGTCGACCCTGCAGGTCCGTCAAGCGGGTCAGAATACTGCCGCACGAACACCGCTGGCTTTTCAGACGCCCGATATCACCGGTGCGATAGCGCAGCAAGGGCATGCCGGTGCGGGTCAGTGTGGTGAATACGATTTCTCCCACGGTGTCTGGAGGCAGGACCACTCCGGTGTCGGGGTCGATGATCTCGAAGAGCAGATCGTTTTCCCGGATATGGCAGCCCAGGCCCTCTTTGCATTCTACCGCGGCCCCGAGGCCGGATTCCGTGGACCCGTAATGGATGTGCACGCGGCAGGAAAGGCCGGCGGCAATGGCCTCGCGGACGCAGGGATCGGTGTAGTCCGAGCAGAGCAGAATGCTTTTCAGGTGCGCGGCGGCCAAGCCGGACCGAGGGTGCCGGGCCAGGGCCAGGATGTGCTGGGGCAGGCCCACCAGGCAGTGGGCCTCGTGCTCGTGCACCGCGCGGGCCAGGGCCTCGGGGTCGTGGGGTGGCCAATGGGCGCGACTGGCGATACCGGCTTCGTTCAGAGCGGCCACCAGGAGATTGCCCACGTCATTGTCCCGTTGGCAGGGTAAGAGGACCAATACCTTGTCGTCCGGACCGACCACCAGGCGCATGCCGTACTGGAAAAAGCCCTTCGTGGCTTTGAGGTCGTCGCTGGTGAAGAAGATCCGTTTGGGCGCGGCGCTGGTACCGGAGGATTCCAGGGTGATGATGCGCTCGATGGCTGCTTGCGAACAGCAGAGCATTTCCGGGCCGTGGGCGCGGATGTCCTCGGCTGTGGTCAAGGGCAGGGCCTGGACCAGAACTGTCGGGTCCTCGGTTTCGGGAAGAACGGTGTCCTGCAGGCGCTTGCGGTACCAGGGGCTGTGGGTGCGAGCCAGGTCCACGGTGGCCCGCAAGCGGTCCAGCTGCCACCTGCGCAGGGCAGTGCGGGAGAGCACGGTCTTGCGAGGCAGGTCGATTTGCAGGGAAATCCAGGATTCGAGTTGCGTGACGGGCATAGAGGTATCCCTTTGCTGGGGAGGTTCAAGGGGAGTCCGAGTTGGGCCCCGGCATTTCCTCCCCGGCTCTTGCCTTGGCGAGTTGTCCGTAGCTCGCTCGTCATTCCGTGGCAATTTCCACAGGTTGAATCAGAGTTTGTTTGGGGATTCTGCGGCTCTGGGATTTTGCCCCCCGGCCTGAAAAAACTCGCTCACAGGCAGCGTAGCACTCCTGCCTGCCGCGGATGGCCTTTTCGCCACGCTGGGCGTGGCAATAAGCAGGAGGCGTTTGTCATTGTCCAAGCCGAATATCCGCTTATGAGCTGGCAGGAGTGAACGCTGTTTCGTTCGCTCAGCCAGTTTTCAGGCGGGGGTTCAAAACCCCCAGAGCCGCAAGGCCGGGGCCGCCGGTGTCCGTGCGCAATGGTGGGGGGCGCTATGTTACCTCCGGTACAACGGTCGTCCGTTAGCGGCCGTGAGATTGTAGGCACAAAAGGGGATCAGCCTGCCGTCCGAGGCGTGGACATGGATGCAACAGCCGCGGAGACGCTCCAGGTCCACGGTCCAGGCGTCCTGAAACCCCATGGCCGAGACGGTGAAGCTGGCCTCACGGGCCCGGGCAATGAAGCGGTCCAGGTCGTCTTCATTGGTTTCTGGGCCTGTGGTGGAACCCGTTTGTTGCCCCCGCCAGCGCTGGGCGGTGAGGTGCACGGTCTGCCGGGCCCCGTCCGCGGCCTGAATCGGTCCCTCGCTACAGCAGGCCCCGCCCAAGCGTTGCAGTTCTCCGGAGGCGGCCACCGCATAGGTGGCGTGGAAGGAGCACAGGGCGTGTTCGCAGCCGGGGGGCAAAAAATCTTGGGTCCGGACCAGGCCCGCGGTCTGCTCTTCCAGGGCGCGCATGATCTCCGGCAGGGTCAAACGGTCTGTGTCCGCGGGCGGGGCGGGGTAGCGCCCGAAATAGCTGATGGGCTGGAAATGGACTCCGCGGACCACAGGGTGGTGCTGGACACCAAAGCGCAGGATGGCGCCGATGGCCCGGGTATTGACCCCGGGAACCAGGGTCGGGACCAATACTACGCCCAGCCCGGCTCGACCCATGGCTGTGAGGGCCTGTTGTTTTTCTTCCCACAGGGCCCGGCCGCGGATTGTGGTGTAATCGGCGTCATGGACGGAATCGAACTGGAAAAACACGGCCTCCAGGCCGGCCTCGCGCAGGGCGCGGGCGTATTCCGGTTCCCGGGCGAAGCGCAGGCCGTTGGTGTTCAGTTGGACCAGGCGAAAATTCTGCGCCGCGGCCAAGCGGACGATCTCCGGCAGGTCGTCGCGCACCGTGGGCTCGCCGCCGGAGAGCTGCAGGGTGCAGGGGCCGGCGGTTTCCCGGATGTGGGCCATATTCCGGGCGAGGGTGTCCAGGTCCGGGTCGGTGCCGCTGTCCAGACTGCGGGCAAAACAGATCGGACAGCCCAGATTGCAACGCTGGGTGACTTCCAACAGCGTGGTGCAGGTGTGTTGGGCGTGGTTAGGACACAGGCCGCAGTCAAACGGGCAGCCCGCCTGAGGCTGGGTATGGCAGACCGGGGGCTGGGACGGGAGTTTGTCCCGTTTCCACTCCCCGAACCCCGGGAGCCCGCGCCAAATGGGGGTGGCGAAATGGCCGTGTTCCGGACACGCTTTTTCCAGGCGCATGTCGGTGTCCGTGCCCACGCGCCAGGCTGGAATCCGTTGCAGACAGACGGGACAGAGACTGGCCGTTTGCTGCCTATACTGCATCCGGGCCCTCGGTGGGATCGATGCCGTTATCCATAAGGATGGTCAGGCATTGATCCAAGGTGTCGGCGATGAGCCGTCCACAGATATCCGGATTGGGCTGGGTGGTGTTTTCGCCCAGGATCGCCTGACAGGTGGTGCCGGCATACGCGGCGCAGGCCGTGTCCGCGAACCAGTGTCCCAGGGTTTCCAGCATCAGTGGAAAACGGGAGTGGGCCTCCTCGTTGTCTTGTCCTTTGCCGGCATAGAGCCCCAGCAGGCAGGCCCCGCCGGTCAGGGCGCCGCAGGTATGCCCGCAGCCACCGACACCGTGGCACAGACCGGAGGCGGCCCGGATCAGGGCGGGATTGGACGCGCCCTGGTATTCCAGGCCGAGCCGGAGGATGATCTGGCTGCAGCAATACCCCTGCTGGGCCAGGGGTAAAACGCGGAACAAGGTATCGTCTTCCATAATGGCCTCAATGCGTTTTGACGGCGATGTAACTGACATATCCCGGCCGCAGAGCTTGGATGCCGGCGGCGCAGGACGTGCCCCGGCAAGCCCCGAAAACGGCCTGCCAAAAGCGCTCCAGAGATCCGTGCTCGAAAATGATCCGGGCCGCGGTTTGACGTAGCAATTCGGTCTGGTCTGTTTCCCGCAGGATCTGCCATCCACCGCCGTCAAGGCGCTGGCGCAGCGTGCTGCGGGTGGCAGGAGCGGCCAGGCAGGTGCTGCCCGGGGCTGCGGCCGCAGGTGCGGCAGTGGCGCGGGCGTACAGGTCGCTGTAGTACAGCCGTCCCCCGGGTCGCAGGACGCGCCGGATTTCGGCCAGGGCCTGTTGCGGCCGGGGCAACAGAGCAAGCACACATTCGCAGAACACGGCGTCCAGACTCGCGGTGGCCAACGGTACGGCGGTGATATCCGCCTGGAGGCAGGCCACCTGTTTCTGGGCGCTACGGAGCAGATCGCGGTCGCGGTCCAGGGCCAGCACCCGCTGATAGCCCTGGTTTCGCAAAAACGCCGCTGTGGCCCCCAAACCGCACCCGGCGTCCAGGATACGGGCGTTCATGGCCAACGGGGCCTGTTCCAGGCCCTGGCGGGTGGTTTCCAGGCCACCGGGGCGCAAGGCTTGGCCCAGGGCCTGGTGCATGGTCGGGGAGGTGTAGGCGGTACACTGCTGGGTCACGATACCTCGCTATTTGTCTTCCAAAAGCTTTTCCACCTCCAGCATCTTGCCGGTGGCCATGTCTTCGGGGAGAAGCGCCTGGCGGCATTGGGGGCAGACCTGGGCGCCGACGGTGAAGCTGCTGCCGAGGTAGTGCAGTTCCACCTGACCTTCCTCCAGGGGCTCCTGGCACTGGGCGCAGACCCATTGCCCTGATGGGGGCCGGAAATGTTGATTGACCTGCATTATGCCCTCTTGCTCTGTACGGTCTTGATGATCATGCGGTGACTGTAGGCGGTGTGGATCTGATAGCTGCTGTCCTGTTGCCGGGTGTAATGGACCCAGAAGGTCACCTCGCCGAGTTGAAGGCTGGCTAGAGAGGATTGGGATTCGGTGTCGTAAAACCGCTGTCCGGCGCTCCCGGCATCCTGGATCACCTGCTGGATATCCGAATCCAGGATGCGCCGCTTGTCCAGTAGATCGCGTACCTCGGACTCCATCTGGAGTTTGATGGCAGCGTATTCCGGAGCGGCGAGGCCCGGCTCGTTCCAATACGTCGTCAGCAGTTGGTTTTTGAGCCAGCGCCGGTTGCCGCGACGCAGGGAGAGGGTGGTGCCCTGAGCGCGAAACGGGGCGCTGTCGCCCGGAAAGAGGAGTTCAAGTATATGGGCGGCGGGTTTGCCGCTGCGGGCGATCTGGTCGCGGCACATGGCGCAATAGGTCAGCGCATCACCCTCGCTGCCCTGGCAGCGTTGCTCTGCGGCCCGGGCGGCGACTTCCGGGTTGGCGTTGCTGACCAGGCCGCCGTAGCCGCAACAGGCCGCTTCCTCGGCGTTGCGGCGTGGTTCGCTGATGGTGGCGACATTCTCCTGGGCCAGGTTGCGCACGGCCTGCTGGACCTGCGGCTGGTCACTGGACGTACAGGGGTCGACCAGGGCCGCTTTTTCGGCCGCGGTCAGCGGTGGCAGCTGCCCCTGGTGCCGGGTGAACACCTCCCACAGGGAGATGAGCTGCGGCGGCTGGTCCATGGCCTGGAGCATGCTCTGGCAGGTGGGACAGGCCACGATCCAGGTGGGCTGCCCCAGGCCGCTGGCAGCATCCCGGAGTTGCCGGGTGACTTCCGCAAAGCGCTCCCTGCGGCCGCCCCAATGGGCCGGAGCGCCGCAGCAACTCAGAGCCAGCCCAACGCCGCCGGAAAGGTTGTGCCGCAGCCAGTCGAAGGTGGGGGCGATCTGCTGTGGATGTGTGGCGCACAATTGGCAGCCGGGGAAAAAGAGCCACGCGCAGTTCTCGTGTTCGGGGTCGTCGCGCAGGAGGAAAAACTCCTCGCTTTGGCTGAATTCGAGGTCCTGCATGGCGAACCAATGCGCCGATGGCGGCATGGTGTCTTTGCCCACCATGCGCTCCCGGGCCTCACGGCAGACGTCGCCCATGGGAAAATCGTGCGGGCACAGGGTGGTGCACAACCCGCAGAGCATGCAGGAATTGATGAGGTTGTTGGCCATGCGCGTGCCGTGGACGATGGCCTCATTGTTGTAAATCTGGCGCACGTAGCGTTTGGGATACTCCCCGAAGGCTTCGAGATAGGGGCAGTTGCGCACGCAGATCATGCATTCGCAGGCCAGGCAGCGTCCGGCCTCGTCCCGGACCATTTCCGGGTCAGCGCTATGGGGATCGCCGGTGAGCTGGGGCGGGATCTCTTCTACCCCTTCCAGGCTGGTGACCAGGCGGGTGTCCAGAGGGCCTTCGCGGTCGCGATCAGCGTATAACGAGGCCTTTTGGGTCAGTCGATCCATGGAGATCGCGGCACTGCGGCCTTCAGCCGCGTCGGCAATAGCGCTGGCAGTACCCTTGCGAGCGGAGACGCCGCCGAAAAAGAGCCCTTCTTCCGGCGCCCCCAACGTGGCGGCCTCCCTCGTGTCCAGGCCTGAGGGCAAAACCGCCGGGTCCACCGCGTCTACTCCGACGTAGACCACGTGTCCCTGCTCCAGGAGCGAGAGGACCAATTCTTGGGTACATTTCTGGGCGGTGCACTCCACCCCGAGGCTGTGCAGAAACGCCAATTCTTCGCTGATGGCCGCGCGGGGGACTTGCTGCTCCGTAAATCGGACCGTGAGGTCGTCTTCCGCAGCCGCAGCGGAGTGGTAGACCTGGATGCGGTAGCCTTTGCGGGCCAGATCGTGGGCTACGGTCAGCGAACTGATGCCGCAACCGAGCACGGTGGCCCGGCGACCGCGATCCGGGATGCGCATGGGCTTTTTGCGCCGCGAGGTGTGGCGGACGCAGAATTGTTCCAGCCGTCCGATCTGAATCGCTCCGCCGGCCTCCTGGCGTTTGCATGCTCGTTCGCAGGGCGCTTCACAGACCCGCCCCAGAATGCCGGCGATGGGCATGGTTTTTTCTAAAACAGCCCGGGCGTCGTCGTGCTTGCCCTGTCCCAGAGCCATGCAAAAACTGCGAGCGTCCACGTGCAGGGGGCAGGCCGCGCGGCAATAGGCCCATTCTTCCTGGATGCATTGGTATTCGATGCTACGCAGATCCGTTTGGTCCATGCCGTATCCTGTTCAAGCGGTTTGTCGTTTGGAAGGGGGGCGCGTTACTGCCGACCCAGGCAAGGGAGGCGCCGGACGCAAAGAGGTGCCAGGGACGCTTTCCTGCCACGCAATACGCTGTTCCGCGCACGCACAGAGTTCGAGGGCGAATCTGGTACAAAAAATTGTGGATCAAGTTTCCGTGGTTCTGGGATTTTGCCCCGAACTGAAAAAAACATTCTGTCCGGCCCAGCCCTGGAGGGCGGGAAGTCGTGCTCCCCACCCTCCAGGAATACCGGGTTATTTGGGCATGGCCGCCAAGACTTTTTCCGGGCGGGCCGGGAGTTCGTGGACCCGGGCGCCGCAGGCATTGGCGATGGCATTGATGATAGAGGCGTGCGGACTGGTCAGCGGAAGTTCCCCGACCCCAGAGGCGCCAAATGGCCCCTCCGGCCGCGGACTTTCCACATACATCAATTCGATATCGTCAGGAATCTGTTTGATGTACGGGAACCCAGCCCCGATCAAGGTCGAGTGTTTCTGAATGTCCTCGTAGTCTTCACTCAAGGCCAGGCCGACGCCCTGGGCCAAGCCGCCGTAGTTCTGCCCGTCGACGACGAGGCGGTTGTTGACCACGCCGGGATCGGCGACCATGACCATCCGTTCGACCTCAGTCTTGCCGGTAGCCACTTCCACTGCGACTTCGGACATGAACACGGCGTACATGTAGAGGGCAAAGGGGTTGCCCTGGCCGTTTTCGTCGCAATTGGCGGCCGGGGCGCTCCAGGAGCCGCTGTAGCGCATTTCGCGGCCGGCAGCCTTCATCTCTTCGTAGGTCATGAATCCATTGTCCTTGCGCATAGCGCTGAGCAAGTTCTCTGCCGCAGCGATAGCGGCGCGTCCAATGACGCCCTGAGAGCGGCTGCCGCCGGCGGGGCCGCCGTCGGGGCATTTTTCCGTATCGTTCATGACCAAGTGGATCTGTTCCGCAGACAATCCAAGCGGCCGCAAGGCTTCGTGCACGGTCCCCAGAAGGCCCATGTCCGCGCCCTGACCGTGATCGTGCCAAGTAGTGTAGGCGGTTACTGAATTGTCTTCATTGAGTTCGAGGTCGACTTGAGCGGTGTCCGGGCCGTCCAGGCCGGCGCCGTAAACGCCCACCGAGATCCCCACGCCACGCTTGACGTCGTTTGTGGAGTTCGCCTTGGCGCGTTTGCAGGCTTCTTCATATTTGGGACGCAATTTGTCCATCATCTCCGGAAGACTATAGACTTCGGGCTCCTGCCCGGTCGGGGTCGTGCTGCCGGGGCGATAGACGTTTTTGTAGCGCAGTTCGAAGGGGTCCATGCCGAGTTTCTCAGCCAGTTCGTCAATCAGGACTTCCGACGGGAATTCCGATTCCGGGGAACCGTAGCCCCGGAAAGCCGAGCCCCAGGCGTGGTTGGTGCACACGGTACGGCCTTCACCGCGAATATTGGCGATGTCGTAGCCAGCCCCGATGTACTGGGCGCCGCGCAGGGTCAACAGGTCGCCGAATTCAGAGTACGGCCCGTGGTCCACGCTCCAGTCGGTCTCCATGCCCAGGAATTTGCCTTCCTTGTTCGCCGCCAGACGGACATTGGTGATAAACGGGGAGCGTTTCCCGGTGTAGGTCTGCTGTTGGTGGTAGTCGTAGGACAAAAAGACCGGACGGCCGGTGGCTAAGGCGGCGACGCCGACCAAGGCTTCCATGGTCGGGCTGAATTTGTAGCCGAAGGTGCCGCCGGTGGGGTTTTGGACCATGATGACGTCTTCGAGCTCCACGCCCATGCCCGGGGCAATCATGGCGAGATGGAGATTGAGTCCGATGGATTTGGATTGGATGACCAATTTGTTGTTCTCATTGAGGTAGGCGAAGCCGACATCCGGCTCGATGGGCATATGGGGCTGACGGCCGACATAATAGTCGCCCTCGACCACAGCTTCGGCTTTTTCGAAAACCGATGCGGTGTCTTCGCCCTTGGCGATTTTTTGTTCGAAATAGACATTGGGCGTGCCGGGGTGGATTTCAATAGCGTCTTCGGCCATGGCTTCCGGTGCGCTCATATAGGCCGGCAGCTCTTCAAGATCGACTTTGACTTTCTTGGCCGCCGCCCTGGCGTTGGCTTCGGTGTCGGCGCAGACAATGGCCATGGCGTCGCCGTATTGGTGGATCTTGGTGTCGCAGAGGATGGGACGGTCCCAGCCGTCGCCCTTATTTGTGGGGAAGGTGATCAGGCCGGTGATGCGGTTTTTGCCCTTGACGTCCTTGTGGGTCAGGACCGCATGCACACCGGGCATTTTTTCGGCCTCTGACGTGTCGATGGATTTGATGTTCGCGTGGGAGACCTCGGCCTGGACCAGGGCGAGTTGCAAGGTGTTTTCCGGCATGAACAGTCCCAAATCGCGCCCGAAATCCCAGGTGCCGGTGACTTTGGCCTCGGCGCTGGGCCGGGGCATGGAGCCGCCCCAGACGTGTCCGTCTTCTGGGAGTTTGAAGGCCAAGTCTTGCATGCTCATATCGCCACGAACGACCTTGGCCGCGTCCATGACCGCATCAACGAGCTGTTTATACCCGGTGCAACGGCAGGCATTGCGGTGCTTCTGAAACCAGTCGCGGACGTCCTCGCGGCTCGGATTGGGATTGGTGTCCAACAATCCCTTGGCGGCGACGATAAAGCCGGGTGTGCAGAAACCACATTGGGCGCCGCCGTGGACCATCCATGCCAATTGCAGGGCATGGAGATTGCCTGGCTGACCGATACCTTCGATTGTGGTTACTGCCGCGTTGTCCGGAACTCGACGCATTTTGGTGATGCAGGAACGGACAACCTTGCCATCCATGATGACACTGCAGGCGCCGCACTGGCCCTGGTCGCAGCCGACCTTAGTGCCGGTCAGGTGGAGCTGTTTGCGCAGCACGTTGGCCAGACTTTCGTCGGCTTCAGCGACAATCTTTTTTTCCATTCCATTGATCCACAGAGTCTTTTTGAGCATGGAGCCTCCTTACGGAATATCACTGTTTGGGGGTTATCCCAGGCCGCAACGGCCTGTGGGGAAAGACTGTTTCAAAAAATGATCGCGTCTGAGCTATTTGCCGAATGGGCAAATCGGGTAGCGGCACGGGGAGCATCCCGCACAAAAGCCGCCGTGGCCAAGTTTGATGATGTCCTGACGGGTGACCGGGTCCCCGGCCACAATACGGGGGACAATGAGGTCGAAAATACTGGCTTTGTAGTACATGACGCAGCCAGGCAGGCCGACGACCGGCACGTCGCCGATATACGCGAGCATGAACATGGCCCCGGGAAAGGTGGGGGAGCCATAGGAAACCACTTTGCCGCCGGCGGCCCGGATCGCAGAAGGACTCAGATCGTCGGGATCCACGGACATACCGCCGGTAACGACGACCATCTCGGCGCCCTCTTCAATGAGATTCTCGATGGCACTGACGGTCATGGCTATATCGTCGGCCACAAAGACCTGTCGGGAGATGGAGCACCCCATGTCCTGAAATTTTTTACGGACTACGGGGCCGAAACTGTCTTTGATCCGCCCTTTGTAGACCTCGCTACCGGTGGTCACCATGCCGACCTGCAGCGCCTGGTACGGCAGAATATCGATGATCGGCCCATCGGCACACAAATCCTCCACTGCCTGGATTTTTTCCTCTTCAATGACCAGGGGAACGATGCGTGTTCCGGCGACCGGACGCCCTTGAGCCGCCTCGTGATTGGTGTGGGCCGTGGCCAGAACGATATTTTCAATGGAGTTCAAGCAGTCGAGGCGATCGACATCGATTTTGAGAATGCCCTGGTAGCGGGCGTGCATATTGATACGCCCCTCACTTGGCGTGGAAAGATCAAGTCCTTTTCCGGCCACGGCGGATGCAATGCGTTCAGCCGCTTCGTTTTCATGCACAAACCCGTTTTTTAGATTGAGCACGTACAATTGTTCTTTTCCGATACGCAGGAGATGCTCGATGTCGTCAGAGGTGACGACGTGTCCTTTTTGAAAGGCTCGTCCCTTGAATGTTCCGGGAACAATTTCCGTAATGTCGTGACACAAGACCATGCCGACGGCCTCTTCGACAGGAACGGTTTCCATTATTTGCGAAACGCTCTGCATTCGACCCCTCCTTGGGTTGCGTTTCCTGTAGTCTCCTTGTGCGCTGCCGCCATTGTTGTGTGGGCTGCGCGATCCAAAACCATAGATATCGACGCCAAACTGCAAGTGCGACGCCAACGAAGGGAACACGAGGAATTTAGGTTTCTTATGTGATTTTTTGCATAGCAAAGAAAGGCATAAAAAGGGTCATTTTGTCCCAGTGCAGGGAGGAGTTTGGGTCAATCCGACACATGTGCCCTCCTGCCGGAGGAGGCAATGAGCACATCGTCGACGACGCATGTTGTATTGAATGTCGTGGCCGCCTGCCCGAGTCGCCAAAATGTGTCTGAGTCGAAATGGCACAAGTTGCTGATATACCAGTGTTGCTGAGCCGCTTTGAGAGTTTGCAACCGCTTGTCCAAGGCCGTCGGGGTAAAGATGCCGTCACAGGCTAGAAAGTTGAGGACCTCGGCTATCCGTTCAAGGTGGCTTTCGACAAAGTGCACGTAACGCCGGGCGATATATTGGGAGGTGCTCAGCAGGTGGTGCAGGTGCGGCAAGAGGGCTGGGGTTTCAATGGTCACCATGAAATTGTGGATGAAGTAAGCTCGTTGGCCGCAAATTGTGGAGTGCGGCGGGGCGAACTGGTCGCTAAGCGGCGTATGGCGGCGTTTGTATTCCTTGTGGGGGGAACCCATTGCGCGCACAGCGATGCGGCGCGGATTGGCCAACAAATCGCCGCAATCTGTAAAATTTCCGCTATTGGCGAGCCGAGCCGCACGCAGGATTGCGGCCTCGGCCACACGCGCCAGGCAGATCCAAAAGGACGCGGATTCCGGGGCACAGCGTTGTTGGAGTTGCGACAGGACCCCAGACAGGTGCGCTTCGGACAATGAAGCGGGATCCCTTGCGGCCTCGAGTGACGCATGGAGGTGGAAATAGGGAAGATCGACTGTTCCCTGGGGAGCAGAGCGGGGGCTTGGCCAGGGGCAGAAACATGGTGAGGGCATTCGGCCTCCGTTGGTACTTCCAAGGTGTGAGGACAAGATCCGGTATCCGGAACCATCTCAAGGCAAGCCCATGAAAAAGGACATGTCTCAAATTTTTTATGGGGAGCAAGGGTGGTGTCCGCAAAGTTTCCTGTGGTTTTGTTATGCGCGTTTGTGCATATGTGTCAATGTGTGCAGAAAAAATTTGCTCTTGTGGGGGTGGCGCTGAGAGAGGAAAGGGGCATTGGCGGGTTCAACGGCCCTGAAAAGCAGGAGGGAGGCCCAAAAATCGGTCGCAACAGGCGGTGTCTGTTGCGACGTGGGACTTTCTGTGGCCTGTCATGGATGTGAAAATATCGCTGGGCGATGAACCGAAGACGAAATGGGGTGCACAAGTGGTGCAGTGTGTTGCACTTGTGGGTGAGAAAAAGATTGACGTAAGCCCTGGGAAAAGACGTATGCAGGGGGATACTGGGGTTTGGAACGGATGTTGCCTCTGGGAGGGTAACCGGAATTTCGAAGCACCCAATACAAAGGAGCGTGACATGAATAAACGGACTTTTTTCACTGGCTGTGTGGTGTTGCTCGTGGCTTTGCTGGCCACTTCCGCCGGATGGGCCCAGGGCCATGGTGAGCAGGGCATGATGCGCGGCCAAGGCGGCTATGCTGCTGGACCGAACCAGGGGCCGATGTACGGGCCGTATGGTATGGACCAAGAGCAATACCAGGCTTTGCAGGAGATCGGTGAGAAATACCAACAAGAGTATCTCCAACTGCGCACCACACTTGTCAACAAACGTGCCGCACTCCAGGCTCTGCTGGCCGGACCGCAGGTCGAACCGGAAAAAGCCAGGGCAGCGTATGAGGAAGTGCAGGACGTGCAGGCCGACCTTTTCGAGCTTCGCCTCAAACAGCGCAATGAACTCCAGGCCCAGGGGGTTGATCAGGGCTACGGCATGGGTCCGGGCATGATGCGTGGATACGGTATGGGCCCAGGCATGATGCATGGTCCCGGCATGGGCCGTGGTATGATGGGCGGCTATGGTATGGGTCCGGGTATGATGCAAGGCTATGGCATGGGTCCGGGCATGATGCATGGTCCAGCCATGGGTCCGGGCATGATGCATGGTCCAGCCATGGGTCCGGGCATGATGCGTGGTTATGGCATGGGCCCAGGCTGGATGCACAACAACTGGTAAACAGTGTCTTGCAGGGGCACCCCGAGCTGGCCCAGGTGGCGCTTCGGGGCTCCTGCAGTCATGGAGATATGTATGTTCTGGAATAATTTACCGATGACCGCTCAATACGGACACGGCCCCGGCAATTGGGGCTGGGGGCACATGATGCCCTTCGGCGGTTGGGGGATGATTCTCCTGCTTCTCATAGTGGTGATTGTCGTCGTGGGTCTGCTCCGCACAAGCGGGCGGCAAAGCGGCTCAACCTCCTCGTCGCCGGGGACTGGTGAGAAAGAATCTCCTTTGGATATTCTGAAGAAACGCTACGCTCGTGGAGAAATTGATAAGGATCAATTTGAACAAATGAAAAAAGACCTCCAGGAGTGACCGGGCCGCTAGGCTTTTATGTCCTGGAAGGAGAGTTGGCATGCGAGAAGAGCAGACGCAAGGAGTGGTTGTCGCTGTTGAGGGCAACATGGCCACGGTGAAATTGCCGAAACCGCAGGCGTGCGGTTCGTGCGGCGGCGAAGGGAGCTGTTGCAGCGGTCTGACAGCCAGCGGGGATGTGACGGTTCGGGCCACGAACGAGCCCGGAGCCCGCCTTGGGGAGGTGGTCGATGTTCTTCTTGTGCAGGAATCCTCGAGCAAAGCCGTGAGCATCCTCTATCTCTTTCCTCTGGCGGCCATGGTGCTCGGGGCCATTTTGGGGAGTTGGCTCCATCCGTTGGGCGACCCGGAAATCTCAGCCGTGGTCCTGAGTCTGGTTTGTTTGGGTGCCGCCTTTGGCCTGATCGGGTGGCGCAGCTCCCGGACCCGAGACCGGGAGATCCCACCCCGGATCATCTCCGTGCACCGGTCGCATTCCAGTTCGCGTCCCACGTAAACGCGATACCGGTTCAGATCCATTTTTTCCCTATATGGTTTGGGGATGTTGGCCTTGCCCCAACACTTTCGCTCTCGCCTGTCGCGACCGGGCGGCTGCGCTGGTGCACTGGATTGCACATAGGGTGAGCCGTGCCCGGCTTTCTGGATTTAAAAATAAGTATTTCGATTACTTATTTGATTGGCACTTCTTCTGCATAAGCACCTCCACTTTACAGACAAAGGAGTTGTTATGCAGTACTTGGGGTATGCCGCTTTATTGGCAGCGCAGATCGCGGCCTTGGCTGGGGCCGGATTTTCTCTTTTCGCTGCCATACAGCGGCCGCAAACACACGATGGCCGTGTCAGCCGCTGGGCGATTTTCGCCAATGGCGGATTTTTAACCGTCTCTGCGGTCATTTTGACCTGGGCCCTGGTCAGCAGTGATTTTTCGTTTGCCTATGTGGCGGACTACACTGACCGGGCCCTGCCGCTTTTTTATCGGCTCACCGCCTTTTGGGCCGGGCAGGAAGGGTCGCTGCTTTTCTGGGCCTGGACCGCGGCCGTGCTCGGCTGCGTGTTCGCGCTCAGCCCTGCTGAACGGCAGATGCCACCGCAGAAAAAGCTTTTTTTCTGGGCGTTTTACCTGTCCATTCAGGCCTTTTTCCTTCTTGTCCTCACCTCCTGGAGCAACCCGTTTCAGGAAGTCATGCCCGCCCCGTCTGACGGAAACGGCTTGAATCCCTTACTCCGCCATCCGGGCATGGTTTTCCATCCCCCGCTGTTGTTTCTCGGCTACGCCGGCTTCGGACTACCCGCCTGTGCCGCCTTGGCCCATGGGGTCGCCGGGGGTGGTGGGCAGTGGATTCGGCCTATGCGCAATTGGACACTCCTGGCCTGGGTCTTTTTGACAGTCGGGATCATCCTGGGGGCCTGGTGGTCTTATATGGAACTGGGCTGGGGAGGGTACTGGGCCTGGGACCCGGTCGAGAATGCCTCACTCATTCCGTGGCTTACGGGCACGGCCTTTGTGCACACCGCAGCGATTGAACAGCGAACCGGTGCGCTCAAGCGGTCCAACGTCGCCTTGATCGTGGCCACCTATATCCTCTGTCTTTTCGGAACCTATATCGTGCGCACCGGCGTGGTACAGTCGCTGCACGCCTTCGGCGACAGCGGCCTTGGGCTGCCGCTGCTCTTGGCTATGGGCGTTATAGCGCTTTTCATCCCTGTCAGTCTCTGGGGCGGGATGCGCTCAGAGACCTCCGTTCCCAAAGCGGACAGCCGCGCGGGATTGATTTCCCTTGGCGTCTGGCTCCTGATCGCGCTTTCGGTGGTCATCCTGCTTGGAACCATGTGGCCGGTGCTGAGTTCTTTGTGGAGTCGGCATACGGTCGGCCTCGGTCCCGCGTTCTTCAATCGGGTCTGCACGCCCCTGTTCGCGTTACTGCCCTGGCTGTTTGCTGTGGCCCCGTTTCGCGGTTGGAGAGGCGGTTTTAGAGACTCCCGAGGGATGGGGATCGCATTGGCTTCCGGCCTCCTGACCATTGCAGCCGCGGCAACGCTTGGCGTCAGGATGCCGGTTGTGCTGCTGGCCCTGGGCGGCGGCGGTGCGTGTCTCGTGGCCGCCGGCTATTGTGTGCTTCGGTATCCCCAGGCGCGCCGGTCGCGCAAGCAATGGGGCATGTACCTGGCTCATGCCGCATTGGCGCTGATGGTTATCGGCGTTGCTCTCTCCGGCCCCTTGAAGGTCTCGAACCAGGCCCAACTGGCTCCCGGCGATGCTTTTGAAGTCGGCGGCTACCGGGTCGTTTACGCCTCGGCCGAGCGCGGCCAGTTGCGGGATATGACCTTCCAGCGCGCGGTGCTGGAAATCCGGCGCGGGGGCAAGGTCCAGGGATTTGTTCGTCCCGAACGGCGAGTGTACGCCAATTTTGAGAACAAGACCTTTGCTGAAGCGGGGGTCCTGCCCGGATTGGGCCGGGAGGTTTACGGCATTCTCATGGGGCTTGCTGCGGATGATACGGCTACGGTCAAGGTCAGCATAACCCCCGGTGTCAATTGGATCTGGATAGGCGGCACCCTGCTCTGTCTGGCGGGGCTTGTGGTCTGCGGGCGCCAGCGTTCCCAGGCAGCGGCCAATCCGCGCAATGCCCAGGAGGTGGATCATGGATAGGGTGGTAACAGAGAAGCACAAGGTCACGGCGCTCTTGCTCGGCGGCGTCCTGGCTGTTTTGTTGTTGACGTCGGTTTTTACCAGGCTCACCCACGATCCGGTGCGCATGGAGCAGGGGCAACAGGCGCAGGATCAGGAGCAGATGCAACGGGTCCAGCAATTGATGGCGGCTCTGCAGGACAATCCCGAGCACGTCCCCACGCTGGTGGCCCTTGCCGGGGCGTTTCTCGAATCCGAAAACCCGGAACAGGCGGCGAGGTTTGCCCGGAAAGCATTGGACATCAAGGGCGATCATCCCCAGGCCCTGATGTACCTGGCCACCTCGCAATATCGGACCCATGCGCATGAGGAGGCGGCCCGGACCTTGCGGCAGTTGTTGGAAATCACTCCCGATGATCCCTGGGTCCGCTACAATCTCGGTATTGTCTTGAAATACAATCTCGAGCAGCCTGAGGCGGCCACGGAGCATTTCCGCAAGGCCCGGGAGGATGCCGCCAGCCATCCCGATCTATTGGACCGTTTGGAGCACGAATTGGAACACGACGACTCCTGATCCTGCTCCCTTTCCCTCTTAGCAACGACAACGGCCCGGCTGAAGTCGGGCCGTTGTCGTTGCTAAGGAACTTTTGCCCTCAGTCGGCGTTAGTCGGTAGTGTTCGGAATGTGGCAGGAGGCGCAGTGGAGCGGAACGTCCTGGTTGTGCCCGTGCGTTTTTTCTTCCGTGTGGCAATTGAGGCAGGAGGGACCGGAATCGGCGTGGAAGGCGGCGTAACACGACAAGGCATCGGAACGCGGAGCAGGTTTGGTGTGGCAGCCTGAGGCGCTACAGGAAAAGGTCCCCGCAGGGCCTGCATGGTGGCAGAGTGAGCACTCCATTTCCCGATGCTGGTCATGGGAAAAAACAACCCTGGGCATGGTCCTTTCCATTGTTGCCGGGACCCCTACGACAATACGATCATCAGGGGGCTGCGCTTCTGAGCGTTTCGACGGTTGTCCTTCAGGGACGGGGGGAGTGCAGGCAGCCAGCAGCGTGACGACACCCACGATGAGCAGTCCTTCCCTGAGGTGCGAACGCGGTCTAATGCGAGGAAAATGCATGTCCTTCTCCTGAACGGCTTGCAAGACAAGACGTTTTCAACAGCCAAATACTGCACCGCTACCCGGGCCGGGAATCAAAACCACAGCGCCTCGTGTTCGATGAGGATTTTGATTCCGATGCCGACGAGGACCACACCGCCCAGTATCTCGGCGTACAAGCTGAGGCGGCGGCCTCGACAGGCCAGACGGCCGATGTGCAGGCCAGCCACCGTAAAGGCAAAGGCTGTCAGCCCGATGATCAGTGCTGGGAACCAGACATCAAGGCCCAGCAGGGACAGACTCAGCCCTACGGCAAAGGCGTCGATACTCGTGGCCACCGAGAGCATGACCAATGAGGCGCCGCGGGTAGGATCGGTCTTGTCTTTGGTGTCCGCGTCTTCAAAGGCTTCATGGATCATTTTGCCGCCCAGGTACGCCAGCAAGACGAAAGCAAGCCAATGGTCGAAGGCTTCGATGTAGGGGCGGATTTTGACCCCCATAAACCAGCCGATGATGGGCATCAGGGCCTGAAACAGGCCAAAATGCCAGGCCAGACGGAAGGTCTGCCGGGCAGTGACCCGGCGCAGGGCGACACCGGAAGCGATGGCCACGGCAAAGGCGTCCATTGCCAAGGCAATGGCGATCAAAAATTGTTCGGAAAAAGGCATGACAGATCCTGAAGACTAGGAGCGCGCGTTTTCACCTCAGTCCCGCAACCCCGATGGAGCGAGTGCAATCTTCGGCCTTGGGCGGTTGCATGATCCCGCTACACAGGGGCAGTCGGGCTCGGCTTCTGGCTTAGAGGGAGAGGCGGTGGACTGTCCAGTTGTCGTCGATCCAAAGACCAATTTTCGTCATTTCAGGCACTTCCCGGTCCAAAAAGGTGATCGCTGCTTTGATGTGTTCAAGTTGCGGCTCTTTGGCCACCGGATTGGCGGCGCAATCGGCGTGGCCGGAGACAAAGAGAAGGGAGGAGCCGTGTTTGGACCGGCTGATGGCGATCCGTTCCAGTATGGACGTGATTGTGGGGGCTGGGTCTTGATCGGCCAAAACTTTGTTGGCTCCGGGAATGGTGATGCTGTCCACCCAAGCGTAGCCGAAACAGCGGGCGATGTATTGCAAAAGAGGGGCCTGGATCCGGCCGTCCATGCAGTGAAGCGAAGTGCAAAATGCCATACTGGTCTCCTTTGAGGGCCTTGTTTTTTGAGCAGCAGTGTATCCGGTCAACTCCGGGGCCGGAAATCCGGTAGCCATGAAGAGGCACCGTTTCGGGAGTCTTGTCCTGGAGGTTGTGGATTGGGGGCGACTATCTCAGGTACTGGCTTGAAGAGGGCGCTCCCGGCAGGAATGCCTTGGAAGGCCAAGGCGGATAATTCGGCTCGGCTCTTCCGTAGGGATTGACGCAAGCGTCTGTTTTTTGTCTGGACGAGGGCTACGGAAATGGCTACAGCTTGAGTAAGGGGTGATCAAGGTTTCAGGTGATAGAGGGACATGCCATGCGAGTCAAGCACAGCAGCGCGATACAAGGGCGAGGGCGCCCGGTGTGGGAGAAGCGATGATGGACGTACCTCCAAATGCCCCGAAGACCGATCTCGACGAGGCGTTCCAGCAGTTTCTTGCCGTGCAGGAAGCTTTTCCCGATCCGATTCTGGTAGTGAACGAGGATGGGGTTTACGAGGCCGTTATGGGTGGACAGGCCCGGGGCCTTTACGACAGCGGGCACAATCTTGTGGGCCACGCCATGCACGATGTTTTGCCCCAGGAAAAGGCGGACTGGTTCCTGCAGGTTGTCAGGCAAGCCTTGAACGAACACGAATTGCAGATCGTCGAATACGCCCTTTCTCCCGACGAGGTTATCGATTCCCCTTCAGATGGCCCTGAACACGCGCAATGGTTCGAAGGCCGTGTTTATCCCATTCACCGGCCTGCGGGACAGAAACAGGCGGTGGTCTGGGTCGTTTTGAACATGACCAAGCGCAAGAAACTCTTTGAGGAACTCCAGGCCCAGTCCGAGCGGGACGCCTTGACCGGGGTGTACAACCGCTTGGCATTTACCCGCTATTTCGACCAATACAAATACAACGCCCAACGGTATCGGCGTCCGCTGTCACTGCTGGTGCTGGACCTTGACGAATTCAAGGGGCTCAATGACCGTTTTGGGCACGCCGCGGGCGATGTCGTCCTGCAATCCCTGGCCGAAGCACTCAGGTCACGCCTGCGGCAAACGGATATCCTGGCCCGCCTCGGAGGGGACGAATTTGCCATACTGCTTCCTGAGACCCCCTACGGCGCGGCGGTGGAATTGATGGGTCGCTTGCGCAAAGCGCTCAATGCCATGATCGTGCCTTTTGAATCGGAAGAGATACCGGTGCGCGTCAGTCTGGGGGTGAGTACTTTGTCCCTGACAGACAAGGAATTCGAAGAACTTTTCGCCCGCGCTGACGCCAATATGTACAAACACAAACGTATCCGGCAGAAAAAGGAGCACCAGTTTCCACGGAGCGCTGTGCCGACGTACGAAATCGAATAGTTTCCCCTTTAAAGCGTCCCGAAGCGGCAGCCGTGTCCACTGGCTACCGTGCGGCGGTGGAAGCGATGCTATTGCCCCCTGACAGGAACAGGCCTGGAAGGGGTTTTTTTGTGCCCTTCGCCGGGTTGGCCCGGGGAACTCTCTGAAAAGACAACGGTAGAAAAGAGAGCAAAATCGGTATACACCGAAACCACGATCAGCCTTGATATCTTGCCGGTGGGGTGGCTCGTCGGGAAGCGGGCAGGACGGCGCTGTTCAATTGCTCCAGTGCAGCAGCAAAGGGGACTCGGGATTCCGAGGGCCTGCCGGTCTGGCAGAGTTTGCGGACGCGGCACTCCCAACAGCTATTGACAAATTGTGATTGACGGACTCCATCGCAGTGGACGATTTGCCTAGGAGAATGACAATGCGTGTTTTAATTTGTGGAGCCGGGGATACCACGGCCCAATTGCTCAAACAGATGGGCGAGAATTGGGACGTGGTTCTGGTCGATCCTGAGAAGGAACGCTTGCAGGACTTCGTGGCCGCCCATCCCTGCATCCAGCGGATCCAAGCCGGTGACGCTTCGAGTCCTGTGGTGCTTGAGGACGCGGGCCTGGAGAACGCGGACTATGTCCTGGCCTTGACCGGATCGGACAAGGTTAATCTGGCCATCGCTGAACACGCGAGAAAAAAAGAAGTCGGGGCTGTTCTGGCCCTGGCCCATGAACAGCTCGACGTCCAAGCCTTTCGGGATCTCGGGGCCAGGGTCATCCTGCCGGGCCGTGTTTTGGCCCAGAATATCTATCATTACCTGCAAGACCCGCGGATCAAGGTCCATCCACTGGATATCACCGAGGCCGAGGTGGTGGAAATCGACGCGGCGGACCATTTCGCGCTGGTCGGACGCCGCATTTCTGCCCTGGTCAACGCCGAATGGCGCATCGTGGCCCTGTATCGCGAGGGCCGTATTCTTTTTCCTGAACCGGATATGCGGGTGGGCAAGACGGATAGGTTGATCATTCTCGGGCAGCGAGACGTGTTCAACAATGTCTGTTCGCTGATGGAGTGCGGTCTGCCCCATTTCCCTCTGACCTACGGTCAGACGTTGGTCATTCAGCTCCCAGAGGGTTCAGGGGTTCAAGAAGTGCTTCAGGAGGGGCTGTATGTGACCCAGAATACCCGGGTGCAAAAGGTCAGAGTGGTGGCCCCGGAGGACACCGCTCCGGGGCAAACGATGTTCGACCAATGGCCCCAGTCCCGTCTGCCGCGGGTGGAGACCTACAGCGCGGAAGAAGATCTGCGTGTTTTGCACCGGGTCTGTCAGGCCCAAAACACCGGCCTGGTCCTCCGGCCTCCTCTGGTGGTCTCCTGGGCAGATATCTTCAAGCGCCCGCCGCATGTCGAGTTGGCGCATTCTCTGGGGTGCCCTTTGTTGCTGGGGCGTGGCGCAAAAAGCTATGAACGCATAGCCGTGGCTTTCAACGGCTCGTCCGTAGCGGTGGCTGGAATGGAGGTCGCCATTGATGTGGCGCGGCAGACCGGGGGCACAATAGAAGCGATTGTGGTTCAGGAATCGGACGTGGTTCAAGGGCCGGGCGGCGGTGAGTGGGTCGACGACGTGCTTGCTTCCCTGCGCGAACTGGCCCATGTCCACAAGATCGCCATTGCAGAGCAACTCCGGGAAGGCAATCCGGTTCGGGAAATTGTGGCCGCCGCTGCTGAAAGCGATGTCGTGGTCATGGGGTGCTCCAGGGCGCAGAAGCGCTTGCTGACCCCGAATATTCCGGAATTGGTCACGCGCCGGACGAAAGGTTCTGTTTTGCTTGTTCCGGTGGTCTAGCTCTTCAAATCTTTCTCCGCGCCAAAAGCACGGCGCGCAAAAAAAGATTTGAAGAGCAGTGCGGGGGAACAAGTGAAGACGTGTTCCATTGTGGTGCGATACCGGTGACGTGGTCCAGACGAGGTTACTATGGTTCTCGATCAGGCGTCCGCCTTGCTTATTCTGGCCTTGGCCGTGGCTGTGCTGCCCGGGCTGAGCCGTGTCTTGCGCATGCCGGCTCCGGTGGTGGAGATTCTTTTCGGGGTGGTTTTAGGCAAGAGCGTTCTCGGGCTGGAATTCGGCGGTGAATGGATCGGCTTTCTGGGACATCTTGGATTTTTATTGCTCATGTTCCATGCCGGGATGGAAATCGATTTCGGGATGCTGCTGCGACAGCGGAAAAGTTATCTCGGTTTCCATTTGCTGCTCTTTCTGAGCACCTTGGCCTTGGCGGTGGCCGGGGCCCTTGTCCTGGGACGGGGCGTTTTCATGGCTCTGGTTCTGGCTACGACGTCTCTGGGGCTGGTCATGCCCACACTCAAGCAGGCCGGGCTCAGCCGGACCCCGTTCGGCCAGGGGTTGCTCATTGCCGCCTCGCTGGCTGATTTTTTGACCCTGTTCGCGATCACCTTTTTTCTGCTCTGGCACCAATACGGCATAAGCTGGCAATTCGTCTCTCCCCTGCCCCTGTTTCTCGGTTTCGGCCTTGCCCTCTGGGCCGGGCGGTTGTGGGCCTGGTGGTATCCGTGTCAGGCTGAGCGGATGTTGGCTGCTGAGGATTCCCTGGAAATCGGGGTTCGCCTCTCCCTGGCGCTGCTTTTTCTCTTTGTCGGGCTATCCGAATTGGTCCATCTGGAACCGGTCTTGGGCGCTTTTCTCGGCGGCAGCGTGCTTTCCTTCGTCTTTCGCAACAAAGTGACCCTGGAAAGCAAGATTTCAGCTTTGGGATTCGGATTCCTGATCCCGATTTTTTTCATCAATGTGGGGCTGGAGTTTGATATCGGGAATATTTTGAGCGGAGAGCAGATGATTTTGACCCTGCAATTGCTGGCGATAGCCGTACTGGTCAAAGCTCTGCCCGCGTTGTTGTTTACCCTGCGCCGCATGCGTCTGCGGCAGGCCCTGCAAGCTGGAGCGCTGCTCTCGTCACGTTTGAGTCTGATTGTGGCCGCGGCCACGCTGGGGCTGCAGCAGGGGCTTATCGACCAGGAAACCAAGGATGCCCTGGTCCTGCTGGCCTTATTGACCTGTCTGCTGGGGCCGAGCGTTTTCCATGTATTCGCGCGACAAGACAAACGAACCGGTCAAAACCGGGCCTGAGGGGCGGCTGTGATGCGCGTGCACATTTCCCCGTTTGCCTGGCCCATTGTGTTTTTTGGCGTCGCCATTGTCCTTGGCGCCGTTCTCCTCCATCTCCCGCTGAGCGTGACTGACGGAGCTATCTCCTGGACCAACGCCCTGTTCACCGCGGTTTCGGCTGTCTGCGTAACCGGGTTGATCGTCGTGGACACCGGTTCGTTTTTCAGTCCGTTTGGGCAAGGCGTCATTCTGGGGCTGATCCAGATCGGTGGTCTGGGAATCATGACCATCACTTCGCTGATCTTTTATCTCTGGCGGCAGCGGGTGTCATTGACCGACCATTTGGCGGTGGGGAAGAGCCTGATCCACGACCCCCGTTTCAAACTGGGAGGGTTTCTGATCCGGATCACGTTGCTTGTCCTGGTTTTCGAGGCGCTTGGTGCTGTTTTGCTCCGGTTCCTGGCCCCGCAAGGGTTTTCCTGGCCTTCAGCGGTTTTTCACGCTGTCTCGGCATTTTGCAATGCCGGCTTTGCCCTGCAGGAAAACAGCCTGGTGGCGTGGCAAGGGGATTGGGCCGTCAACGGGGTCTTTATGGGCCTTATCATCTGCGGCGGCATCGGGTTTTCGGTCCTGGTCGAGCTGGGGGCCTTGGCCCGCCGAATGAGGCGGGACTCTTTGCGTTCTGTGCTTCGTGCCACGAGCTGGTATACTCGGGTGGTGCTGTCGACCACTGCCGTGTTGTTATTGGGCGGAGCGGTGTTGTTGCTGGTCACGGAAAGCACGCAATCCGGGATGGGGGTGACTTGGCCCAGGCGGCTGCTGACGGCCTGTTTTCAGTCTGTGACCTGCCGCACCGCGGGATTCAATACCGTCGACATCGGCGCCATGACCAATGTCAGTTTGCTGATCATGGCCGGGATGATGTTTATCGGCGGGGCGCCGGGGTCATGTGCCGGCGGTGTCAAGGTGACCACGGCGCGGACTCTGCTCGCCTTTGTCCGGGCCCAGTTGCGCGGCGGACGACAGCGGCAGGCGGTGATCGGGCGGTATGCGGTGGAGCAGGGGACGATGGATCGGGCCCTGTTGTTGCTTGTCTTTGCCCTGGGTATCGTTGTTGTGGCCGTTGGCGTGCTGAATATGGCTGAAGGGGGCCATCTGGCCCATGCTGAGAGCAAAGGCCTTTTTTTGGAGCTGATGTTCGAGGCTGTCTCGGCGTTCGGGACGGTTGGCTTGAGTACGGGGCTGACCCCCTCATTGAGCGCAGTGGGGAAATATACCTTGATGGTCCTCATGTTCGTCGGCCGGCTGGGTCCGATTTTATTTTTGACCGCTTTGAAGGACTTTCAGAAGCCGCGTCACTATGCATGGCCGGAGCATAACCTGCTCATTGGCTGACGGAAAAACGGCCCGGCTGCGACAGGAGGCCATTTCACGGCACGGCAGCAGGGCCTGAGGAGGCAGATGTGATCAAACGCAAAAGCTATACGGTCGGGGTCATCGGGCTGGGAAAATTCGGTGTCCAGTTCGCCCAAGCGATGCAGGGTCTGGGGCACGAGGTCATCGGCATTGATCGGCA
The DNA here is from genome assembly GCF_000024325.1 of Desulfohalobium retbaense DSM 5692. Lineage (NCBI taxonomy): Bacteria > Pseudomonadati > Thermodesulfobacteriota > Desulfovibrionia > Desulfovibrionales > Desulfohalobiaceae > Desulfohalobium > Desulfohalobium retbaense. The sequence goes on along the minus strand of NC_013223.1, from coordinate 2,061,523 downwards.
TCAGGACCGGGTCAATCAGGCCCAGGAGCATATGACCCAAGCCTACCAGGCCGACGCGATGGACAAGACCGCCCTGGAGCAGATGGGCTTTGCCGATTTGAGCCATGTCCTGATCAGCGTCGGTGACTCTATCGCCTCCAGCTCCATGATCACCTATTATCTGAAAGAGATGGAAGTGCCCTACGTCTGGGTTAAGGCCATTCATGCCGACCACGAGCAATTATTGCGGCGCATCGGGGCCACAGAAGTCATTATCCCTGAGATTTCAGCGGCCCGTGAACTGGCCCACCGTTTAGCCATGCCGGGGTTTGTCGAGTATCTCCCCTTTGGCACCGATCTCGCTTTGCAGGAGGTGATCGTTGACAAATGGGCAGGGAAGTCATTGCGCGAATTGGATCTGACGCGGAAGGCGCACATTCAGGTCGTGGCGGCTCGTCCCTCGAATGAGGAAAAATACGATATCATCCCCCAGCCAGACGACCCGCTCAACGAGGGGGACGCCCTGATGCTGCTGGGCAAAAGTGCCGACCTGCAACGCCTCAAGGCCTAAGGCAGACAAATGGTCAATGGATGGAGAAACATGAACACTACACAAGCGGGGCTGGTCCTTGAGGGAGGGGGACTTCGCGGGGTCTATACCTCCGGGGTCCTCCGATATTTTTCAGATCTTGGACTCTGTTTTCCATATGTGATCGGCGTGTCCATGGGAGCCTGCAACGCGGCCAATTTTGTGGCCCGCCAACCGGAACGCAACCGGATCGTGAATATTCGCTTCGTTAAGGACAGGCGGTACTTGAGCTACCGGCGTCTGCTCCTGCGCGGGGAGTTGTTCGGGATGGATTTCATCTTCGATACGGTGCCGAACCGTCTTGTCCCCTTTGCCTGGAACCGGTTCATGGCCTCGCCGACCCGGTGCGTGACCGGGGTGACCGATTGCCGGACCGGAGAACCGGTGTTCTATACCCAGCATGAGCTCAACGGCGATTATATGACGGTGCTCCAGGCCTCAAGCAGCCTGCCCTTTGTGGCCCGGCCGGTGCGTTATCAAGAACGCTTTTTGCTCGACGGCGGTGTGAGTGCGCCGATTCCGGTGCACCAATGCCAAGCTGACGGGTATTCTCAGCAGGTTGTCGTGCTCACGCAGCCTCCCGGGTATCGCAAGAAACCGTTTCCGGCCCCGGCGCTCGCCCGGTGGCGGTATCCCCGTTTTCCCGGTTTGGTGCGGGCCCTGGCAGAACGGCATGAACGGTATAATGCCTGCCTGGAAGCGCTTGAGCGCCGGGAGCGAAACGGTGAGATCGTTGTTATCCGGCCGGAAAAGCCGTTACCGGCCGGGCGTGTGGAGCGCAACAAGGAGAGGTTGTACCGGGTCTATGACTCCGGGTACGCTGATGCTGTGGCGGCTTGGCCAAAGCTGGCCTCCTATCTGGGGCTTGACTGTGATCAATGACTCTGTGTTCGTTTCAGGAGAGAGCTAACGCAGTGAAGGAAGACTTCTCATGAGTCTGGAGCAAACACGCCTCTATCTGGGGACAGGCCAACACCGGTGTTTTGATTCCCAGGGGCGTGAGATCCCCTGTGACGGCCAGCGACAAGATGGCGCGATACAAGCCGGTCAAACGGTTTCGGCCCCGCGGTTCGTTGTTGACGGGGAACTTGTCAGTGATCGGTTGACCGGACTGCAATGGCCAATGCAAGCGGATCTTTTTCTCTATCCCCTGCGCTGGGACGAAGCCCTGGACGCAGTCGCTGAGGCCAACGCGGCGGGCTTGGCCGGGGCTGATGACTGGCGCGTTCCGAACCGCCGCGAATTGCGTTCTCTCATTGACCACAGCAGGCGCAAACCGGTCCTGCCAAAGGACCATCCCTTCACCGGGGTGCATTTGGGGTGGTATTGGACGTCGACCACAGCGGCCATTGCCCCGGCCTACGCCTGGTATGTCCATTTGGCTGGGGGGCGGATGTTTTTTGGCAAGAAGACGGAATTTTCTCTCCTCTGGCCAGTGCGTGGACAGTTGGCCCGTCTGCCGCGAACCGGCCAAACCCAATGCTTTGATGTTCAGGGGGAGGTCATCGATTGCCGGGAAAGCGCGCAGGACGCGGCGTTGCAGCAGGGGTTGCCTTGGCCCGAGGTCCGTTTTGAGCCTTTTGAGGACGGGATTCTGGACCGGCTCACCGGACTTGTCTGGCGCCGCCAGGCGTTCGAAGGCGGGAAGCTTGTCGACTGGAGTGAAGCCCTGGAACTCGCGGCGGACCTGGCCGAGGCGAGTGGCAGGGCATGGCGGTTGCCGAACATCAACGAACTGGAGAGTCTGGTCGATGCCTCGCAGAGCCGTCCGGCCCTGCCCGAGGACCATCCTTTTTCCGGAATTCAGGAGGCCTATTGGTCCAGCACGACCAGCGGCTTCGAAACCGATTGGGCCTACGCCCTGTATCTGCATAAGGGAGCTGTGGGCGTAGGTTGGAAAAAGAGCCGAGAATTTGCGGTCTGGTGTGTTCGCGATAGGGAGGCGGGGATAACGTCCAGGTGATGAGGGAGCCCTCCTGCATTTTCGGATCTGTTTATTGCGGCTCGTAAGTTGTACCTCGACCTGGAAAAAGAGGGGGCGTGTTTGACCTGGGGCCAGCGTGTGTTCCGAGGCGGGCAAGGCGGTAGCCAAGTGGAGGGGCCACCCAGATCTTGAGCCCGTGACAGATGCTCCTGGCCCGATTGAGGAGGGATAGATCTTGATCGCAGACTGAAATGCGGTACATTGGAGCCGTGTTCGCGCCATCTCATCCTTGTTGTTCACGGAGGGGGTATGAGCCAGACTGCGGCGTATCTGGGGTGCACTACCACGGCCTTGGCCACTCGGGAAAAACGGTTATGGAGCCTGTTGCGTTCGTGTGTGCTGTGCCCGCACCGGTGCCGGGTCGATCGTCTCGCCGGCGAGACCGGCAAATGCCACACGGGCAGCCGAGCGATTGTCTACAACTATTTTCCGCACTTCGGGGAAGAGTCCCCTTTGGTGGGCGACTGCGGATCAGGGGCGATATTTTTTTCCTTTTGCAATCTGGCGTGCTGTTTTTGTCAGAATTGGGAGATCAGCCACGGCGGCGAGGGACTGGAGCTCCAGAGTGAGCATGTCGCGACCATGATGCTTGAACTCCAGGCCATGGGGTGCGCGAATATCAACCTGGTCACTCCCAGCCATGTTGTCCCCCAGATCGTGACTGCCGTCCGGCTGGCTCGCGAGCAGGGGCTGCACCTGCCCCTGGTCTATAATTGCGGCGGCTATGAACGGGTGGCCACCCTGCGGGAACTCGAAGGAATAATCGATATCTATATGCCGGACTTCAAGTTCTGGTCCTCCGCATCTGCGGCACGGTATTGCGGGGCTGAGGATTATCCGGAACGAGCCCGGGCTGCGTTGCGTGAGATGCACCGGCAGGTAGGGGACCTGAGTATTGATCGTGACGGACTCGCCCGGCGCGGTTTGCTGGTTCGCCATCTCGTCCTGCCGGGGCTGGAGCAGGAGAGCGGGGCCATTTTGAAGTTTTTGGCCCAGGAGATTTCGCAGGAAACCTACGTGAATATCATGGACCAGTACCGGCCTTGCGGTACAGCCGTGGGGGATCCCAGGCTGGGCGATGAACTGGAACGGGAACAATGGCTGCGCGTCCTGCGGGCCGCCCGCGCAGCCGGACTGCACCGGTTTGACCACGGCATGATGTTGTTGTCTTGAAGTCCAGACTGGGTCAGAGAGATGCATTGAGGCTGCGGGCTTTTGCTCGTTTTATTCTTCATTCGCGGTACATAATATGCTAAAAATATTAGTGATTTAGTTCCAGAGCCGAGTGTGGCCAATGCATGTAATTCGGGAAGACCGAACTGTATATTCACGAGAAGGCGCAAGTATATGTTCATAGAATTGTATAAATTCGGCCGCATCGTCATCCAGGGGCAGACCTATACCCGAGACGTGAAGATTCTCGAAGGGCGGGTGGTTCCCCATTGGTGGCGAGAAAGCGGACACCGGGTCGTGCTCGGTGACATCCGTGATCTATTGCGCACCGCACCCGAGGTAATCGTCTTTGGGATGGGCAAACCCGGGCTGATGCGATTGGATCCGGATGTCCGGGACTACCTCCAGCGAGAGGAAATCGAAACAATCGAACAGCCCACGGCCCAGGCGATGGAGACGATCAATTCCCTCCTCCAGTCTGGCCGGCGAATGGCTGCCGGGATACATTTGACCTGTTAATCGTCCGTTTATGGACTTGTCCTTGAATTTTCAGCAAGAGATCCGAGAAAAATGGGGTGGGGAAGCGAGCGTTGCGCCTTTGAATTTGCGCCAGTTTACCGCTGAGTGGAGCCCATTCCGACGTATGAATCACGAGCGCCTTCGGCCTGCGAGGGCCGGGTGAACCTCTAACAAAGAGAGCGACTATGCGACGGTTACGCGTTTTGAGCTTGACTATATGCCTGGTTGGAATTGTGCTGCTCGTGGGCACGATCAGCACCGCCTCCACGGGACAATACAAAGGGGCTATTTCAGCTGACAAGCTTGAACAGATGATTGACGAGGAGCGAAGCGACAAGGTGGTCCTTTTGAATTTCTGGGCCACGTGGTGTTCGCCGTGTCGAAGGGAAATGCCTGAACTGGCTCAGCTGCGCCGGGATTTCTCTCCTGAGGAATTGGTCATCCTCAGTGTGTCTCTGGACTATAACAGCAAGGTCATTCCGCATTTTGTGGACCAGTTTGGTCTCAATTTCCCTGTGTATCGCGACGGTGGCGGTGTAGCCCAGCAATTTGAAGTCGCTGCAGTCCCGAAGGTGATGCTCTTTACTCAAAACGGGTTGGTCATGGAACACGCCGGGTATGTTCCGCCGGCTATGCTGCGCCGGGTGGTCGAACAGGCGCTCGACAAGCAGTAGGAGTATCAGCCCGTTGGAACTCTCCAGCGAGATTGCATTTTTCCCCGCCTCCCTTGGAGGTTTTGAACAGGTTGCGAGCGCCTCCCTGTTGCGACGAGGCGAGAGAGGAAGCGGCTTTGCGCCGGCATAAAGGAGTCAACTATGCGTTATGGGGTTCTCATTGGACTGGTCTGTATTTTCCTCAGCGCTGTCCCTTTGTGGGCTGAAGCGGGATCCGGAGATCCGGTGGCGGTTTGCTGTTGCCTGCACTCCCCGGAACGGGCCCAAACCTATGCCGCGCAGATGGCTGAGGCCGTTCCGGGACTTGAATACACCCTGGAATACGCCGCTGAAGACGATGAATGCCAGGGTGTGACCATCTGGATCAGTCACCCGGAGATGGATGGCGACGCCTTGTGTGAGGCGGTCTTTCAATCCTTGCATACTGAATTGACCTGCCCGAAGGAGTAAGTATGGCCGGGACCACTCGTCGAGGACCGATCGTGTTGATGGCCGTTTTTTTGATTGTCTTTCTCGTTGGACTCAATAGCGGCGAAGTGGGAGCTGTTTTTGAAAAAGCCGCCACCATCTGTTTGAGTTGCATAGGGATCGGGTAGATGGTTCTGCGGCGGATAATCCAGACGGTGGCTGTCTTCCTGACCAATGCGTATTGGCTGTTTCCTTTCAGTGGGTCGGGGATCTATACCGGCCGCTTCAAGGCGGTTTGCGCCCCAGGGCTCAATTGCTGGTCCTGCCCCGCCGCGACCACGGCCTGCCCTATTGGGGCGTTGCAGAACAGCTTGGCGACCGTGCGCTTCAACCTCGGGGCTGGGAATTACCATTTCGGGCTCTACGTGCTGGGGTGGCTGGGTCTGATCGGCACAGCCGTGGGGCGCATGCCGTGTGGTTGGGTGTGTCCCTTCGGATTTTTCCAGGAGCTGGTGCACAAGATCCCCTCCAGGAAATTCGGCATCCCGCGGGTTCTGACCTGGCTCAAATATCCTATTCTGGCCTTGTTCGTAGTTTTGCTCCCCCTGTTTGTCGTAGACAGTTTTGGCTTTGGGCAGACCTGGTTTTGTAAATACATCTGTCCAGCCGGGACCCTAGAGGCCGGCCTGCCGGCCATGGGGTTGCAGAGCCAGCTCCGGCCGATGGTCGGGTGGTTGTTCGCCCATAAGGTGACTCTTTTGCTGGGGTTTCTGGTCTGGATGGTTTTTGCCAGCCGCCCTTTTTGCCGGGTGGCTTGTCCCTTGGGCGCTTTGTATTCGTTATTCAACAAGGTCTCTTTTTTCCGGATGCGCTGGGATGAAGACGCCTGCGTGCATTGCCAGAAATGCTATCAGGTTTGTCCCATGGGGGTGAAATTCTGGGAGAATGCGAACCATTACGATTGCATACGGTGTCTTCGCTGCTACTATGAAGGATGCCAGTTCGGGGCCATTAGCTATGAATGGGTCGGCCTGCCGGAGCGGGTGGTTCGAACGGGGCGACGGAAGCAGCAGAAACAGCAGGCGGCGCCATCCGGTGGACAAAGCGGTTGATTGAAGTGAAGATCAGACCACGTTCACAATCCCCCCACCGGGTTTGTGATTTCGGTATGTGTTTCCCCGGTGGGCGATTGTGCGCCCGGCCTGAAAAAAGAGCGTGGGTGAGTATTCCAGTCAAAGCAGGGGAAGTCAGGCAGAGCGTTGCCTGGAGGGCGTTGGTTGCTTGTGGCGCTGAAGGCAGCTTTCAGGCCGCGTTCACAATTCCCCCACCGGGTGTATGATTTCGGTATATGTTTCCCCGGTGGGGCTGCGATTTGGCATTGACAGGGTGACTCTATTTGGTTACTTTGCCAAGTATGCAAACGATCGTAAGACGCAAACCTGATGCCTATTACACTGCCCGGGCTGAAGTTTTCAAAGCCCTGGGACATCCGACCAGACTGCGCTTTGTTCAGGCCTTGGCCGAAGGCGAGTTGTGTGTCTGCCATCTGCAGGAACTTGTTGACGCGGACATGTCGACTGTTTCCAAACACCTTTCCGTGTTGCGCCAAGCCGGCGTGGTCCAGAGCGAAAAACGCGGCAATCAGGTCTATTACCGACTGCGGCTTCCTTGCGTTGGGCAATTCATGGACTGTATCGATGCCATGCTCCAGGAGCAGGTTTCAGACCACTTGGAGGCTGTGGGCTCGGCTTTGCGCTGAGCCAGGCCCAGCAACGGGCTAGAGCCCGTGGGAGTGAAAAGCGGAAGCCCTCTAAGTATTTTTTTGGGATTGTATTTGGCTTTTTGGGAAAATAGAAAATAACTTCAGAAGGAGTTGTGTGCATGGAACCTTTGGAAACCGAAACATGTGCCTGCCAGAGTGGCCACTCTTCACAGCAGGGCGGCGAGCGGCCTCGGTTGGCCCGGCAATTGGGGATGCTGGCTCTGGCTCTTGTGCTCTGGGTAGCGGTTTACCAGCAACTTCTGCCGGTTTCGCAATGGCTCGCCTTCGATCTGCTGGGTCTTTCGCCGGAAAGCCATCTGGGTGATGCAGTCCGGTTTTTCCTCTATGATACTCCCAAGGTGCTCATGCTCCTTGTCCTGGTCGTCTATGCCATTGGGGTCATCCGCTCGTTTTTTACGCCGGAACGGACGCGGGCCATTTTGGCCGGCAAACGCGAATCCCTGGGCAATGTTCTGGCGGCCCTGCTCGGTGTGGTGACGCCGTTTTGTTCTTGTTCGGCCGTGCCCCTGTTTATCGGTTTCGTGTCCGCCGGCATCCCGCTTGGGGTGACCTTTTCCTTTCTGATTTCCGCGCCGATGGTCAATGAAATCGCCCTGGTCTTGCTCTACGGTCTTTTCGGCTGGAAAGTGGCCGGGCTGTATATGGTGACTGGACTCGGTGTGGCCATCGTGGCTGGGTGGACGCTGGGGCGCCTGCGCCTGGAAAAACATCTCCAGGACTGGGTCCGGCAGATCCACGCCGGAGCGGTACAAGATCAGCCTGCCGAGCAAAGTTGGAGTGATCGCCTGAACTATGGTCTGGAACAGGTCAAGGAAATTGTCGGCAAGGTTTGGATCTATGTCATCATCGGCATCGGTGTCGGCGCTGGCATCCACGGCTACGTACCCGAAGGAATGATGGCCTCGATCATGGGCGAACAAGCGTGGTGGTCGGTCCCCTTGGCGGTCGTTATCGGTATCCCGATGTACACCAATGCCGCCGGGGTGATCCCGATCGTGGAGGCCCTTATGGCCAAGGGCGCGGCCCTGGGCACGGTGTTGGCCTTCATGATGAGTGTTATCGCGCTTTCCCTGCCGGAGATGGTCATTTTGCGCAAGGTGCTCAAAGTTCGGCTCATTGCCGTGTTTATCGGTGTTGTCGGTCTGGGGATTCTGCTAGTGGGGTATCTGTTCAATACCCTCATTTAGACGTGGTTGAGCGGAAGGAGTTGTTTAGCAGGCCGTTAAAAATCTTCCAATGACAGCAAAGCTGCAAAAGGTTCCACCACTCACGTGCGAATACGTAGGCAGCGACCTTGAATTTTTCTCGCTGTCCTTTGGAATTTTTGAGCAACCTGCATTATGCCAGTTTTTTCAACAGGTAGTTAGCGTAAGAAGTCATTGAGAAGGAGGCGTGTATGCGTATTCAGGTTTTGGGACCAGGATGTCCGAATTGTGAAAAGACGGAACAGATCGTTCGTGAAGCGCTTCAAGAAGCGGGAGTGGAGGCGACGGTTGAAAAGGTCAGTGATTTTCAGGAAATCGCCCAGATGGGGGTCTTGTCGACACCGGCTGTTGTTGTCGATGGACAGATCAAAGTAACTGGCAAGGTTCCGAAAAAACAGGACGTCCTTGGCTGGATAGGTGCCGCTCCATAACGATTTTGGTTCTTTGACGGATCCTGTGGATTTTTGGAGTTTGCCATCTCTTCTGTGTGCCCACTTTCGGCCCGGTATTTTCTCAATCCCGCCAAAGGGGGATCCTTGCCTCCTCCGGACTCTCAAGTGGAACAGAATTCCAGGTGTCGAAGAGGGCCCTTGTTGCATCGGAATCAGCCTGGGAGCATTCAGTTCACGGTCCGGTTTCCCCCTTTTGGCGGGACCAAGAAAATGTGCGGGCCTTTCGCTCGAAGCACACAGAAGAGACGGCAAACTTTTGCGTTTGAAATTCCATGCCCTGTGACGAAGAGCCACGATTTTTTGGAGTGCAGCCGGAGGGCTGTTCATCCAGCCTGGATCGTCCCGCGGGGCCCAAACAAGCAGCAAAAAAGGAGCGTTTATGCGGATGTTGGCTCAGTTATTTCCTGAATTCACAGAGAAATTGGATGAAATGGACGCCTTGTACAAGGAAAAACGGCTCATTGACGAAAAGACCTACCAATTCATCTGTTTCGCCCTGTCGATCAAGGCTCGTTCCCAGCCGTGCGTGCGCAAGCACTACAAAGAGGCCCTGGACGCAGGGGCAACTGCCCAGGAGTTGGCCTATATCCTGGCTCTGGTTATGCGTGAGGCCGCCGGTGCCGACGATTGCTGGGTCCATGACGTCCTGCATGATTGTGCGGAAATAGCGGCTGGATCTGTGGAATGCGGCTGTCAGAAATAGTATTGGGCCCGGTTGAGTGTCTTCGCCTGCGATAGTGCAAAACGTCGCTTGCAGGAGATTTTGAAGTCCAGCCGAGGTAGAGAGATCCTTCGCGGCTTCGGAGGGCAAACAGGGAAATGGAGATGAAGATGAGTGAACAGCTCCGGCTGCTGTTTTTGTGTACCGGAAATGCCTGTCGCAGTCAGATGGCGGAAGGATGGGCCAACCATTTCTTCCCGGATACGCTTGCTGCAACCTCGGCCGGGGTGGTCAAGACGGTTGTCGACCCCAAGGCTCGAGAGGTCATGGCGGAAGCCGGTGTGGATATAAGCGGTCAGTTTTCCAAACACCTCAGTGAACTTGAATCGCTTGATTTTGATTATGTGATTACGTTATGCGACCATGCGGCCCAGCACTGCCCTGTTTTTCCCGGCCAGGCCGTGGTGCTCCACCACCCGTTTCCCGACCCGCCCCAACTCGCCCGGTCGCTTTCAACCCAAAAAGCGATTTTGGACGTTTACCGCGAGGTCCGAGACGCCATTCGGGAATATATTCGGAATGTACAGGATGAATTACCGGAAAAGCAGCCGATCGAACCTCCGCGGCTGAGATGAACGCCTCCACGGGCTTGCCAGGTTCTTTGCTTTTTTTGTATTCTCAAGCGGTCTTCACAGGCCGCTTTTTTTTTCAATTGTTCTCCCTCCCTCCCGCCGCAGATCGCCGTCCGGGAGCGCCGCTTCTCGGGCGATGACGGACCGTGGGCTTCCAGGGGGCGAGGAGATCTTGCAGGAGACTGTATGGAGTCAAACGCTCCCGACGTATCGCGTCGGACCATATTGCACTGGGCGGTTCTGGCCGCCACCACCCCGGTGTGGTGGACGTTGAGCGGCTGCGCCACCAATCCGGTGACAGGAGAATCAGAATTGATGCTCGTGTCCCGGGATCAGGAGATCTCCCTGGACCGGCAGAAAAGTCCCCATCAACTTTCCGCGGATTATGGGGAAATACAAAACCAGGAACTCCAAAGGTATATCGCTTCCGTAGGTCAGGAGTTGGCGGGGCGGACGCACCGGCCGGACATGCCGTACCGTTTTTTCCCGGTCAACGCGGTCTACGCCAACGCCTATGCCTTTCCCGGCGGTACCATTGCGGTAACTCGGGGTATCCTGCTCGAATTGGACAACGAGGCCGAATTGGCGGCTCTCCTCGGTCACGAACTTGGGCACGTCAACGCCAGGCACACGGCGGCGAGGATGTCCACCGGGGTTCTTTTGCAGGGACTTTTGGGAGGTGCCGGCGCTGTGGCCGCCTCCGCTGGCGGGGGGGCTTCGGCCGAGGCCCTGATGCAGTTAGGCGGCTTGGGAGCCGGAGCGCTGCTGGCCAAATACAGTCGGGACGATGAACGGCAGGCAGACGCCCTTGGTATGCAGTATATGGTTCAAACTGGGTACGCGCCCCGGGGGATGGTTGGTCTCATGGATGTCCTGCGCGGTATGTCCTCCCGTAAACCCTCTGTCATCGATCAGATGTTTTCTTCGCACCCCATGTCCGAGGAGCGGTACCGCACGGCGGTCAGTCGGGTTCAAAATGAGTACCAGACTGGCCGGCAACTGGCGCTGAACCGGGAGCGGTACAAAGACCATTTGGCGCCGATTCGCGCCATGCAGGAGGCCATTGAGGCCATGCAGGAAGGGGAGAAAGCCTTGGGCGCGGAAAATCCCGATCAGGCCGAGCGTTCCTTGCGGCGGGCGTTGCAAGCCGCCCCTCGGGATTACACCGCCTTGGTCATGATGGGCAAATGCCGCTTGCTCCAGGATGCCCCGAAAGATGCGGAGCGCTATTTTACCCACGCGCGGGAGGTTTACCCGCAAGAGCCGCAGGCAGCGCATTTTCTGGGGATCACCCTGCTGGGCCAAAAAGAATACGACGGCGCTTATGAACAATTCCGGTGGTATGAAGAGCGACTGCCGGGAAATCCGAACACTATTTTCCTCCAGGGATTGGCCCTCGAGGGCGCCCAGCGCCAGCAGCAGGCCGCCGAGGCCTACGCCCGTTTTCTGCAAAGCGGCGCCAGCGGGGAGCAGGCCCAATACGCCCGGCAACGGCTCCAGACGTGGGGCTATCTCTAAGCCAGAGCAGGGGCCAGGGGCTCTCCCTGGTCCATTTCTTTTCCACACACAAGACCAAGGTGACACGATTATATGGCACGGCGAAAAGGACAAGGATCCTCACGTAAAGGCACGTTTCTCGTTTTTCTGCTTCTGCTTCTCCTGGCAGGCGGAGGAACGCTGTATTTCTTGAATGCGGAAGGCACTCCCCCGCAAATCACCCTGACACCGCAAACCTCGTATATCGGGCAGGATGCCCAACTCGAAGTCGCGTTGCAGGATCCGGACAGTGGGTTACGGCAGGTGACCGTCACGGCTGTCCAGAATGGGACCCGGATTCAGGTCCTGCCCCCGACGGACATTCGAGGCGGACAATGGCAGCAAGCCTTCTCTTTGAAGAATCTCGGGTTGCGCGAGGCCCCGTTCGAGTTGCAGGTCGTGGCCACGGATCGCTCCTGGCGCCGGCTGGGCAAGGGGAATATCGCCCAAGTGCAGCACCAATTTACCCTGGACACGACCATGCCCTCGGTCGGGGTGCAGTCTGTGCACCATAACCTGAACCAGGGTGGCTCGGGGATGGTTACCTTTTCGGCCAGCGAACCCCTCGCTCGGGCTGGGGTGCAGATCGGGGAGAGCTTTTTCCCGGCCTACCAGACCGAAAACGACGACTGGATCTGTCTGTTTGCCTTCCCCTATTTCGCCACACCAGGAGAGGACCACCCCGTCCTTGTGGCTGAAGACCGGGCCGCGAACAAATTCAGGACCGGGTTTACGTATCACGTCAATGCCCGCAATTTCCCCCAGGACCGCATTCGGGTTTCCGATGCCTTTTTGCAGGCCAAGATGCCGCAATTTCAGAATGATTTTCCGGAGGCCGGGACCTTGCTTCAGGTTTTTCTGCAGGTCAACGGACCCATGCGGGATCAAAACCGGTCCTGGTTGCGGGAGGTCGGTCAAAAAACGGTGGCCAAACGGTTGTGGGAGGGCAAGTTCCTGCGCCTGCCGAACGCCGCCCGCAGGGCATCGTTCGGCGACCAACGGACGTATGTCCATGGTGGAGAGGCCATCGACCGAGCGACCCATCTGGGCGTGGATCTGGCTTCAGTGGCGCGAGCCGAAGTCCCGGCCGCGAATTCAGGTCGGGTGGTCTTCAGCGATTTTCTGGGAATCTATGGCAATGTGGTGGTCATCGATCACGGTTTCGGTTTGCAAAGCCTGTACGCCCACTTGAGCAAGAGTATGGTCCAGGAAGGTCAAGAGGTGACCAAGGAGCAGATTATCGGCAAGACCGGCGCCACGGGGCTGGCCGGCGGCGACCACCTCCATTTTGCTATGCTGGTCTCCGGGCAGCCGGTCAATCCGGTGGAATGGTGGGACACCAACTGGATCGCGAACAATATTCTCTCCAAGTGGGAATATCTGCAAGAAAACGCTTCGTAGGGCGGGCAATCTCGCGGACTTTCCTGATTGCTCTGAGCCGGGGATATCTCTTCCCCCAAACAGCTTTTCGGGTTCAGGTTTCCACCTGAGGTCCTTGGGTTACGAATCGCCCTGACGGGAACATGCGCGACCGCCCCGGATGGATCAGCAGGATCTGTCCGGGGCGGTCGTTTCTTCCCATCTTGGCTCCAAGAGGGGGCACAAAGGAAAGTCGTTTCGGTCCATTGCACTTATATCAGGCGTCTTGACGGTCCCATTTTCTCCGTTGGATTTCGTGGCAGCGATTGCCGGAACTTTTCATTGTGATCAAGGAAACGGGTGTCTCAACCTGTTCCAGTCAGGAGTTCAATAGGGCTATGAAACCTTTTCGAGCCAAGGAATACCCGGATTGCCCGGGGACCTATCTGATGAAGGACGAACGGGGCCGTGTGATCTATGTCGGCAAGGCCAAGGTGCTGCGCAAGCGGTTGGCTTCCTATTTTCAGGAACCAGACCGTCTGCCGCGCAAAACGCGGGTCATGATGGACAAGGTCTGGTCTATTGAAACATTGTGCACGGAAACGGAAAAAGAAGCGTTTCTGCTCGAAAACAGCCTGATCAAGAAGCACCGGCCCCGTTACAATATCATTTTGCGCGACGACAAGTCGTACGTCCTTTTCAAACTGGACAAGCGCCACCCCTTTCCCCGTTTGAGCATGACCCGGCGGGTGGTCCAGGACGGGTCGACCTATTTCGGGCCTTTCACTTCTGCGGTGGCGGCCAGAGAGACCTGGAAACTGCTCAATCGTTTGTTTCCGCTGCGCAAATGCAAACAAACGACCTTCAACAACCGGGTCCGGCCCTGTCTGCAATATAATATCGGTCGGTGTCTGGGCCCGTGTGTCTACGATATCCCTCGGCAGGAGTATCAGGAGGTGGTGCGGCAGGTGGAACTGTTTCTGACCGGCCGCTCCAAGGAACTGCTGCGCCGGCTCCGGGCGGATATGCAAGCGGCGTCAGAGGATCTGCGGTTTGAAGATGCGGCCCGTCTGCGGGATCAGATCCAGGCTGTCGAACAGACCGTGGAGCAGCAGGTCGCGGTTCTTCCCGGCGGCAAGGACCGCGATGTGCTCGGATTGGGGCGCACGGTTGGCGGTGTGGCGCTAGGGCTGCTTTTCGTGCGCCAGGGGCAGCTGCTGGATCAGAAGAGCTTTTTTTGGGCTGAAGAAGACGGGACAGACGAGCTGGGTCTCCAGGAGGAGACGGCCTCGGCACAGTCCACCGCTGTGGAAGAGGCGCAAGAGGTGCTGCGCTCCTTTGTGCTCCAGTTCTACAGCCCTGGCCGGTATATCCCGGAGCGCATCGTGCTCCCCTTTGCCATGGAAGATGCGGTCCTGGAGGACATATTGAGTGAGCGCCGCGGCGGCCCTGTCCGTTTGGCCACCGCCCATGGGCCGCAGGAACGCAAACTGGTATCCTTGGCCGAAACCAATGCCGTCCAGGCGGGAGATCGGGCGCGGAAAACGGTCGAGCCCCCTCTCGAACGCCTTCAGGACCGGCTTGGACTCTCGCAATTGCCGGAGCGCATCGAAGCCGTCGACGCCTCCCATTTCGGTGGCCAGGGGATGGTCGTGGGCCAGGTCGTCTTTGAGAACGGGCGACCGCACAAGGAGGCCTACCGGATTTATGCCTTCCCGGAACTCGAGGGGGCAGCCGATGACTATGCCGCTCTCCAGGGATGGGCGCGGCGCCGGCTTCGTTCCGGACCGCCCTGGCCCGATCTGATCGTGGTTGACGGTGGCAAGGGTCAGCTCCAGGCAGTACAAAAAGGGCTTAACGAAGGACAGGAGGCCGGTCTTGCGGCGGATTCCTTCGCCCTGGCCGCTTTGGCCAAAGGGGAGCGCCGCGGCGGCGAACTCGAGGAACGCGTCTTTCGACCGGGACGAAAAAATCCGGTGGCCCTGCGTCCGGGCAGTGCGGAATTGCTTCTCCTGCAACACATCCGTGACAGCGTGCACCGCTTTGTCTTGAGCCGGCAACGCCGCACGCGGCGGGCGAAGGGCTTGGACAGCCGGCTCGAGGAATTGCCGGGAGTCGGTCCACGAACGGCCCACTTGTTGTGGAACCATTTCGGCACCCTGGAGCGGATGTGTCAGGCAACCGAAGCTGAACTGGAAGCATTGCCAGGCATTGGTGCGGCCAAAGCGGCCCAATTGCGCCGGGGATTGGCTTCACTGTCCCCCGGGACCCCCGTGGACCATGATGAGCAGGGGGGCAACACGGCTTGACCCCTTGCCGGACGGTCTATACGTTCCCGTTCGCTCACATTGGGTTTGTTCGTTCCTGAATCGAAACTGCTGCTTGCCGAGCGGCGGGGTCCGCCGCAACGGAGAGGATGTAATGGCAATCAGTCCTGAATGCGGGACCATAGGATGGCACGAGGATGCATATGGACGATGAGGCGGTGACGACTTCCGAGGCCCTCGCGGCATTGATCAAGGCCAAGCGGCTGGAGGATGGCCTGACCCAGGACGAAGTAGCCGGCTTTTTGGGGCTCGGCCGTCGGTTCGTCGTTGAACTCGAGCAGGGCAAGCCCACGGTTCGTTTGTCCAAGGTCCTCGAAGTGCTGCAAGGCCTGGGTCTGGAAGTGGTCGTGCGTTCCCGGGGCGAGGATGCTTCATGACCGTGGCCGTCAATGTCTATTTGGACGGGTTTTTTGTTGGCAATGCTTGGCGGGACGGCGACGGACAACTCCTGTTCAAGTATTATCCAGGATGGCTGGAATCGTCTGGGAGACAACCGCTGTCGCTGAGGTTGCCGTTGCGCCCGGATGTCTACGGCGATGCAGTAGTCCGCCCGTTTTTGAGTGGTATCTTGCCGGAGCAGGGGGCGCGCCATCGTCTGGCGCAATGTCTGGACATTGACGACAGCGATATCTTGGGCCTTCTCGCGGCTATCGGGGGGGATTGCCCGGGGCGCATTTCCTTTTCGCTGCCCCAGCACGGCCCCGAGCACGTTCCACCGGGACAACGGCCCCTGGACGATCGGATTCTGACGGCGCTTCCCGAGGTGCTGGCCGAGTGTCCGTTTTTGGCCGGGGAACAATCGTTGCGTTTGTGCCTTCCCGGTAGCGGGAGGGCCTTGCCGGTGGTCCAGGAGAGAAACCGGTTTTCTTTGCCGCTGGGCGAACGTTCCAGCACACATGTCCTGAAAACGGCCCCTTTTGATCGCCAAGCGGGTGTGGCTAATGAAGCCTTGTGCCTCGCGCTTGCCGCCAAGGCTGGAGTGCCGGTCCAAGCGAGTATGCAGGTGGCCACCTCCCGCGAACCGCTTCTGCTGGTGCAACGAGCTGACAGATCAGCCGTTGGTGCAGAAGGGATTCAAAGATTGGGGGCCGAGAGCCTCGGACAAGCCCTGGGGATCGCGAACGGGATACCGATCCAGGACAGCAGGTTTTTTTTGCAGACGGGATTCCAGCTTTTGAAACAGGTCGGCGTGGCGCCTATCCGGGATCAAAAACGGCTTCTGCAATGGAGCGCATTGCAATGGGTGTTCGGGAACGAGATGTTGCCTGTCGAAAATATTACATTGCTCAGGCAGGGGCAGGGATGGGGTGTGGCCCCGTTTTACGGTTTGGTCTGCAAGGCGGAGCATTGGGAGCCCTCTGCGGCTGCAGCGAGCGATGAGGGGGCAGAATGGCTGGAACATCGGCCCTGCGTGGCCTGGGCCGAGGCCACGGCTGTGCCGGAAAAAACAGTGGGCGCGATTTTTGATCAGGTAGCGCGTGGGATACTCAAATATGTCGATGAGGCGGTCGGGCAGGTCGGTGATCCCGAGCGGACACGGACTTTGGCCGCGTATTTGCGCGCCAGGGCGGAAAAAGGCTCCCGCTGAAGGTTTTCCGTCTCAGTTTGGTGATTGTGTTGGTGGCATCCGGTTCTGGAATTGCGCTTCCGGCCTGGAAAAAGAGCGAGGGCGGTTTTGTAGGGCTTCGCTGATAATGGGGACGAGGGCGTTGGTAGAGGGCAACGGTTCCTCAGGCGCTGAAGGCACCTTCCCGGCCGTCTTCGCAACTCCAGAACCGGATTCGAAGAGTGGAACTCGTTAGGTGGGCATCCGGTTCTGGAGTGGCGCTTCCGGCCTGGAAAAGAGCGTGGGAATGGACCTATTTGCGCCCTGAGTGTTGCCCATGAATGGACGTTCGGGAACACGGCAATTCCTGCCGTGTTCCCGAACGGGAGAGAAGGCAAGATGGCGTAAATTTCCCAATGGAAATACAGCGGCAAGGCGTTTCAGGTCTTGAATCGTGTTCAGCGCTCTGCTCGGGTGCCTTTTTGTCGGGTCTCTTCGGAATCGGCAATGTCCTGGAAACAAGGCGCTTTTCAACTGCCAGTTAGCACTCGCAAAGGGATTTGTCCGGCAATTGTAGTGGCTTGCCAACCTCGAGCACAGAAATGCCCGTGTCCGGAGCGACCTTGTCGATCTCTTCCTCGAATTTGGTGGTATTTTGTTCTAAAACGGGAAAGGAGCCCCAATGCATGGGCACGACCCGTTTGCATTGCAGAAGTTTGCAGGCCAGGGCGGCGTGGCGCGGATCCATGGTGAAGATGCCGCCGATGGGCAAAATGGCGAGATCGATGTCATAGAGCTGGCCGAAGAGTTCCATGCTGGAAAAAATGCCTGTGTCACCAGCGTGATAGATGGTGAAACCGTCCTCAAGCCGGAAGATGAATCCGACCGGCGTTCCGCTGGCCGAAGAATGAAAGGCCTGGACCATCGTGATATCGACATCCTGAACGCGGACCGTGCCCCCGATATTAATACCGATGCCGTTGACGATCTGGGCCGCGGGGAGGCCGTCGGACACGACTTTTCCAGCCGTCTCCACAATGCCCAGAAACTGGGCCCCGCTGGAACGGCAGATATCCACGGCTTGCCCGATGTGGTCCTGGTGGTCGTGGGTGACACAGACCAGATCGACCTTGCCGACCTCGCCGGATTCGGTAATTGCCGCGGGATTGCCCTCGAACCAGGGATCAATGAGAATATCCAGGTTGGGGGTCGTGATCTGAAAATTCGCATGGCCGTGCCATGTCAAGGTATTCTGAGCCATAGATGCCTCCTGTCGGGGTGGTTTTCTGGCGGCGGGCGGTTGGCCGGTCAATCCGACCTCAGGCGCCGGGTGGGCTTTCTCGCCCCACCGATGGTCCTGTTGTGGGGCAGGCGAGGGGATGTGGTCAAGCGGTTCCTTCTTTTTCATTACCCAACCCAATGAGGCCGTGGATGCAACGCTGGATCCTCCATGTAGATATGGACGCCTTTTTCGCATCCATCGAACAACAGGACTATCCGGAACTCCAGGGGAGGCCGGTCATCGTCGGCGGCGGCGAGCGCGGTGTGGTCAGCGCAGCCTCCTACGAAGCCAGGCGGTTTGGCGTACGTTCAGCGATGCCCATTTCCCAGGCCCGCAAACTGTGTCCCAATGGGAACTTTTGCCACGGGCGCCACAAACGCTACAAAGAACTCTCCCGCCAGGTCATGACCGTGCTGGACGGGTTCTCTCCATGCGTGGAGCAGGCCTCCATCGATGAAGCCTATCTGGATATCACCGGCACCGAGCGGTTGCTGGGCCCCCCGGGAGAGGTGGGGCGGGCTTTGCAACAGGCTATCCGGGTGCGAACCGGATTGTCGGCCTCTATTGGCATTGCTCCCAACAAATTTGTGGCCAAGATCGCTTCGGACTGGGACAAACCCGGTGGATTGACCTGGATCCGGGCGGAGCAGCTGCAGACCTTTCTGGACAAGCTGCCGGTGCGCAAATTGCCGGGAGTTGGGCCGCGAACCAGCGCCCTGCTCGAGCGCCTCGGTGTGGAATCTGTCGGGGCGGTGCGCCGTTTCAGTGAGGCGTTTTGGACGGACCGTCTTGGAGAAGGGGGCAAACAGCTCTGGGCCCGGGCCCATGGGATCGACGATTCCGAGGTCCAGCCGTATCACGCCCCCAAGTCCTGCGGCGCCGAGCACACTCTGCCTCAGGATACAGAGGACGAGGCGATTTTGATCTCGTGGCTGTTGCATGAGGCCGAGCGTATTGGGCGGGAATTGCGGCGCGAGGTCATGGAAGCCGGGACCGTAACCCTCAAGATCCGTTACGACGATTTCACGACCTTCACCCGTTGCCGCAAGCTTTCCCCTCCCACCCAATCGACTCAGGATCTGTACAGCGCCGGGGTGACTCTTTTGCGGCAACAGCAACTCCAGCGCCCGGTACGACTGGTCGGTCTGAGTGCGGGGAATTTGGCGCCAATGGGATCGGGGCGGCGCCAATTGTCTTTTTTCGAAGCCGATTCGGCCCGCCGGAACAGTCTGGACGCGGCTATGGATGCTGTGCGGGAGCGGTTCGGCGGGACCAGCGTCCGCCGCGCTGAGATCCTCCGGGCGCAGGAGGGCAAGGGACAGAGTGACCCGAAAGAGGAATAGTGCTGGTTAGCGAACCGGTTCTGAAAATTTCGAAGCCACGAACAGTTCTCTTCAAACAAAGGCCCCGTTTTCCGGACCGGAAACGGGGCCTTTGTCTGTCGAAAGAGGAGTGTCGAGGCAGTGCTTTGGATCAGTATTCGAGCACCCCGGGATTGACAATTTTGACTTCAGCCTTTTCCCGCAACTGGGTCAGGTAGGCTTGAAACAGGGCCTGCTTGCGGGATTGTTGGAGTTGGCCAACCCAAAGGCTTTGCTGCTCTTCCCATTTACTCATATCCGGGGCTACGCGTTCGGCAAGCCGGGCGAGGACATAGCCTTGCTGGACCTTGTACGGCTTCTCCAGCCATTGGCCCTGCTCAGCGTTGAATACGCTCTCGACCAATTGCGGGTTCATCCCCAGGCCGGGAATAAAGCCGCGACGGCCGAACGGTTCACTGGTGGATGTTTCCCGCTCCAGGTCCTGGTCAGGGGCTTCGAGTCGGGCGAGAACATTTTCAGCCGCCGCCTTGGCCTTTTCCAGGCCTTGTTCCCGTTTCAGCGTCGTTTCGATCTGGTCGCGGACCGCCTTGAGTTCCCGTGGTTGAGCCGGTGAGAAGTCGGTCTGCTTAGCGATCAGGTACCCGTTGTCGAGCAACAGCGGTGTATCGGTGACCTCGCCGGGAGTCAGCGTGAACAGCGTTTCGCGCTGTTCTTTGTCCAGTTCGATGCCTTCAGGGCCTTGCGCCTGGGTGAAGGGGCCACTGTGGCGCAGGGGGATCTCCAGTGTTGCGGCAGTATCCTTCAGGCTCTTTCCCGAGAGGATAAGATCCAGGGCTTCATCAAGCAGGTCGGACATTTTTTGAGCGGCCTTGTCAGCGCCGATTTCCTGGCGGATTTCGTCCTGCACCTCCTCAAAGGGTTGGGTACCGGAAGGTTTGCGGTCTTCAACGGTGATGACGTGGAAGCCGAAGGAGGTCCGGACAGGATCGCTGATTTCGCCGGTGTCCAGGGCAAAGGCGGCCGCTTCGAAAGCCTCGACCATCTCACCACGGGCAAACCACCCTAGATCTCCGCCCTGGGCACTGCTGGGACCGTCGGAATATTCCCGGGCCAGTTCGGCTAAGTCGGCGCCGTCGCGAAGGCGCTCAACCAAGGCCTGGGCCTGCTCTCGGGCCTCGGTCACCTGCTGGTCATCGGCGCCCTCAGGGACTTCGATCAGGATATGCCGGGCCTTGAGTTCTTCCTGGCGTTCGAATTCTCCGGGATTGGCCTCATAGTAGGCCTTGATCTCTTCGTCGCTCACGGGCTGGGCCGCGGCCAATCCTTCCGGGGTCAGCAGGAGGTAGTCCATCTCCATGCGAGCCGGGCGCTGGAACTGCTTTTGGTTTTCCTGGTAGTAGTGTTTGACCGCCTCTTCATTCGGAGCGAGTCCAGGCTGGTCTTGCCAAGCGAACAGGGCGTATTCCATGCGGGCCTTTTCCTGGCTGAAGGCGAACAGATCCTTGGCCTGCGCTTCACTGACCGAAGCCGGCAGTTTGACCGCCCGCTGGATCTTGTTGGTCAGCAGACTGCGGGTCAGGTCGGCTTCGAATTGGGCCGGGGTGAGCTGATTGGCGCGCAGGAGCTGCTCATAGCGCGACGGATCGAACTGCTTGTCGGCATTTTGGAATACCGGCATCTGCTGCACGTATTGCCGGACCTCGGGGGCGGTGACCGCCAGTCCGAGTTTTTTGGCTTCCCGGAACAGGAGCTGGCTGGTGATCAAATCGTTGAGGACCTGGCGTTTGAGCTGCATCTGCTCAAAGTCCTCTCTGGAGATGTCGGGCTGTTTGCGTCGCAGGTTTTCCACCGTGCGTTGGTAGGCCTGCTGAAAATCGCGGATGAGAATGGCTTCTCCCTGGACTTCAGCGACCACTGTGGCCTGGTCATTGCCCAGGTTGCCGACGCCCCAGAAGACGAAGACAAGAATGATCAGGGCAAACAGAAATTTAATGGCCCATGACTGGGCGTTTTTGCGCATGGCATCAAGCATGGTTGTGTCCTTGGCCTGGTATCGTCTTGCGTTGCGGACCGCGGTGCCGGCCCCAGCCTCAAAGTTCTATGACCTGTGTCCCATCATGAGCTCCAGCGAGCAGTACCAGGGATACAGGCTTCGCAGGCCGATGAAAATTCCCAATGGCAGACAGCTGCAATACGTTCAAACTTGTACGTACGAATAGGTACGCTTTGACCTTGAACGTGGTGTCGCCTGGTCCTTGGGATTTTTGAACGACCTGCGTTATAGGGATTTCTTCAACAGTCAGTTAGTCCTCAATCGTGTGCCTGACGGCGTTGAGCTTACCGCCTGCACGGATAACGGCAAGTTCTTCCTCCGTCAAATCGTTGCTGACGTCGATACTCACCCCTTCAGCACTGCTCAGGGAGATGGTTCCCCCGGCGCGAAGCGTCGCGGCCGGGATGGTGAGCCGTGTTCCTTGCTCCAGTGCGTCATAATCCGCCGGATTGGTGAAGGTCAGCGGAACAATGCCGAAGTTGACCAGATTGGCCCGGTGGATCCGGGCAAAGGATTTGGCCACCACGGCACGGATACCGAGGTAGCGCGGCGCCAGGGCGGCGTGCTCCCGGCTGGATCCTTGCCCGTAATTTTCGCCTCCGACAATGATCCCCTGGCCGGCGTCTTTGGCCCGGGTCACGAACTCGGGATCGACACGGCTGTAAATATACTCGCTGATGGCTGGGATGTTCGAGCGCAGGGCGGTCACTTGCGGGCCACCCGGCAGGATATGGTCGGTGGTGATGTTGTCGCCGACCTTGAGGACCACCGGCACGGCGAGGGTCTCAGGCAGAGGCTCGAACGGCGGCAGGGGCACGATGTTCGGCCCGCGCTGGACCTCGACTTTGCTGCGATCCTGTGGGGGATAGAGGAAAAGATTCTTGATATCCGGGACGTCCGCCGGCAGTTCCGGTTTTGTCGGAGCCGGTCCCCAGGTGGCGGGGTCGGTGAACCGTCCGTCCAAAGCCGCCTGGGCGGCGACAAGTGGGCTGGTCAGATAGATCTGGCCGTCCTGGGTGCCGCTGCGCCCTTCAAAATTGCGGTTGAAGGTCCGCACGCTTACGCCGCCGCTTGAGGGCGACCCGCCCATGCCGATGCAGGGACCGCAGGCGCATTCCAACAGGCGGCCGCCGCTATCGAGAAAGGCATCGAGCAACCCTTCGCGGGTCAACATTTTCAGGACCTGTTTGGAGCCGGGGGCGATGAGCAGGTCCGTGTCCTCATGGCGTTGACGCCCCTGGAGGAGCAGCGCGGCCGCTTTGAGATCACTGTAGGAGGAATTGGTGCAGGAACCGATGGCCACCTGGTTGACGGCCAAGCCGTCGAGTTCGGCCACAGGAACCACTTTGTCCGGCATGTGGGGGCAGGCGGCCATGGGCTCGATCCGGGCCAGATCCAGGGTGATCAGCTCATCATAGACAGCGTCTTCGTCGGCCTGCAAAGGTTCGAAATCGGCTTCGCGGTGCATGGCCCGCAAAAAGCGCCGTGTCTGTTCGTCACTGGGAAACAGGGAGGTCGTCGCCCCGAGTTCGGCGCCCATATTGGTAATGGTCGCCCGTTCGGGCACGGTCAGGCTGGCCACGCCGGGTCCGGTATACTCCATGATCGCCCCGACGCCGCCCTTCACGCTCAGCTGCCCCAAAAGGGCGAGGATAACATCCTTGGCTGAGGCCCAACCAGTCAAGGCGTTGTCCAGATGTATCCCGATGATCCGCGGCATGGGCAAGGTATAAGGTTCGCCAGCCATCGCCAGGGCCACGGAGAGTCCACCGGCGCCGATGGCTAGGCTTCCGACGCCACCGGCGGTCGGGGTGTGGCTGTCCGACCCGATCAGGGTCTTGCCGGGACGGGCGAAATTCTCCAGGTGCAGTTGGTGGCAAATACCGGTGCCAGCCGGCGAGAAAATCATGCCGTAGCGCTCGGCAACGCTTTTGAGATACCGGTGATCGTCCGGGTTGCGAAACCCCATCTGGATTGTATTGTGGTCGACGTAATTGACCGAGAGTTCGGTCTGGACCGTCTCCAGGCCGATGGCTTCCCATTGCAAGCAAGCCATGGTGCCAGTGGCGTCCTGGGTCAGGGTCTGGTCCATGCGCAGGCCGATGGATTCACCGGGGGCAGGTGTCCCGCTAAGGAGGTGGTTCTTGATGATCTTGTGACTGAGCGTCTGGCCCATGAGCGTTACTCCTCGTGTGCTGGTATTGTCAGTGGCTGGACAGAACCGTCGAGGTCAAAGATGTGGGTGTCCAGGTATTCTTTGAGTTTGTAGCGGTTGATATTCTGGAGTTTGTGGTAGAGGTCAAAAACCCGTTCGCTTTCGCGGTGGATGATAGCGGCGTGGCGCTGGGCACGCTCGTTGTGGGCTTCGCTGGCCGACTCCAAAAGTTGGGCGGAGTTGATGATCGCTGTCAGCGGCTGCGCCAGCTCGTGGCTGATCGCTCCGGCCACGGCCAAAGCGGCGTGGAGCCGGTTTTCTTCTTCCTGGCTGGTCACGTTGCGCCAGGTCCAGATGATTTCCGAAACCTCGCCTTGTTCCTTGAGCACGAAGTAGGAGATCTCCCATTCCTGCTTGTCCCGAAAATAGGTCACGGTCCCGGAGCCTTCTTCGCTACGGGAGGGAAACAGTGGGCGTTGGTCCTCGGCCGACGGGAGTTGGGACGCCAGTTCCGGCAACAGCTCGAAAAGGTTCTGTCCCCGGATCTGCTCGGAGGCTCCGAGGGATTCCAGGTCAAAAAGGTGGGCGGCCGACCGGTTGCTGACCTGGATGGTGCCCTCGGCGTCGGTCTGGACGAGGGGCAGGGGGACATTGGCGATCAGGGACTGGAGCTGTTGCTCCTGTTGGCCGATGGCGTTTTGGAGTTCGTGCAGGGAATTGAGGTCGTGGATCAGTTCAACCGCGCCCAACAGGCGATCCCCGGAGCGGATCTGGCGGGCGGCGATTTCGTAGTATCCCTGGAGATCTTTTTTCAACGTGCTGAAATAGCCTCGTATGCGGACACCCTCAGCCATGGGCAGGATTTCAATGCCCTCCGGGTAATAGGGTCGCAGTTCGTGAGGATCGGTCGTATGCAGGATGAGTTGTCCCAGCAAGGGGCGTTCGCGGTCATAAAGCGTTCGGCCGAGGCTGGTTTTGCCCTCCATCTCCTGTTTTTTTTGCCCTGTGAGCTGTTCACCGGCGGCATTCCAGTAGGCGGCGTGGCCGTGGCTGTCAAAGACAACCATCGCGCTGGGCACGGCGTCGATAAGATTCTGGGTGAAATGCTGCCAATGGTGGTCCCGTTTTTCGAGACGGGCTGTCTCAATGAGGCTCTCCAGCAGACACCGGCTCGCCAGCGGCCCCAACTGTTCCACCGCAGGGGGGATGTCCTGCCCGAACCCTTCTGGAAGGTCCGTCGGTGGGACAAGAAAAAGACACAAATCCGGACTGGTTGCGGCGAGGGCCTCGTGGCAAGCAGTGAAAGCCGGAACAGGCCAGGTGCCGGCTGTTGCCGAGGAAACGACCGGACAGAGGGCTCCGACGATCATGCATTGCTTCTCCGTCTGCGGTTTGGCGGGCAGGGGGAGGTGGGCAATGGTCTTCGCGAGACGATCCTCAGGGCCAATGAGCAGGGCGCGTGCAGTGGCCATGCGCTTAGGGGGCCTCTTCGTGCGCCATTCTGTTCAGTCGTTTTTGCAGCAGGTCCGCTTCGACTTCCAGCCGGAGTTTTTCCTGACGCAATCCGTGGATTTCCTGGGCATAAAAGATTCCCTGGGCGGGATCTTCCTGGAGCATAAAGTTCTGGATTTTTTCTGCACAGGCACGGGCATCCTGTTGCAGCCGCTGCATTTCCGCTTCTATCTGCGTGCGCTGTGCGTGGGGGGCACTATTTGACGATGCGCCGGCGTCGCCGTTTACCATTGTCTGTTGCCTCCGTTTTTGGCGTTTGCGGGGCTGCCTGCGGTTTGGGCAAGTGCCGCATGATCCGCCAGAATTTGGGCCATGCCGAAGAGATGTCACCGGGGTTGGCGTATTGGAGCGGACCGAAGCGCAACCCGTAGAGTGCCCCAGCCAATCCCCAGTTCGGGCCTTCGGCCGCAAAGGGCAGTTCAGGAGCCGCAGAGGGCTTTCCGGGATTCAGTCCGTGGTCGGTGATTTTGTACGGACAGGCGAGTTGGTCCAAGAAGGAGACCACCGCTCGGCGCTCGGCAGGGTCATCGACCTGCAGGGTGGCGCCGGTAATGGCGGACAGGGCCGTGGCCAGGGGGAGAATCGGACCGTAGCCCCGGAGACGGTCCAAGGTCGTGCCTTCCTGGAGGGTGCTGACCACAGCCTGGGCGTCGTGGTCGCAATGCAGTCCACTGGCGCCAAGGATGCCGAGCATGGATTGGGTCACCGGATTGGCCGTGTCTAAGCGCCCCTGAAGCCGGACCTGGCCGCCTTTGATGCGGGGCAGCGCCAGGAGGAAGCTGGACAGGACCGGATCCAGCCCGGGAGTGACGGATTGCGGCAATTGCGCTCGACCGGGAT
Organism: Desulfohalobium retbaense DSM 5692; assembly: GCF_000024325.1. Lineage (NCBI taxonomy): Bacteria > Pseudomonadati > Thermodesulfobacteriota > Desulfovibrionia > Desulfovibrionales > Desulfohalobiaceae > Desulfohalobium > Desulfohalobium retbaense. The sequence goes on along the minus strand of NC_013223.1, from coordinate 2,035,532 downwards.
CGATGGCTACCGTCCTCTCCGAGCGGGAGATGGTCACGCCGATCCGCTCGAGAATGTCCAGGGCCCGAATCACTTCCGGGGCGTCGGCGTGCCGGTCGCCCCAACGAATGACGCACCGGCGCGGGAAACGGAGGCCGGCCATGAGCAGGGCCGCCAAAAATGCAGCCGGGGCCTGGTCTGGAAAATCGACTTCCGCAGGAAGATGGCCGCTGCGTTCCATGCGCAGGGGAACACTGTTGCTCCCGGGGGTCAGGAAGACCAGGCGACTGCCGAGCTGGGCAAAGAGTTCGGTGGTCAGCGAAAGGTCCTCAAGGCGCAACAGACTGCTGCCGGTAATTTTGGTGTTGCCGGGTTCCGGAAGCGAGAGCATCATCACCAGCGCCAGGTTGAAGAAATCCCCCCCAGCGTGCACTGTGGCCCCGTTGAAATGTAAAGTGGTGTCTGCGGGGCAGGCCAATTGTTCTTCTTGCCGCGACAGCGAGGCCTCGACCTGGTTCGCGGCTGTCACGAATTCGTGGAGGGTGTCGTTGGCCAGGACACCGTTTAATTGGAGCGGCTGTCCGGAAGCCAGAGCCGCAGTCGACCAGAGACGGGCCTCAGCTGTATCTGTAGGTCCTGGGAGGTCGACATCCATAGCGGACGTCGCCGGATAGACGGTCAGGGGGCGATCCGGCGTGCGTTCCGCCTGGCCGTAGGCCAGCCCATTGATGGTTTGAAAAATATGCCGCCAATGGCGGGGATCCATGCCGCTTTCCTGCAGGACTTGCTGCCACAGCACCCATAAGCGTTTTTCCTGGCCTGGGTCGACAAGGGACTGTTTGCGTTCCTTGCGTTCCTGAGCGGATTGCGCCAGCAACTGGGAACGGCGGATCAGCATTTTGGTCAGGTCACGGTCAAGGCGGAGGAGTTGGTTGGTCAGCGGGGGGGCACTTTTTTTGTCGTGTGTCATAGGCGGTGCAATAACTTTTCGGCTCGGATTACAAGTGTGCGCGGAGTGTCGTTGCCCTGGATCACAATGGATACGGGCCTGCCCTGTTCCTCACGGTGTGAAGAGCGAGTGCGCACCAGCCGCTTCGCGGGCCGGGCGCATTGGCACACGGTGTGCTGGGCAAAAGGCGAGGCAGACCCGCTGCACAGGCTGCACAGTCTTTCGCAACCGGCGGCGTTGACGCCTCTTTAAATCGCAGGGTCTGGCCGTGAGAATCGGGTAACGGGAAAAGGTCGTTTTTAGCGAAATTCCCTTCAGGAGACAATGTTTTTTAACTCCTTGAAAGTACGAGAAGTTTCGAAGGCTCCTGCCCCTGTAATGATTGTGCCTTTTGGTCAACGTTTTGCATCCGTGTTCCGCCCTTCATTAACGGGCTGGATCTTTTCGCTTTTGGCTTGCATTTGAAGGCAAAATCAGCAAAGGTGTTGCCTTATTTGTTATATTTGTAGAACCGTGGCCTGTCCCGGGGCTTCAACCGATTGCCCAGGCTCGCCATGACGGCGCTACAGGCGGTGTGTGTTTCGCAAATCTCTAACTGCACAAGGAAGGGGCTATGGCACAACGTGAAGAATGGGGAACCAGGGTAGGCTTTATCCTGGCAGCTGTGGGCTCGGCCATTGGACTGGGAAACATCTGGCGTTTCCCTTATATGGCCTATGAAAATGGTGGTGGAGCATTTCTCATACCGTATTTTTTCGCCATGCTGACGGCCGGAATACCGATTATCATTCTTGAGTTCGGCCTTGGCCACAAACATCGCGGTTCGGCTCCTTTGACGTTTGCCAAGGTCTCCAAGAACTGGGAATGGATCGGCTGGTGGCAAACCTTCGTGGCTTTTGTCATTTCCGTGTACTATGTCGCGGTTATCGGCTGGGCGCTGAACTACGTTTTTCTCGCCTTTGGTCAAGGGTGGGGGGAAAACCCCGGCGATTTCTTTTTCGGTTCCTTTTTGCAACTCACCGATAGTCCGATGAAGTTCGGTGGTATCCGTTGGCCCATCTTTGCCACGACCCTGGCCGTCTGGGTCATTAACTGGGCAGTGCTGTTCAGCGGGGTCAAGAAGGGCATTGAAAAGGCGAACAAGATTTTCATGCCCGTTTTATTTGTGCTCATCCTGATCATGATCGGGCGGGCGGTGACTTTGCCCAACGCCGCCGACGGACTGCAATGGCTTTTCCGGCCGGATTTCTCGGCGATCATGGACTACAAGGTCTGGACCGCGGCCTACGGGCAGATTTTCTTTACTCTGAGTGTGGCCTTCGCGATCATGATCACCTATTCCAGTTATTTGCCCAGCCGTTCGGACATCAACAATAACGGCTTTATCACCGTTTTCGTCAACTGCGGGTTCAGCATGCTGGCCGGCATCATGGTTTTCGGTGTTCTGGGCTATATGGCCGCCCAACAAGGCGTTGGCGTTGACGAAGTGGTTGGCTCCGGTGTCGGCTTGGCCTTTGCCACTATCCCGAAAGCGATCAACCTCCTGCCAGCTTCGACGCTCTTTGGCGTCCTCTTCTTCCTGGCTTTGTTCTGCGCCGGCCTGAGTTCGATGATTTCCATCAGCGAGGCCTGCTGTTCCGCCTTGATGGACAAGTACGGCTGGAGCCGGAAATTCACGACTTCGGCCTACGCCATTGTCGGCGGGCTGATCAGTATCGTCTTCGTGACCCGGGGCGGCCTGCTCGTGCTGGATATCGTCGACCACTTCATCAATAACTTCGGTATTGTCTTTACCGGCTTGGTCGAAGTTATTGTCCTGGCTTGGCTGTTCAAGACTGATACCATCCGGCAGCATGTCAACAAGCTCTCCGATTTCACCATCGGTAGCTGGTGGCTGTTTTGCCTGAAGGTCATCACCCCGATCGTGCTTGGGTACATGGCGATTATGAACCTGATCGGCGACATCAAGGAAGCCTACGGTGGGTATCCTGGTTCGGCTTTGGCCCTCTACGGCTGGGGGGTCGTGATCGGTATCGTCGTCCTGAGCTTCATCCTCCAGGCCACTAAAACCGCCAGTGTGGAAACCAAGTAACCTGCTGCAGGGAGAACGCATATGACGACAGGATCCATTATACTGATGATTATCGGCTTGACCGTGACGTGGGGTGGGGCCGCGATCTGCATTTCCCTGGCCATGCGCAAGCGGGATATTTAGCCCGTTTGTAAGGGAAAATAACGCCTTCCCGTGCGGAAGGCCCGGGGCAGGGGGATTTCCTCCTGCCCTTTTTTGTGGCATGGCCCGGAACACCACCGGAACGCTGGACGGAGATGTCGAAATCCAGTGCTGGAGATCTGCAAAACGGTCCGAGGAGAAACAGCAGTGATGAGTCTCGAGGAGAAGCGCCAAGAAACAGAAGCGATTTTTGCCGAGGCCGCGGCCACAGCCCCCTTGGACCGGATCGCCGTGGCCTGGACGGGGGGCAAGGATTCCACCCTGCTTTTGTGGTTGTGGCGGCAGTGGTTGATTGACAACGGCAGAGCACGCCCTGAAGAGGTCCGGGCCCTGAGTGTGGACACTGGCTTGAAATTTCCTGAGACCATCGCTTTTCGCGAGGACATGGCCCGTCGGTGGCAGGTCGCGGTCCACGTTTGTCGGCCGCAGACTGACCTGGAGTCGTATCCGGTGGCCGAAGATGTCGTCCAATGCTGTCGAGACTTGAAAATCGCCCCCTTGCAGGAAGGACTGCGCGCACTGGATATAGCGGTCCTTTTAACCGGGCTGCGCCGTGATGAGCATCCGTCCCGGAGTCAGCGGGCGGCTAAAGAGGCCTGTGATAGGCCGTCCCATTTGCGGGTGCACCCCTTGTTGGCGTGGACGGAAATGGATGTCTGGGCCATGCATATCCAAAGCGGGATCCCATATTGCTCCCTGTACGACCACGGCTATCGGTCCCTGGGATGCCAGCCGTGCACCCGCTGCGACAGCGGCGCAGAACGGGCCGGGCGCAACCAGGACAAGGAGGGCCAGTTGGACACCCTGCGCAGTCTCGGCTATTTTTGAGGGATATTCTGGATCTAAGCCCAGGCTGCACCTGGGCGCACAGCAGTTGAACAACAAGGACAACCAATGGAATCGCAATCCTCTGCGGCTCAGGATCCGCAAGCGAGGCGCCGTCACACGCAAAGCGTGTATATCGGCGGGGTCGGGGTCGGCGGAAACAACCCTGTCCGGGTCCAGAGCATGACCAATACCCCCACTCATGATGTGCCCGCGACATTGGGGCAGATCCGAACCCTGGCAGCGGCGGGCTGCGAAATTGTTCGCGTGGCAGTGCCCGACGAGACGGCGGCAGCTACGCTTTCCGACTTGTGCGCCGCCGCGCCTGTCCCGCTTGTGGCTGATATCCATTTCGATTCCCGGTTGGCGGTGCAGGCGGTGGAAGCTGGGATCGCGGGATTGCGGATCAATCCGGGCAATATCGGCTCGGCCCGTGAGGTGGATCGGGTCGTGGATGCTGCCTCGGCCCGGGGTGTGCCCATACGGATCGGCGTCAACAGCGGGTCGGTGGAAAAAGGACTTCTGGAGCGTTTCGGGGGCCCAACACCGGAAGCCATGGTGGAGTCAGCGCTTTCCCATGTGACCCTGCTGGAAAAGCGGGGGTTCTCGCAGATCAAAATTTCCCTCAAGTCTTCCTCTGTTCTGGATACGGTCCACGCCTATCAACGTATGGCCGATCGGGTCAGTTATCCGCTGCATATCGGTGTTACGGAAGCGGGAACCCCCTTGCGCGGAGCGGTGAAATCCGGAGTGGGACTTGGTATCTTGCTTTGGGAAGGGGTGGGCGATACAGTCCGCGTTTCGCTGACCGGAGACCCGGCCGACGAAATGGTCGCTGCCTGGGAACTCCTCCGGAGCTTGGGGCTGCGCAGCCGTGGCCCGGAGATCATCTCCTGCCCCACTTGCGGACGCACGGAGATCGATCTGATCGGTCTGGCGCAAGCTGTTGAGCGGAGGCTGCGCCCCGTGGAAACAGTGTGCAAGGTCGCGGTCATGGGGTGCGTGGTCAATGGTCCGGGTGAAGCCCGTGAGGCGGATATCGGCATCGCCGGTGGCCGTGATTGCGGGATTATTTTTCGCAAGGGCAAGGTCATCCGGAAAGTCCACGGCGACGCCAACCTTTTGCCGGTGTTTATGGAGGAAGTCCGGCGTTTTCTGGCGGAATGGGGCGTGGAACTGCCCGAAGAGCTCTAGGGGCCACAGGTACGGGCGTCCATGTGCGGTTGTGCAGCCCCGTTTCCGGGATTTTGCTCCTGGCCTGGAAAAAGGCGCGTGGTGGAGTTGCAGGGGCAGTTTGGTGTCTTCCGGCAGTGCGCCGGACGTGGGGCACCGATGGCTCCCTGGCGCAGGAGCTTTCCAGGCCGGAGCAAAACCCCGGAATCGGGCGTCCATGTGCGGTTGTGCAGCCCCGCTTCCAGGATTTGGCCCCTGGCCTGGAAAAAGGCGCGTGGTGGAGTTGTAGGGGCAGTTTGGTGTCATCCGGCAGTGCGCCGGACGTGGGGCACCGATTACTCCCTGGCGCAGGAGCTTTCCAGGCCGGAGCAACACCCCGGAACCGGGCGTCCATGTGCGGTTGTGCAGCCCCGCTTCCGGGATTTTGCTCCTGGCCTGGAAAAAGGCGCGTGGTGGAGTTGCAGGGCAGTTTGGTGTCTTCCGGCAGTGCGCCGGACGTGGGGCACCGATGGCTCCCTGGCGCAGGAGCTTTCCAGGCCGGAGCAAAACCCTGGAAGTGGAGTTCACGCCTCCAGAGAAATGAATAACCAATCGAGCAGTGCGAGAAGGAGCTAGGCATGCGTTTGAGCAACGCGTATATCCCGACCCTGAAAGAAGAGCCGGCCGAGGCCGAAGTCGTCAGCCATAAATTGTTGGTCCGCGCCGGCATGATCCGGAAAGTGACCTCCGGTATCTATACCTTTTTGCCCCTGGGGCTCCGCGCTTTGGACAAGATCGCTCATGTGGTCCGTGAAGAAATGAACCGGGCCGGATGTCAAGAAATCTTCATGCCGATGGTCCAACCGGGAGATCTGTGGAAGGAGACCGGGCGGTGGGAATATTACGGCAAGGAGCTTTTGCGCCTCAAGGATCGCCACGACCGCGATTATTGTCTGGGCCCCACCCATGAGGAAGTGGTTACCTCCCTCGTTCGGGGTGAGGTGCGCTCGTACCGGCAGTTGCCGCTCAATCTCTATCAGATCCAGACGAAATTTCGGGACGAGATCCGGCCCCGGTTCGGCTTGATGCGCTGTCGGGAATTTATCATGAAAGACGCGTATTCCTTTGATCGGGATGAGGCCGGTGCCCAAAAGTCCTACCAAACGATGTTTGATGCCTATACCCGGGCGTTTCAGCGGTTGGGGCTGCAGTTCAGGGCCGTGGAGGCCGATTCCGGAGCCATCGGCGGCTCGGTGTCCCACGAGTTCATGGTCCTGGCCGCCACGGGAGAGGACACCATCGCTTCCTGCGCCGCCTGCGAGTTCGCGGCCAATCTGGAAAAGGCTGAAGTGGTCGTGCCCACCGACCACCCCGTTGGCCTGTGTGAGGCCGAAGCCTCGGAAGTGCCCACCCCGGGTAAGCATACTGTGGACGAGGTGGCGACATTTCTCGGCGTAGGGGCGGACCGGATTGTCAAAACGCTGCTTTATGTGGCCGACGGTGAGGTTGTCGGAGCCTTGGTCCGGGGGGACCGCGAACTCAATGAGACCAAACTCAAGAATCTGCTCGACGTCCAGAGTCTTGAATTGGCCGGTAGCGAGCTCGTTGAGCGTGTCAGCCAGGCACCGGTCGGCTTCGCCGGCCCCAAAGGATTGCAAGTGAAGCGGCTTTATGCCGATCTGGAACTGCAAAACGGCACGGATTGGGTCACCGGAGCGAACAGGGCCGAAACCCACCTCGTGCACGTCGATTTGCAGCGTGACGCGGCGATCACCGCGTATGCCGATTTGCGCGACGTGACCAGCGGCGACCCCTGTCCGCGCTGCGGCGGCGAATTGCGCTTTCCTCAGGGCATTGAGGTCGGCCATGTCTTCAATCTGGGAACCAAATACAGCGCTCCCATGCAGGCCTTGTATCTCGACGAAAACGGCAAGGAACGGGAAATGGTCATGGGGTGTTACGGCATCGGTGTCAGCCGTATCCTGGCAGCGGCCATTGAGCAGAACCACGATGCAAGCGGTATCATGTTTCCGCCGAGTATCGCTCCCTATGAAATCGCCTTGCTTTGCCTGGATACCAAGAACGAAGAGGTCCGAACCAAAGCTGAGGCCTTTTACGAGACCTTGCAGGAGCAAGGCGTTGATGTCCTCTACGACGACCGTGTTGAGCGGCCCGGCTTCAAATTCAAGGACGCCGACCTGATGGGGTTGCCGCTGCAAGTGGTCTTCGGGGGCAAAGGCGTGGCCCGCGGTATTGTCGAGGTCAAGGACCGGCGCACTGGCGAGAAAGCCGAACTGCCGCTGGACGGATTGGCCGAAGCCTTCGCCTCGTGGCGCGACGGTGTCCGGGCTGGATGGAAGGTGGCTTCCCAGCAATAATATCGGGACCTCTTTTTTGCCGCCGCTCAAACAGTTGCCAGGCAGGGGCTCCGGCAATGCCCGGTCCTCATTTCAGGGAATGGCAAAAGGCCAGGTCGTCAGTTTATGCAGCATGTCTTCAGCGTTCAGGAATTGACCCAGGCCGTGAAAGGGGTCGTCGAGGGCCAGTTCCCTCTGGTCTGGGTTCGAGGGCAGGTTTCCAACCTGTCCCGGCCCGGTTCGGGGCATATCTATTTCACGCTCAAGGACGAACTCGCTCAACTCAAAGTGGTCTGGTTCAAAGGCAACCAATGGCAGACACCGGCCCTGGAATCCCTGCATAACGGGCAGGAAATCGTCTGTGCCGGGCGGTTGAGCGTCTATCCGCCGCAAGGGACCTACCAACTCATTGCTGAATGGGTGCAGGACCAGGGGATTGGCCGTTTGCAGGCCGCCTTTGAAGCCCTGAAGCAGAAGATGGAGGCCAAGGGGTATTTTGCACAGGACCGGAAACGGCCCCTGCCGCCGCATCCCCAACGCGTCGCGGTCGTGACCGCGCCCCAGGGCGCGGCGGTACGCGATTTTCTCCGTCTGGCCGGAGAGCGGGGACGTCCGGCTGCCATCCGCATCTACCCCAGCCTCATGCAGGGAGAAGGGGCGGAAGACAACGTCATTGGAGCCCTGGAGCAGGTGCAACTCGACGAATGGGCCGAAGTGGTGGTCATCACCCGCGGCGGTGGATCACTGGAGGACCTGTGGACCTTTAATACCGAGGCGGTCGCCGAGGCCGTGGCCCACTTTCCGCTTCCGACCGTTGCCGCGATCGGCCACGAGCGGGATGTGACCATCGTAGACCTTATCGCTGACAGTCGGGCGGCCACGCCGAGTCACGCTGCGCAACTTGTGTGGCCTTTGCGTCAGGAACTTGTGCAGGAGGTCGACGAGTGGGAAATGCGTCTGGATAAGGCGTGGATGGTACAGTGGCGCCATGCCCAGCGCCGCTTTGCCGAACTGGAGAAAGGGCTGGGATGGCTTTCGCCCAGGCGCCGTTTGCAACGAATGGACAAGGAATGCCACCGTTTGGGACACGCCCTGGTCCGGACCGGACGCCGCTTTGTCACGCAGCAGGAAAGCCGGGCACACGACAGCAGCGAGGCGCTTTTGCATCGGGTGCGACGGCATTTTGGCCGCACGGCCACGGAACGTCTGGAACACGCCGGGCGACGTTTGCTCCACTGTCGCAGCAACCATTTTAATGCCGTTGCCCATCGGCTCGAAATCCAGACTTCGGCCTTGGCCCATCTCGATCCCAAGGCCCCGCTACGGCACGGATTCAGCCTAGTCTCTCGGGTGGACACCGGAGAGTTGGTGACATCGGCGGCTCAGGTCGCCCCTGAAGATTTTTTGCAGGTCCAGACCGGTGATGGAGCGTACCGGGTCCGGGCTACAGCAGGCGATACGGCTGCCTCGTCCGGCCAAGAGACGGAAACCTGACCCCATGGCCATGTCGGGTGAGCCCATTTTATGCCCTCGCATCCAAGAGCAAGGAGAAGAGCAGTCATGACGACCGCGTCCACCGAATCGGACCAAGCGCAATGGGATTTTGAACAGCGTCTGGAACGGCTCCAGGCCATCGTCAGCCGCCTGGAAGAGGAAAACGTCCCTTTGGAAGAGGGAGTGGCCCTGTTCAAGGAAGGCAGTGAACTGGCCCAACAATGCCGCAGGCAATTGCAGGAGGCCAAGCACCAGGTTGAAATTTACGCCCAGGGCGTGCTCGAAGAGTTCGATCCGGAGCAGGGCGGGGGAGGAGGCGATGCCGAAACAGCGTCTTGAACTCTACCGGCGCGAGGTGGAGTCTTTTTTGGAGCAGTGCCTGGACGCCCGGCGGATGCCGGCAACATTGTACGAGTCCATGCGCTATTCGCTTCTGGCCGGTGGCAAGCGGGTGCGCCCCGTTTTGTGTCTGGTCTGGGCCGAGCTTCTGGGCGGAGACCGCCAAGCGGTACTGCCTTTTGCCTCTGGGCTGGAATGCATTCACACCTATTCCCTGGTACACGATGATCTCCCGGCGATGGACGACGACGATCTGCGGCGGGGCAAGCCTTCCAACCACAAACAATTCGGCGAGGCGATGGCCATTCTGGCCGGCGACGGCCTCTTGACCCATGCCTTTGAGCTCATGCTTCACGCCGATCTTCCCGCAGAGCGTTTGGTTCGGGCGGCTGGCCTCGTAGCTGGCGCCGCCGGCGCATCAGGGATGATCGGCGGCCAGGTCACGGACATCCAATTGACCGGCAGCGGCGCGACGAATGTGGAGGACCTCCGGGCCATGCACGGCATGAAGACCGGGGCCCTGCTGCAGGTCGCATGTACCTCGGGCGCAGTCCTGGCCGGTGCGATAGAAGAAGATATCCAGCGGGCAGCCACCTATGGAGGGGCGTTGGGGCTTGCTTTTCAGGTAGCCGACGATATTCTGGACGTTGTCGGCGATGAAGCCGCCCTTGGCAAACCGGTGGGGAGTGACCAGGGGGCTGACAAGGTCACTTATCCCGCCCTGATGGGGCTGGACAAAAGCAAATCCCTGGGGCAGGAGATGGTCGCTCAGGCCCAGGAAGCGCTCCAGGGCAAATCTGGACCGCAAGCCGATTTTCTTTCCGATCTGGCCCAATACGTCATGGATCGGACCGAATAAACCGCAGGCCTTTTTCCCGTTACCGCGGGCTGCCACACCCCTTGGCCAACACTGAATCAGAGCAGGAACTATGACAGTATCCTCATCATCTTCCATCCTCCAGGCGATCCAGTCTCCGCAGGATGTTCAGGGGTTGTCCCTGACGGAACTGACGACCCTGGCTGAAGAATTGCGGCAGGCCATTATTGAGGTCGTGTCCACCAACGGCGGACATCTGGCCCCTTCACTCGGGGTCGTGGAATTGACCCTGGCGCTGTTAAAGAGCTTCAACCCGGACCAGGACCGCTTTGTCTGGGACGTGGGGCACCAGGCCTATGCCTACAAGCTCCTGACCGGCCGCCGGGACCAATTCCATACCTTGCGCTGTCTGCACGGGGTCAGCGGATTCCCCAACCGCAGCGAAAGCCCTTACGACCATTTTGGCGTCGGCCATTCGAGCACCTCGATTTCCGCAGCCCTGGGTATCGCTGTGGGGCGTGATCTGGCGCAACAATCGAATAAGGTGCTGGCGGTCATCGGCGACGGATCCATGACTGCGGGGCTGGCCTACGAGGGGCTCAATCAGGCTGGCGGGCTGGACCGTGATCTGGTCGTGGTTCTCAACGACAACGAGATGTCTATTTCCAAGAATGTCGGCGCCCTGTCCTCATTTTTGAGTCGGCAGCTCTCTTCGCGCTGGCTGGTGCGCTTCAAGCGTGAACTCGAAGGGCGCTTGCGGCAGATTCCCCGGATCGGCGAGGATCTGGTGACCTACGCCAAGCGCAGTGAAGAGTCGTTCAAGGGGCTCTTCACGCCGGGAATGCTTTTTGAAGCCTTTAAGTTCAATTATCTGGGGCCTATTGACGGCCACGACCTGCGGCAGATGACTGATGTCTTCAAGCAGGTACGTTCTTTGGACGGGCCGGTGCTCGTTCATGTCCTGACCCAGAAGGGGCGGGGGTATACCCCGGCCGAGGACAACCCGACCTATTTTCACGGCGTAGGGTGTTTCGAGCCGGAGACCGGAAAATCGAAAAAGATTTCCAGCTGCAGCCTGCCTCCATATACGAAAGTCTTTGGACGGACACTGAGCCAATTGGCCCGTCAAAACGACCGGATCGTGGCTATTACCGCTGCCATGCCCGAGGGCACCGGCCTTGGAGAATTCGCCGAAGAGTTCCCGGACCGATTTTTTGATGTCGGCATCTGCGAACAGCACGCCGTGACCTTTGCCGCCGGGTTGGCTACTGAGGGCTATCGGCCGTTTGTGGCCATTTATTCGACGTTTTTGCAACGTTCTTATGATCAAATCGTCCATGATGTGTGTCTGCAAAACTTGCCCGTGACTCTTTGCCTGGACCGAGGTGGTCTGGTCGGCGAAGACGGGGCGACCCATCACGGGGCCTTTGACCTCTCCTTTTTGCGCCATATCCCGAATCTGGCGGTCATGGCCCCTAAGGATGAGCCCGAACTCCAGGACATGCTGGCCACGGCTCTGGCCCATAATGGACCTGTGGCGGTACGCTATCCTCGGGGTGTGGGACCCGGCCATGCCATAAAGGACAGCGCGACCGCTCTGCCGTGGGCTCGGGGTGAATGGCTCCGCTCCGGCAGCGATGCCGTGGTGCTGGCCATCGGTAGCCGTGTCGAACCCGCCCTGGAAGCCGTAGCGCAGCTTGCTGAGGCGACTGGGAAAGAGATCGGGGTCCTCAATCTCCGCTTCGTTAAGCCGTTGCCCGTCGAGGAAATCTTGGAAGCGGCCCGGCAGAGCAGGCGCCTTCTGGTGGTCGAGGAAAATGCGGCCATCGGGGGAATGGGGTCGGCCGTGCTGGAATGTCTGGCTGAAAACGACGCCCTGGACGGTATCCGGGTTCGTCGGCTCGGCCTGCCCGACGCTTTTGTCGGGCACGGGCCGCAAAAAGCGCTGCGGGCCGAGGTTGGCCTTGATGCCGCTGGTATCAGCAAGGCATTGCGGGACTTTTTGAGCGAATAGAATACGTTGACCGGTTCTGGGGAGTTGAGTGGTTGGTGTTGTTGGCCTTCCCCGGTTCTGGAATTGTGCTCCCGGCCTGGAAAAATAGCGTAGGTGTTCTCTTGAATTGGCAAGCGGATAGTGTGCGGCGTGGCTTTGCCTGAAGGGGGGCGGTGTCCTGGTGCGCTCAAGGCACCTTCCAGGCCGTGTTCACAATCCCAGAACCGGGGTATTGAGTGGTTGGTGTTGTTGGTCTCCCCCGGTTCTGGAATTGTGCTCCCGGCCTGGAAAAAGAGCGTAGGTGTTCTCTTGAATTGGCAAGCGGATAGTGTGCGGCGTGGCTTTGCCTGAAGGGGAGCGGTGTCCTGGTGCGCTCAAGGCACCTTCCAGGCCGTGTTCACAATCCCAGAACCGGGAGTTGAGTGGTTGGTGTTGTTGGCCTTCCCCGATTCTGGAAACCGTTTCAGCAACGTTTATACGAAGGCCGGCTTCTGCGCAGCAGAGGCCGGCCTTCGTAGTATTGGAAGTCTGATTGCGGGAGGTTTTCCTTCTTGGGAAAAGCGTGAGCGTCGGGTCGGCTTCCACGCCTCTTGGGCATCGGGCGAGGGGGAACCCGGTTGCACAAGTTACCGCTTGGCGATGATCCAGACCGCGTGGACGATGCCGGGCACATAGCCCAGCAAGGTCAACAGGATATTGATCCAGAATGGCCATTTGATGCCGACCTGGAGAAAAACACCGAGCGGGGGGAGCAAGATCGCTATCAGAATGCGAACAAGATCCATAGGGGCGCTCCTTGATTGGGCGCGAGTGCGGTGCCAATCGGCTGCTACCGGCAATCAGCGCGTCTGTTTCTGTTCCTCCTCCTCACGCAGGGCGCGGCGGAGGACTTTGCCGACCATGGTTTTGGGGAGTTCCTCTCTGAATTCGACCTTCTTGGGGACCTTATAGTTGGCGAGTTTCTGGCGGCAGAAGCTGATGACGTCGCTCTTTTTGAGCTGGACTCCGTCCTGGGGAACGACAAAGGCCTTGACGATTTCCCCCCGGGTGGGGTGGGAGATGCCGACAGTCACGGCCTCTTTGATGTCTGGATGCTCATAGAGCACCTCGTCGATTTCGCGGGGGTAGATGTTGTAGCCGCCGGAGATGATCATGTCTTTTTTCCGATCGACGATGAAAAAATACCCTTCTTCATCCATATAGGCAATGTCGCCGGTGTACAGCCAGCCGTTGCGCAGGGCTGTGGCCGTCTCGTCGGGCCGGTTCCAATAGCCCTTCATAACCTGCGGCCCCCGGATGACGAGTTCCCCGACCTTGCCCGGCGGCAGGGCGAGACTGCCGACCTCCATGTCCACAATGCAGGCGTCGGTGTCTGGAAAGGGCAGACCGATGGAACCGATCTTCCGTTTTTTACGCAGCGGATTGAGATGGGTGATGGGTGAGGCCTCGGTCAGGCCAAAGCCCTCAATAATTTCAGCCCCGGTGAGTTCCTTGAAGGTGTTGATCGTTTCCCGCGGAATGGGCGCTGAACCGGAAATGCAATACTGGATGGAACTCAGGTCGTATTTCTGAATATCCTTGTGCTGCAATAGGGCCTGGAAGACGGCTGGAGCGGACGGGAAAATCGTCGGCCGGACCTTGTGGATGGTTTTCAGGACATCGATGGGCGCAAAGCGGGGAAACGGGACCAGGGTCGCCCCGATGGAGGTCGCGAAATTGACGCAGACAGTCAGTCCGTAAATATGAAAATAGGGCAGCAGGCCGAGAACGGTTTCTTGTTTTTCACCGATTCGGTGGAGCATGGCCAGGCACTGCTGGACATTGGCCGCCATATTGGCATGGCTGAGCATGACCCCTTTGGATATACCTGTCGTGCCGCCGGTGTATTGCAGGACAGCCAAGTCGCGGTGGGGATTGATATGCGGATGAACCGGCGGAGCACCGGCTTTGAGGAGGGACTTCCAGGGCAAGACAGTCGCGTCGTCAAAGGGGATATCGACCTTTTCTCCGGATCGCCGGGTCTTGAGGGTGTAGAGCTGCTTGAAGGGAAACCGGAGTCCGTCTTCGATCCCGGTGACGAAAATTTTCCGTAGTTCGGGCAGTTGGGGACGGAGCGGGGCGACTTTGGCGTAAAGGCGGTCCAGGGTGACCAGAAACCGCGTTCCGGAATCGGCCAAATGGTGGCTGAGTTCCTTTTCCATGTACAGGGGGTTGGTCATGACGACGACCGCGCCGGCCTTGAGCAAGCCCCAGTAGGTGATGATCGTCTGGGGCAGGTTCGGCAGCATCAGCGCGACCCGGTCTCCCTGACGCACTCCGTTGGCCCTGAAGTTGGCGGCCACGGTCTCGGCCATCTGCTTGAGGCGGGCGTAACTGGTCTTGCAGTGGTTGAAGACGATAGCCGGGCGTTTGGGCGTCTTGGCCGCGGCCCGATCGAGATAGGTATACAGCGGTACGCTTTCGTAACGCAGACTCGAGCTCACTTCGTCATCGTAGCTCTCGAGCCACAGCCGCTGGATTGCATCCTGGATCATGGTCGGTCCCTTGATGTGTTGCTTTCGGAAGTGGTTGGCGCCTTACCCGTTCGAGCCGCGGCGATCAAGGATAAAGACGCCCTCCATATGCCACGTCTGCGGGAACATGTCGAAAAGGGCCAGTGACGTCAATTGCCATCCCTGGGTCAAAAAGGACCGCACATCCCGGGCGGAGTTGGTCAGATCGCAGGAAATCCAGATGATGCGCTCAAGAGAGGGGATATGCAGCAGGTGGCGACAGACAGGGCCGCTGCCGGAGCGGGGCGGGTCGGCGACAACGACGTCGGGCTGGAATTCGAGGATGGGCTTCCAGGCCCGTTCATGCCGAAGGTCGGCCTGTCGGCCCTGCCAGTGGTCAAGACCGGAGCGGGCGGCGGTGGTTCGAGCGGCTTGCAGGGCGGGGCCGTCGCCCTCCACCGCAAAAACGGGATTGCCGGCCTGGGCCAGAGGCAGGCCGAAATTGCCAGCCCCGGCATACAGGTCCGCCACTCGGCTGCCTGCCGGGCACCAGGAGCGGATATGCTCCACGAGCGTAGGATTCAGAGACTGGTTGGCCTGAAAAAATGTCTGAGGCAGAACGTCGACCGCCAGTCCGCCAGGCAGAGGGAGAGACAAACGGTGTGTCTCCAATGCGCTGGCGACGGCGTGGTCCACGGGGCTTGCGGCCACGGTGTGCCGCCCGTCCGGCAAATCGCGGGCCAAGCGTGGCAACGCCTCAGCCAGAGGACGGGCAAAAAGCAGGCAACGCTCTATGGGGACTTTCGCATGACTGCCCTGTCCGAGCAGATGGGGCTGTCCCTGATGGACATGGAGTTGGCCGCGCCACCGGTAGCGCCACCCTTTGGGGCTGGGCACCACCTGAGGGGACTCCAGGACGGAAGCCGGGACCTCTTTGCCGAGGTGGCGCCTCAGGGTGTCGGCCATGATAGCTTGCTTGAGGGCCAGCTGGGTCCTTTGGGAGGTGATGCCAAAGCGGCAGCCACCGCAGGCTGGCGAGGCCGGACAAGGGTGGGGTCGGCGTTCGGAAGCGGGCTCGAGGACCGTCTCGCACTTGGCGCGCAGGTAGTCCTTGTGCCGTTTTGTGATCCGGGCCTGGATTTCCTCACCGGGCAATACGCCGGGTTCGACAATGACAACCGGAGCGTCAGCCGGGCGGGCCAGACCGCGGCCACGCCAGATGAGTTTCTCGACGCGCAGGCGCATGAGGGAATCAGACATGGGGTGCGTCACATTCGGTTATGAGGCGGTCCTTTTGGGGCTGACAGCTACAAAAGCCTATCTTCTAGCCCCTTATCAGACTGTTGCAAATCTCCCAATGGCAGCAAAGTCGCAATACGTTCCAACGCTTCCGTACGAATACGTGCGCTGCGACCTTGAAATTTTGTCGCTGTCCTTTGGGGTTTTCGAACGACCGGCGGTAGAAGGAATTATCCAACAGTCAGTCAGGAACTTTCTTCTTCCTCAATCCATTGGTCCAGAGCGGTCACGATCTTCCGGGCCTGGTCCACACTGGAAATATTGAATTTGGTCTGTTGCCGGTATTCGCCGTGGATCTTCCGGTAGCGGCGCAAGGTGAAGCGGGGGGCGCCGAAATCTCCGGTTTTGCGGTCGAGGTCCTGGTATTTGAACAAAATAGTGGTCCAGGCACCTTTGGAAAGGATGACCTTGTCCAATTCCTGGACCAGGACCTGTCCGTCTTCTTCGTAGTGGACGGTGAGGGCGTCGATTGTTTCAGCCATGGACGTCTCCGAGTGGGGCTTTTACAGGACCTGAATCTGTGCATGCGAGCGCCTTGCTTCACCGCAATCCCCATACAGAGCCAGAAACTCCTGGGGCATGACGACGCTTTTAGCTGTGTGTCAAAAGCGTACATCTCGGCGACGCAACGTCAGAGCCAAGTCTGTAGATTCAGAAAAGAAAGTGGTTGAAAAGCAAAATCCGCCCCGCTTCGAGGAAGCGGGGCGGATATTCATAATTTGTGAGTTGGAAACGCGGGTTACCAGTTGGACTGGCGCGGCTTGCGCTCGCGGGCTTCGTTGACCCGCAGGCTCCGGCCGCCGAAGGTCGTACCATCCAAGGCTTCAATGGCCTTGTCTGCGCCGCCGTCCTCCATTTCAACAAATCCAAAACCGCGGGGGCGACCAGTGTCGCGGTCGGAAATGAGTTTGACCGACTGGACCTCGCCGTATTGGGCGAAAAGATCGCGGACTTCGTCTTCCGTGGAACTGAACGGCAGGTTCCCAACATAAATGTTCTTCATCGCGAATGCTCCTTACATCTGAAAAGCAGAAAACCAACCCGTTTCGCAGGAACCTGGCCACAGGCCACTCAATCGTCCGACAGTATAGGAGCGAAGCCCAAGTGGCTTTGTGCATGCGCAGTCCGAGCGCAACGAGCGCAAAACTGAATCCCCTGTATAAAAACTTCCTGTCGGTGGCAAGGACAAATCGCAGGAAAAACGGTTCCTGGGCAAAAAAGTTTCTCGCCCGTGCGAGGGTCTTCCGTGTGTATCCCAGCGACCACCCCTTCCGTCACCGGGGCCCAGCGAAGTCCCTGCCCCTTGGCGTTGGACGCCCTCAGGCGAAGGGGCTTTCACCCTGTCGCCTTGAAACGTTTTGCCGGTGCTTCTGGTATCCTGGAAGTCGCTAGACCCGAGCGACCGGAAACGTTTTCGCTGGGAGAGCCCCGCTTCAGTTGCCCTGCGAGGAATTGCTGTCGTTATCGGAGGACTGGCGAGTTTTTTTCCGGCGAGGCCGCCGCCGTTTCTTGTTGGCTTTGGGCTTGTCCTGCTTTGGCTCGGAAGGAGGTTCCTCTTCGCTTGGTGCGGCTGGCCCCTGGCTTGCTTTTTGCGCTGCTTCGTCAAGGAGCATGCCCAGCAACATGGCGGCGTCGTCGTTTTGGCCCAGTTCTCTGGCGAGTTTGACAAATCGCTTGGCGCGTTCCTGCTGGACAAGATCACGGGAGCGGAGTTCAGCTTCGAGGATAGCGGTCAACCGTTGCCCGACCATATCGTTGACTGTTTCCTCCGAAGGCAGTTCCTGCTCCTGCAGCGGGATGCGGAATTTTTTGGCGACCTGATTGAGCTTGATCTTCTCCATCCCGGCCACGAGGGTCACCGCCTCGCCGCTGGCGCCAGCACGTCCGGTCCGCCCAGCCCGGTGGACATAGAGTTCGGGGTCTTCCGAAGGCTGGTACTGGATGACATGGGAAAGATCGGGGATGTCGATCCCCCGGGCAGCGACATCCGTGGCCACGAGAAGACGCAGGTTTCCGGCCTTGATGCGTCCAAGGACCTGGTCGCGTTTGTTTTGTCGCAGGTCCGAGGTCAACTGGTCCGCGTCGAGGCCAAAACGTTGCAGGACCGTGGTCACGAATTGAACATCACTTTTCGTATTGCAGAAAATAAGCGCCGAAACCGGATTGAGATATTCCAGAATGCGCAGCAGGCTCCGTTCGCGCTGCACCGCGGGAACCACATAGTAGGAATGCTCGATCTCTGCGACGTTGAGGGTGTCGCTGCTGAGGCTCAAAAAACCGGGATCGATCAGAAACTGACTCGACAGGCGCAGGACGTGAGAGGGAAATGTGGCAGAGAAGAGGTAGCTGCTTTCAACGGATTGCGGAAGATAGCCCCGGATCTGGACCATGTCCTGGTAAAACCCCATGGATAACATCCGATCGGCTTCGTCCATGACCAGGATACGCAGTTTTTTGGTGGCGAAACTGCCTTTGAGCAGGTGGTCGAGGATCCGCCCCGGGGTGCCTACAACGACATGGGCGCCTTCACGCAGAGCGTCGAATTGTTCTTTATAGCCAACTCCGCCAAAGACAGCGGCTGTGCGAAGTCCTGAACCCTTGAATAACGTCTGGGCCTCGGCGTGGACCTGCCGGGCCAGTTCCCGAGTGGGGACGAGGATCAAGGCCTGACAGGCGGCTTGATCCGGGTTCAGGCGTTCCAGCATGGGCAGGAGAAAGGCTCCGGTCTTGCCGCTGCCGGTCCGGGATTGGACCATGAGGTCGTCACCGCGCAGCAGAACCGGTATGCTTCTGGCCTGCACCGGAGCCAAGCTGGACCAGCCGGCTGAGCGGCAAGCCTCTTGTATGCGCGGAGAAAGGTCCTCCAGCGAGGTGGCGGAATATTCGTGTTTGGACTGGGAAGCGTTCGAGGCGTATTGATCGGTCATAAATGCTCTTGGTGTTTCGTATTCGGCCACGAAAGGCGTGGCGGAAAATGGGTTTGGGTTTTGAATACGGGAAACCGCGCCGGAAGCGAGGCCCCGGATTGCATGCTGGTTCTCAATGTGTCACCGCGTATCAAATCTTTGCCGTGTCGCGGTTTTCTCAGGCCTGCCGGGGGATGCTTGACCCTTCCGGAATTTGGGTTCCGAAAGCGAAGGATTTTTGATTGGACCGGGATACTGTGGCTTAAAAGCTTCGCACAGCAATCCAGCTTCCGGCGACGAAGGATCCCAACGAGCTCCCGAGATTGGCCAGTACCACAACGAGAAGGATTCGGCAAACCGGGTTGAACCAGAAGGCCTTGATGCTGGTCAGAGCCAGAGGCAGATCTTCAAGGTCGGTGACGGTCGGACGCCGGACCCAGGCCTGGACGATGCCGGCCGCCCAGCCGGCTGCGAACATGGGATTGAGACTGGTCAGTGGGGCCGCAACAAAGGTGATCAGGATAGTCAAGGGATGGGCCAGGGCCAGGGCTGCGCCCAGAGAGGACAAAACCCCGTTGACCAGGATCCAGATGGAGATGGATTCAATGGAATGGGCGGCGCCGCCCTGGAAAAATCCGTAAACCAGCAGGCCGATGATCAGCGCCGGAATCGCCCACTTCAATACTGTGGGCCAGACCGATTTCGGCGGCGTTGTTTCCAAAGGGGCCAGGTCGTTTTCCTCATGCACGGCCTCGCGGATGCCGGCGACATGCCCGGCGCCAACCACGGCCAGGATTTTTTGCCCTGGGGCGCGACGGATTTTTTCCGCCAGGTAGATGTCGCGCTCATCAATGAGCCGCTTTTTGACCTCGGGGAGAGATTTGCCGAAACTTTCCATGACCGCTTCAAGCTGGTCCTGTTCTTTCAAAGATTCAACCTGCTCGGCGTCGACGCCGTCTGCGGCCAGCAGGGAGACCATGATCTGAAAGGCCATTTTGATTTTTTGCCACCAGGAGAGGTAGCCCCAAACCCGCCGCAGGGTGATCTGCACGTCGCGATCGGCCAGCACGAGATGGGCTCCGGTGGCGTCTGCCTGCCGGGCACCTTCGAGCATTTCGGCGCCGGGTTGGACACCGAGTTGTTCGCCCAGTTTGCGATAAAACGCGGTCATCAGGAGTTGGGCTAAAAGCAGTACGGCCTTGCGTTCCTTAAGCACGCGCAGGATATCCATCTTTTTCCAGGCGTCCTGGTTGCGCATGGCCTGGTAGCGCGAGGGACAGAGCTCGATACAGATGGTGTCCGGACTAAGCGCGGCCACACTGTCCTGGACGTCCTGGACGCTGCTTGGAGAGACATGCGCGGTGCCCAGGAGGTAGACCTCTTTATCTGCCAGTTGGACGTGTTGGATGTTTTCGGGAAGTGAAGAAGGGGTGTCCGACATACACGATCCTTGGTTGTACAGGCCGGTTTGTTCGTGTCGAGGGCGGTTTCCGCCGGACATGCGGTGGCGCGGAGCGCGGCCTGTGGCACAGAATGTCTGGGTTGTGTGTTCTCCCGGCATACAGGGAGGATGCCGGCGTACCTGACAGCTGAAAAAGGTCCCTTGTCTGGCTGGCCGTGGAACAGCCCAAGTAGCGGCGAGGAAACGTTCAAAATTGAAGCCTACGCAGAGGCACGTCTCCAATGTCTGCCATTGGGAACTGTTCGGTGGCTTGATTTCAGGCCTTGCTGGCGCAAGCCGGGACCACCGGGAGCTGTATCCTATCCCTCTTTACTTTGCAAAAGGAGAACAGGTAGATACCCGCCAGGAACGGCGAACCTCTTTGAAGCGTGGCAAACTGGAAGGAGAACACCATGGGCTGTACATGGGGACCGCGGCGCGGTCAATGGCTGGATGGCGAAGATATCCCGTCAACCACGGGACTGACAAGCGATGAACGTGCGTATCTGGAGCATTTCGATGCTGTTTATCGGGCACTTTGCGCGATGCTCTATAACTATGTCCCAACTTCGGGACATCCCGGCGGCTCGATTTCCTGCGGCCGGTTCGTGGCCAATTTGATCTGGAACCATATGGATTACGATCTCGGCGCCCCGGACGAGGCCGCCGCCGACCAGATTGTTTTTGCCGCCGGGCACAAGGCGCTGGGGCTCTATGCCATGTGGGCCCTGCGTGATGAAATCGCCGCCCAGTATGCGCCCGGGATATTGCCGGAGTTGTGGCAGCAACGCCTGCGGCTTGAGGATCTGCTTGGCTTTCGGCGCAATCCGGCCTCGATGACCCCGCTGCGGCACCGGTTCCAGGCCAAGTCCCTGGACGGGCACCCGACTCCGGCCACCCCATTTGTCCCGCTGGCCACAGGCGCTTCAGGAGTCGGCCTGTGCGGTGCGATCGGCCTGGCTCTGGGGTTCAAGGATTACTATGGGGACAATGCCCCGCGGGTCCATGTGGTCGAAGGCGAGGGCGGTCTGACGCCGGGACGGGTCAGCGAAGCCCTGGCCAGCGCTGGCACGGCTGGCCTGGACAATCTCGTGCTCCATCTGGACTGGAACCAGTCCTCCATTGATGTGGATCGTGTCTGCCGCGATGCTGCCGGCCCCGGTCAATACGTCCAGTGGGAGCCAGCGGAACTGCTCCGCCTGCACGACTGGAACGTCATCTGCGTCGAAGACGGCACCGATTGGTCGGGCATCGATCGGGCTCAGGCCAAGGCGTTGTCCTTCTCCAACGGCCAGCCTACGGCCATCGTCTACCGCACGACCAAAGGGTGGCAATACGGTATTGAAGGCCGCAAATCGCATGGGGCTGGGCATGCCTTGTGTTCGACCTCGTTTTACGAACTCCTGGAACCGGTTTTGCAGGAATTGCACGGCAACCTTCCTTCCTGTTCCGCCGCCGAGGTGCCGGCCTGTGCCTCCGCTGACGGCGACGAGATCAGGGAAGCCTGTTTTTGGCAAGCATTGGAACAAGTTCGCTCCCTGCTCGGTGAGGCGCCCGCATGCTGCCGCTGGCTGGCTGGCGGAGTGCAGCAGGCCAGAGAGCGCCTCCTGGAACAGGGGCGTCAGTCCCGGTTTTCTTCGCCCCCGAATGTGGAGGCAATTGGACAGGCGGCAGGACGTTTGGGCAGCACTGTTCCGTCGGATATGGCCGTGGCCCCCAATTCTTCGGAAACCTTGCGCGGGGCTCTGGGCAAGGCTCTCGGCTACTGGAACAGGGTCGCCGGTGGGGCGGTTCTCACCTCCTCGGCCGATCTCCTTGATTCGACCAGCGTCAGCCAGGCCGGGCGCGACTGGCCCCAGGGATTGTACCAGAGCCGGGACAACCCAGACACGCGGCTGTTTGCCGCCGGCGGGATCTGTGAAGACAATATGGCTGGGATGATCGCTGGGCTTGCGGCTACGCGGCGGTATCTCGGGGTCGGTTCTTCGTATGGGGCGTTTATGGCCCCATTGGGGCATATCGCTGCGCGACTGCACGCCATCTCATGCCAAGCCCGTGCCGAGCGCACCGGCGAACCCCCGCTGCCCCTGGTTATGGTTTGCGGCCACGCCGGTTTGAAGACTGGCGAGGACGGGCCAACGCACGCTGATCCCCAGGCCTTGCAGCTACTCCAGGGCAATTTCCCGGCCGAGGCGTGTGTGACCCTGACGCCGTGGGAACCGGCCGAAGTTTTTCCGTTATTAGCCCGGAGCCTGGCGTTGCGCCCGGCAGTCATCGCCCCGTTTGTGACTCGCCCGAAAGAGACGGTTCCAGACCGCGAAGCGTTGGGCTTGGCGCCGGTTTCTGCAGCGGTCCAGGGGCTTTATTGTCTGCGCGAGAGCGGGGGCGAGCCGGATATTGTCCTCGTCTTGCAGGGCAGCGGCGTGACCCTGACCTTTGTCAACGATGTTCTGCCTCAGCTGATTGCCGATGGAATCGATCCCCAGGTTTTTGTGGTCTCCAGTGCTGAATTATTCGATAGCCTGGAGCCGCGAGAGCAGGAGGAGGTTTTTTCCGTCCGTGCGGCTGAGCGCGCCATGGGGATCACCGGTTTCACCCTGCCGACATTGTATCGCTGGGTGACGTCGCCGCTGGGCCGGCAATGCTCGCTGCACCCCTTTGCCGAGGGGCATTATCCGGGTAGCGGCCGGGCGGAGCAGGTCCTTGGCCAAGCTGGTCTCGACGCCCGGGGCCAGCTGGCAGCGATCTACAGGTATCTTTCCCTGCGAGCGTGATTTTTGAAGGGCGAGATCGAGTAGGAAATGTCGAGACGCAAAAAGGGGCTGCAAGTATTGACTTGCAGCCCCTTCATTTTTCTTGGTGGAGGCGATGGGGATCGAACCCACGACCTCAGCGTTGCGAACGCTGCGCTCTCCCAGCTGAGCTACGCCCCCGAAAGAAGACCCGATTTTTAGCGACTTTGCCCGGGTGGGTCAACCCCCGCGTTTTGACACCTGTCGTGGTATGAGGCACATAAGGCGGCTTGGCTACGAAACAGCTTTAGGCTATCCTCCGGACCCACATTGGCGACAAGGGACCCATCTCGTATGAAGAAATACCGCGACCACTATTTCAAACGCGCGAAGCAGGACAATTATCCGGCACGCTCCGTGTATAAGCTCCAGGAATTGGACAAACGTTTTCAATTCCTGGCCAAAGGGCAACGGATTCTGGATCTCGGCGCCGCTCCGGGGTCGTGGACCCTTTTTGCCGCGAAAAAAACGGGCGCAGCCGGACGGGTCGTTGCCGTGGATCTTCAAGCTATCGACATCGAACTGCCGGACCATGTCACGGCCTTGCAGGATGATCTGCTCCACCCCTCGCCCCGGTTTGCCGAAGTCATGGGCAGCCAGGCGCCATTTGATGTTGTACTCAGTGATATGGCGCCCAAAACCACCGGGGTCAAAATCACCGATCAGGCCCGTTCTCTGGAACTGGCCGAGATGGCTCGGGATGTGGCACTGGATACATTGAAGACCCCCGGGGGCACGTTTGTGGTCAAGATTTTTGAAGGTCCGGATGTGCCACAATACGTGAGCGATCTCCGGCAGTATTTCAAAAAGGTCAAGACCGCCAAACCGAAAAGCTCCCGGGCGGAGAGCAAGGAAATTTTCGTCATGGGGTTCGGGTTCAAGGGGCAGGAGTGACCACTGGCTTTGGCGATTCCAAGTAGAAAGGCGGGGGCGCCAGAAGTGTTCTGGCTTGCGTTTTTACCGGTTTCCGGACATCTCCCGCCCCATGGGCATACAGCGATTGATGACTGGTACTCACACATAGACCAGGAGCTAAGGAGGCTTCTTCATGGCCGGACACAGTAAATGGGCAAATATCAAACGCCGGAAAGGCGCTCAGGACGCCAAACGGGGCAAGATCTTCACCCGGGTGACCAAAGAAATCATGCTTGCCGCGAAGTTGGGTGGCGGGGATCTGGACGGCAACTCCCGTCTGCGCGCTGCCGTTGAGTCGGCGAAATCGGTCAACCTGCCCAAGGACAAGATCGAAACAGCGATCAAAAAGGGAACCGGGGAAATCGGTGCTGAGAGCATCGAGGAAATCATGTACGAGGGGTACGCGCCCGGCGGCGTAGCCATGCTCATTGAGGCGGCCACGGACAATAAGAACCGTACCGTTGCTGAGATCCGTCATATTTTGAGCAAAGGCGGTGGCAGTCTGGGGGAATCTGGTTGTGTGGCCTGGATGTTCGATCGCCGCGGCATTTTGCGGTTCCCGAAGGAAAGCTACGACGAGGAGCAATTGCTTGAAGTCGGTCTGGAGGCCGGAGCTGACGACGTCAAGGACGACGGTGACACCTGGGAAGTGCGCACTGAGCCCGAGGCCCTGAGCGAGGTCCAGGAAGCCTATACCTCCGCGGGCCTGGAATATACCGAAGCCGACGTGACAATGGTCCCCCAGAATACGGTGCCTGTGGACAAGGAGACCGGGGCGAAGGTCCTCAAGGTCTATGAGGCCCTGGACGACCACGATGATGTCCAGCGGGTCTACGCCAATTTCGATCTGCCCGACGACCTGCTCGAAGAACTCGCGAACTAGCGTTCAGGCGTGGCAATTGTGGACACGGAAAATGGACTGGTGGTGCTCGGCCTGGATCCCGGCTCCCGGTGCACTGGGTTCGGGGTGGTCCGGGAACGTTCAGGGCAGTTGACACTTCTGGAAACTGGCACCATCCGCCCCAAGTCCTCGGAGGGACTCAGTCTCCGTCTGGGCGCGCTTCTCACACAGATTGCGGTGGTCATAGACCGGTGGTCGCCCCACGAAGCGGCAATTGAAGATGTTTTCGTCGCTCGGAATACCGCTTCGGCTCTCAAGCTCGGCCAAGCCCGGGGCGCGGCGCTGGCCGCCTGCGGCAGTCGCGGACTTGATGTCTCCGAATACGCGCCGACCGTGGTCAAAAAAACACTGGTTGGGGCCGGCCGGGCGGAAAAATCCCAGGTGGCCTTCATGGTCGGGCAGATGCTCGGCTGCAAACCGCAGTGGGCTGAAGACAGCAGTGATGCCCTGGCTGTGGCGCTGTGCCATTGCAATCAGCGGCGACTTTCTCGCTTGACGGCCGCCGGGAGGTAGCAGCCCGCTCGGTCCGATATCCCCGGGCGGGGAGCAACGAGCCCGCAACCCAACCGTATCCCAGGAAAATGCAACATGATCGGCTATCTCAAGGGCGACGTGCTTCGGATCAGAAAGGACCACTGCCTGCTGGCCACGGCCGGCGGCGTAGGGTATGATGTCCAGGCCACGGCCGGGACGTTGGGGCGCCTGGAACAGGGCAGTGAAGCGGAGCTTTTTGTGCACACGGTGGTGCGAGAGGACGCCTTGGAGTTGTACGGATTCGCGAGCCTTGCCGAGCGGGATGTCTTTGCTGAATTGCTCGGGGTCTCCAAACTCGGGCCGAAAACCTCGTTGGCCATCCTCTCCACGTTCACGCCGGAAGAACTGGCCCGCATTGCCCAGACAGAGGACACCGCCGCATTGACCCGGGTCAGCGGTATCGGACCTAAGTCGGCCAAGCGGATCATGTGGGAACTCAAGGACAAACTGACCGCCTGGGAAGGGGAAGCCGTGCCGGGAACACCGCAGGCCACACCGGCATCCGGTGGTTCGGTTTTCGGGGATGCCTTGTCGGGCTTGTGCGGACTCGGTTACAGCGAGGAGGAGGTCCGTCCCGTGCTCAGCGAAATCTTGGAACAGGAACCCGACCTGGATGTCGGTGAAATCATTCGGGCCTGTCTGAAGCGGCTGGCCCGCCACACACAATGACACACCCGAATACTTCCCCTCTTGACGAAGGCGTCCGTCCAAGCCGGATGGACGAATTCATTGGCCAGGACGATCTGCGGGCCAATCTCCAGGTCTTTCTCCAGTCCGCGCGCGGACGGGGCAAGGCTATGGACCATACGTTGCTGTTTGGTCAGCCCGGCTTGGGCAAGACAACACTGGCCCAGATCATTGCCACGGAAATGGGGGTCAATCTGGTCTCGACCTCAGGGCCGGTCATGGAACGAAGTGGTGATCTCGCCGCTATTTTGACCAACCTCCAGCGCTACGACGTCCTTTTTGTCGACGAAATCCATCGTATGCCCGCCAGTGTGGAGGAGGTGCTCTATCCGGCTCTGGAGGATTTCAAGCTCGATCTCGTGGTGGGACAGGGACCGGGAGCGCGGACGGTCAAAATTGATCTCGAGCCGTTTACCCTGGTCGGAGCCACCACGCGTATGGGGTTGCTGAGCTCGCCGCTGCGGGACCGGTTCGGGGTGATGTGCCGGCTGGAATATTATACCTCGGAAGACCTGGCCCGCATCGTTCAGCGTTCGGCCCAGATTCAGGCCATCGCCATATCTCCGGACGGGGCCTTGGAGATCGGCCGCCGTTCACGGGGAACGCCGCGCATCGCCAACAGGCTCCTGCGCCGGGTCCGCGATTTTGCCATGGTTCAGGGTGCTGAGCATATCGGCACAGAGGAGGCCGCGGCTGCCTTGGAGCGCCTCGATGTCGATCAGCTGGGGTTGGACATGATGGACCGCAAGATATTGCAGGCCATGGTTGAGAAGTTCGGAGGCGGGCCGGTGGGCGTCAAGACCCTGGCTGTGGCCTGCTGCGAAGAGGTCCGGACCCTGGAAGATATCTATGAGCCCTATCTTATCCAGAGCGGATTTTTAAAGCGTACCCCCCGAGGGCGGGTGTTGACGGCCAAGGCCTACGAACACTTGAAAATTTTGCTGTAAAAAGGCCAGTTATGCGTATTATCGATCCTTCCGCCGAGATCCTCTCCCTGCAAAATAGTGACCAGGTCCTGCGTCTTATCGAACAGGCGGGGCGGACCTGCTACAAGTCCGAACACCGTATATCCCAGGGAACGGCCGAGGAATTCATCGGTCGAATCATCAATATGGGCCATGAGAGCGTCATCGAACACGGCAGCGCCACTGTGCGTTTTGTGATCGATCGCGGTGTCTCCCATGAACTGGTCCGGCATCGGCTGGCCTCCTTTTCCCAGGAGTCGACCCGCTACGCGAACTACGCCAAAGAGCGTTTCGGCAATGAGATCACGGTTATCCGGCCCTGTTTTTGGCAGGAAGGATCAGAGGCCTACCGCATGTGGGAAACGGCCATGCGCGATGCCGAGCGCCATTATCTGGCCCTGATCGAAGCCGGGGCCAAGGCGCAGGAGGCGCGCTCGGTGCTGCCCAACAGCCTGAAAACCGAAGTGGTTATGACCGCCAATCTCCGGCAGTGGCGGCATGTATTTCGTCTGCGGTGCGATAGTCCGGCGCATCCCCAGATTCGTGAGGTCATGCTGCCCTTGCTGCACGCCATGCATGAACGGTTGCCGGTCGTCTTTGCCGACCTGGCCGCTCAGTTTCCGCAGATGGGAACCTCCTGCTGATCAAAAAACGTGTTTCGACGGACATTGCTGTGACGACAGGGCGACAGTGCCCCGGCCTTTCGCGCTTAGCGGGGGGTGTGAGCAGACTGCGATTCGAGAGAACGATCACGGTGGCCCGGAACAGGCCAGTGAAAATCACCCAATAGGCAGCAAAGCCGCAAGAGGTTCAAACTCGTACGGACGAATACGCGGGCTGCGACCTTGAACTTTTTTGGTTCTTTGACGGATCCTGTGGATTTTTGGAGTTTGCCGTCTCTTCTGTGTGCCCATTTTCGGCCCGGTATTTTCTCAATCCCGCCAAAGGGGGATCCTTGCCCCCTCCGGACTCTCAAGAGGAACAGAACTCCAGGTGTCGAAGATGGCCCTTGTTGCATCAAAATCCGCCTGGGAGCGTTCAGTTCGCGGTCCGGTTTCCCCCTTTTGGCGGGACCAAGAAAATGTGCGGGCCTTTCGCTCGAAGCACACAGAAGAGACGGCAAACTTTTGCGTCTGAAATTCCATGCCCTGTGACGAAGAGCCACTTTTTTTGTGCTTTGCCCGTGGGATTTTTGGCTGGCCTGGGGTATAAGGAATTTTCCAACAGGCAGATACAGGGCCGTGTCCGGTGCGCGGCCACCGCTTCAGCAGGTCTTACCCCACCTCGACCAATTCCATTTGTCCCCAGACTCCGATCTGATCGTCGTATTGGGCGAAGACGCCCTGCAGTCCCTGCGCCGCCATCTCCTTGGCCTGGTCCAGTACACGCTGAACGTCCTGCCGTCTGTGCAATAGATTGGCCAGAGCGGTGGCGCCGGCGTCGGCAAAGGCGCCCTGCCGGGCCCGGACGACTACCAGGTCGCCGGAACCGAGACTCAGGGAATGGCCGATTCGGCCGGACGAGGCGCACAGGGCGCAAGGGAAATCCGTGGCGTTGAGGCGCAGCCCCAACCGCAGACCCTGGTCTGGCTGGGCCAGCAACCCTATGGTCCGCTCGCGGGTGGAGTGGAGATAGAGATCACCCCCGTTTTCGACCAGCAGCTCCGGACTGTGGGGCTGGCAGCTGTCAGCCACCCCCTGGGCGATGGCGCCGGCGACACAGGCCATGGGGCCGACATTCCAGGCCAGAGCAGCCTCGGCCATCTCGCGGATCAGGGCCGGTGCACTGTCAGGAACCGGGACCGGCCGCAGGCTTGGGCCGAAATCCGCATAGAGGGCCAGGGCGTTTTTGACCATCCCTCGCAGGCGGTGCACAGCCGAGTGGACCTCGGGGCTCAGATCTTTTTGGGCCGTGATCCACAGGTCGGTCTCTTCAACGACCACCTGGAATGCCAGTTCGCTTTCGCGCGGTCGGGCGTCCATGCGGTAGGCGCGCTGGGGTGAAGCGTGGTGTTTCATCGGTCGGGACTCAGGAGCCGGGTGTACAGACTCTGGGTGTGTTGAACAAAATGGTCGGTGGAGAGATCGCGGATGGTCTCTTCCTGCTGCTTGTGCAGCCGCTGCACAAGGGATTGATCGCTGAAAACGTCCCGGATGCGGTCGGCCAGGGCTCCGCTGTCGCCTGGCGGAACCAGGGCTTCCTGGGAGAGCAGGTCGGGCAGGACTCCGACGGTGGTTCCAATAAGCGGGACGGAACAGGACATGGTCTCCAGGGCGGCGCGGGCAATGGTCTCCGACCACAAGGAATTGACAATACCGAGATCCAGGGCCGAGAGACAGGCGGGGACGTCTTCAGTCAATCCCGTGATATGGACCACTTCGGTCAGCCCCAGGTCCTGAATCCATCCTTCCACTTCCGCCTGGGAAGTGGCGGTGGTAAAACCGATGAGCAAGACCCGGAGGTCGCTCATCCCGTCATGGTAGAGACGGGATACGGCCTGGAGCAATTCCCACTGTCCCTTGACGCGGTCGAATCGTCCCAAGAGACCAACCACCTTGTGCTGGGGGCCAAAGCCGTAGCGTTGTCGCACAGTGTGTCGTCCTTCAGGATCGTATTTGAACCGGTCCCGGTCCACACCACCGAAAATGAGCCAGAGGTGGGAGGCAGGCAGTCCAAGGATATCCCGGAAATGGCGGGCCATGGCCGAGTTGGTGCAAACTACGGCGTCTGCCAGACTCCGGTGCAGCCAGCGGTTGACGCGGTTGTTTTTGGGGGGACGCTGGTCGCCCCGGGTGCGCACGAGCCGAAAAAGCCCCCTGCTTTGCAATTTCAGGAGTCCCCAAAGGACAAAGGCCTCCCCGCGGTGGCAATTGACTATTTCCGGGGGAAATTCCCGGAGCAGCCTGCGCATGCGGACGTACAGCCGGACTATGCCCAGCGGCGAGGTGGTGTTCAGGTCCAGGGTGGCGACAGGAAGCCCGTATTCCAGGGCCTTCAGATGGGCTGGCGAGTCCGGCAGACAGACGACCATGACCTCATGGCCGTGGGCCGTAAGCAGCCGGGCTTGGGTGATAGCATACCAGGCGGTGGCATTGAACCAGCGGACATTGATAACTTCGTAAACGCGCATGGAGAAGGCCGTGCCGAATAAAGAACTTCAGGTTGCAGTGATTATCCCTACGCACAATCGCAGGGGGACTGTTGAACGTGCCGTGGCTTCGGTTCTTGCGCAGACCCGTCCCGCTCGGGAGGTCATCGTCGTCGACGACGGGTCCACAGACGGAACGGCCGAAGCACTCGAGCAGGAATTCGGCCGGCGGATCCGTGTCCTGCGCCAGGAACACCGCGGGGTTTCGGCTGCCCGCAATGTTGGCATAGCCGCCAGTTCAGCGGCATTGATCGGACTTTTGGATTCGGACGATATCTGGCTTCCCGCCAAATTGGCCCGGCAAGTGGCCTTCCTGAGTGAGGGGAACTGGCATATCTGCCAGACGGAAGAGAGCTGGATCCGCAACGGCAAGCGGGTCAATCCCGGGTTCAAACACGCCAAACCCTCGGGCTGGATTCTGGAACCCTCGCTGACCATGTGCCTGATCAGCCCCTCGTGCGTGCTTTTCCGGCGCAGCCTGTGGCAGGAGTGCGGCCCTTTTGATGTTTCGCTTCCGGCCTGCGAAGATTTTGACCTCTGGCTCAGGGTGGCCGGGCGCTATCCTGTCGGCCTGTTGCCGAACGTGCTGGTGGAAAAATACGGCGGGCACGCCGACCAATTGTCCCGGCGCATTATCGGACTGGACCTCTACCGTATCTATGCCCTGAAAAAAACAGTGGACGAGGCCACCTTAGCGCCGGCTGATCATAGATTGGCCCGGACGGCCCTCCACGACAGGGTTCGCCTGTATGCCCAAGGTTGCCTCAAGCGGGGAAAACCGGAAGAGGCTGCCCGGGTTTGGGAGTTGCTGGGCGCGTGACACACCCAGCGCCAAGTGGTGGCGTTTTCTATGCGCCGGGCACTTCTTCCTTGCTGATCGCTTCCGTTTTGACACGGTCAAGCAGATCACTCAGGGCCTTTTTGACATTCTCCCTGATATCTCCGGCCACGACGAGAAACAGGAGGTCATCGCCCGGGGTGAACGTCCCTTCATTGGCCTGGATACGGATGTCGAAGATACCGGGATATTGCAAAATCTCCTGACGGATGCGTTCAATTTTTTCCTGATCGGGCTGGACCTTCAGCGAAGTCACTGAAGAGCGGTCCGCCCGCGACCATTCCCGGGCGGTTCCGTTATGGGCCAGGACCATGCCCACGTTCTGGGCGAACCCCGGGTCTTGCTTCATTTCAGCGATGGTCTTTGAAATATCCATACGAACTCCTGTGGGGTGATGGCGTTTACAGGTCCGTGAGCCGGTTCGGCAGTTGTGGTTTGGTTTTGCCCTGGTCCTCTGAGGCGGGCAGAGCTGCTTGCCATGCGAACTGGATCAAGGACCGGACTTCGAGCTGCTGTATACTTTACGCAGGAGCCCACAGGGGGTCAATCGGGTCAACAGCGGATAAAAAAAGGCGGTGCCGTCAGGCACCGCCTTTTTTTCGCAGAAGTAGTGACCGCGTTATACGCAGCCGGTGGGCTTGGGCAGGCCAGCCATTTTGCAGGCTCCCTTGCCGGGCCCGGAGGGGAACAGTTCGTAGATCTTTTTCAGCTTGAAGCCGGTGACCTTGGACAGGATGCGCACCATGGGGGCGATCCCGTTTTTCTTGTAGTAGTCTTGCAGAAAATCGATCACTTTCTGGTGTTCTTCGGTGATCTCTTTGATGCCTTCTTGCTCTTTGACATAATCAACCCATTCCGGGGCCCACATATCGAAACTTTGCAAGAAACCGTCTTCATCGACTTCAAATGTTTTCCCCTGAAATTCCACTGTAGCCATGATCTTACCTCCTTAAAACCGGTTTGTGTTGCACGGCGGGTGCTATAGCATTGCCCTGCATGTGTGTCAAAGCCCTGGAGAGAGCCCAGGGCTGACAAGGGACCGTGTTCGGACTTAGCTTCGTTATTGAACTACTAAGTTGACGGAAGTCCTTTGTCAATGCCTGAACTTTCAATGGGTTCTCAGCCGAATCTTCAAGTATTGAGCAGGCCTGCCAAGGTTTCCCGGGCGAATTCGATGCCGGGATCGAGCTCGAGGGCGGTTTGAAGCCATGTAATGGCCTCTTGCCTGTCTCCCAATTTCAAAGCGCACATCCCCACATTGGCTATATCCATAGCCGAGCCGCTGTCCTCGGCAAGGGCCTGTTCAAAATGCTTCCGCGCCTCGGCGTATTGCGCTTGTTTGAATGCGGCCACCCCCCGAAGGTTGAAGGCGGCATGGGAACGACTGGCTGCCAGGGAGCGGTCGAGAGCGGTGGCGGTCGTTTCCCAGTCGTTTATTAGGGAGGCGCTGTAGCCAAGATAGAAGTCGACCAGGGCCCGCTCCTCCCGGCCCGGCTGGAGACCAGCCGTAGCGGCGAAGCAGGTCATGGCCTGTCCGGGGGCGTCTTCGCGCAGGGCGAGCAGGCCCTGGAAAAAGGGAACATAGGGGGCTTCGGGCTGCAGGGCTTCCAGAATCTGCAAACCGGGCCGGGCCTCTTCCACCGGGGTGTCTTCCGCCAGCCGCCGCCCGACAAACAGGCCGAGGCTGGGGTGCCGGGTCCGTTCACGGAAGTCGCAGCCGGTGATAAAGGTGTAAAAGGCTGGAATAGTAAGGTCGGGGTGGGTCATATCCGCAGCGTAGGCGCGCAGTCCCTGTCGGTCCAGAGAGCGGGCCAGGGTCCGTATTTCATGAGCGATGTTTTCGTCGGTGATGTCCGGTAGCGAGTTCAGGGAACAGGCTCTGCCCCAGGTCAGCCAGGCGCATTCGTCCAGGCTGGTGTATTTGCTGAGCCCGGAGGCCTCGTAATTGCTGCTGGTCTGGAAGTCACCGGCGAGTTGGGCGACTTCAGTCAGGGCCCGGATGGCTGCTTTGTCCGGGCTCGAAGCGGTCCCAGCGGTGAAGACGATTTCGCTGGACTCGGGAAAAGTCTGGGGGTCGTAGGCCAGGGCTCCCACTGTCGGGGCGGGCAGGCCATACGAGAAATCCTTGAGCCAGACCCGGATGCCGTTGGCCTCAAAGGTATCAAGCAAGGCCCGCAAGGTGGGGTCGGTACACGAGTCCGGATCGATCGTCGGCAACTCGGGCGTCCGGTCATCGATCCGGGCGCAGACATGCCGTTCGATGACTTCGCACAAGCCCTGGAGGATGGCTTCTTCATTGGTGTTGCCCGCGCAGGACCCATTATACTCATTAAGCAGCCTGAACCAATCCACAGGGGCGTACACCTCGCGTTCCAGGGCCAGGTCCCAGACCTTGGCGAACCGCCAGGCGAGCAGATCAAGCAGATTTTCAGCCAGATCCGGATCGAGGTCGTCCCCGACCGAATCCAGAATGTGTTCTATTGGGATCAGGGCATCGCCGTAGCGGGCCTTGGCCTCGGTCCAGGTGCATGTCTCGCAGGAGTGGCCGTCTTGCCAGAAAGCGAAAAAACTGAAGCGTTCCGTGAGTTCCATGAGGGCCGAAGCCTGAGCCTGTTCCGGGGAAGCCCCTTTGCCCATTTGCTTGCGCCCCGGCAACAGATCAAGGGCCTTGGGGCCACAGCAACTCATGTAGACCGGTATTCCCAGACGACCGGTGTCGATTCGTTTATTTTCGGACAACACGCCGCCGTAGCGCTCGAGCACTTCTCCGACGCGGGCGACGGTTTCCTGCGGCGAGCAGACCTTGTCCAGATCGGTGGTGGATCCCTTGAAGCAGTTCTTAAGCAGCATCGGAAGCCGCTCCTTTGCGGGTGAGTTTGTATATGACACTCATGTGCTTTTCGTCTTCTTTGTCCGCCCCTTCTTTATAGCCGAGAATGGTCTGCTGAACCTGGAATGCGTTTTGGGCCAACTCGAAAAACCCCTGGGCTCCGCGGGCATAGCCCTGGGCTAAAAGCGTGGCGGCATGTGGCCTTTGAGCGAGGTGGTTCTGCAGAAACTCCACCAGGCCGGTATAGGCGGAAGCGTGGTACAGGACTTCGGAGCCCAGAATGAAGTCGTAGGTTCGGGGCAATCTGTCAGTGCTGAAGTCGGCTTGGGCCACTTCGGCCCTGTCCTGCAAACCGTTCTGCAAAATGTTGATCTGGCTGAAGAGCAGGGCGTCAGGGTCGAGGTCGCTGATGGTGACCGAGAAACCGCAACGCGCGGCCACGAGGCCGCAGACGCCGACCCCGGCTCCGATTTCAAGCAGGCGGGGAGCATTTTGCCGTCCGGGGAGTTTTTGGACAAAATAGGCGAGCAAGAGGGAGGTGGGCCATATCTTGGCCCAAAAGGGCAGCTCCAGATCTTTGCTCGTTTGCGCAGCCAATCGCTCGATATAGTTTTCCATATCCGCGATTTGGAGGATTTCAACACGCTGTTCGCCAATGACAAGCGGTTCGAAACACACGTTGTATTTGGACTGGGCCTGGTCCAAGAGTTCGGACAGTGGGGCCCTGAGGTCAAATGGCAGCTCTGACAAACCGATTCCCTCCCGACAAGGTGGATACAACAAAAAAAAGGCCAAACCGAAACGGCTGGCCTTGAATAATCAGATGGAGCGGGAGACGGGATTTGAACCCGCGACTTCAACCTTGGCAAGGTTGCACTCTACCACTGAGTTACTCCCGCGAACAAATATGGAGGCGGCATCCGGATTTGAACCGGAGAATGGCGGTTTTGCAGACCGCTGCCTTACCACTTGGCTATGCCGCCTTGTCGATGGAGCGGGAAACGGGATTTGAACCCGCGACTTCAACCTTGGCAAGGTTGCACTCTACCGCTGAGTTATTCCCGCTCGCGACGAAGGAATCTTTTAGGCAAAAGCCAATGCGGTGTCAAGCAGTGAGTGCGGGGTTGGATAAAAAAAGCGAGGTCTCGGCTGTAAAGGGGAGAAGCAAAGTGCCCCGGATCGACAGGAGAAAAAGGGCCTGGAGGGCATTTATGTCCTGCTACCGGGCAGAGTCCCTAAGCGCAACTGAGCTCCAACTGTTTCTGGACAATGGTGAGAGTGTACCGGCATGAAAAAACGTTGGGGCAGGCGGGAGGTTCGCCCTCAGGCTCGCCAATTCAGAAACTTGGGTCGGCAACAGCCTGTACTCGACTTGCTTCTTTACTTTTTATGTCCAGATACGGTAGGAATCTCTCCTTCTCAATCGGTAATTTCAGGATAGGAGGAGAAGGAGGAATTTTCCATGGAACAAAAAGATCTTGATTTTTTTCGCGAATACCTGACCCAGGAATTGGAAGAAATCCAGAAAAAAGGCGAACATACTCTGGAGGACATGTCCAACCAGAACGCGGTCTACGCTGACCCGGCCGACCGCGCGTCGCACGAATCGGATCAGGCCTTCACGCTCCGTCTCCGGGACCGGGACCGCAAGTTGATCAAAAAAATCCGGGAAGCTTTGGGGCGTATTGAGGACGGGACATTTGGTATCTGCGAGGAGTGCGGCGAAGATATCAGCATTTCCCGTCTCAAGGCCCGGCCGGTGACCACGTTGTGTATCGAGTGCAAAAGCAAGCAGGAAGAGGAAGAGCAACTGCTTAAGCCGTAGTAGTCCGACGTGCTCTAACGCCCTTGCAATGTTGAGCTTTTTGTGTCGTTGCTCGGGGTGTGGGAGCGGGGCGCGATGCGGTTTTTTCAACAGTCAGATAAGGACGTTCAGGCATGGAAGCCAATTTCTTCCGCTATCTTGTGCCCGAACTCCATCAGAAGGTGCAGGGACAGCGGGTAGACAAGGTCTATATCCCCTCTGCCACGCTTTGGACGATCAAGTTCGCCTCGCACAGTCATGTCTTGGCGGTGGTGGACAAGAAAATCGGCACATTGTTCTGGAGTCCAACTCGACCGCCCAATCCGGAGACGCCCTCTGGGGGCGCCCAGTGGCTGCGCAAACGGCTACGTGGACGGCGGTTGGACTCCTATGTTCTTGACTGGCCCCACCGCCGCGTTGCGTGGTGGGTGGTGCCTGATGGGTATTGGCTTATGTGGGACGTCTGCGCGGGGCCCACGTGTCTCGAAGCCTTGCCCGACGGGTTCGGAGCCTCTCCTGCGTGGCCAGATTCCGTGGAACACGCCATGGATTCTCAGAGCTGGCGCCATTTTCCTCAGCTATCCCCTCCGTTACGCTCGACCCTCAATTCCCTGTCTCCGGACGAGGCCGCCGCGGTATTGGATCGCTTGGCGACGGGAGTTCCTGACCGATTCTATTGTTATTATTATCCTGACGGCCGTGCTGTGGCGTTGCCCTGGCGTTTGCCGGAGCCGCTGCGTACCTCGGTGCGGGAAGTCGAGGCCGATTCCGCTGTTGAAGCGGCCCGATTGGAAGGCGAGGCAGCACTTCACAGCCGCCTTGGGGCCCAGCGGCAGGGAAATCGAGAACATAAGCGGGCACGGAAAAAGCTCGAGCGGCAATTGCGCCATGTCCATGAAGACGAACACCGTTTGCAGGAAATGATCGCTCTGGCTGAGGATGCCCGTTTTCTGCAGATCAATCTCCACCGGGTGGATAAAGATGCCAAGCTCGACCATGTCGAGGGGTATGACGAGAACGGCACGTGGCGACGCCTCGCACTTGACCCGGCCTTGAACGTGCAAGAGAATATGCAACGGCTGTTTACGAAAAGTCGCAAAGGCCGGCGGGGGATTCCGCATGTGCGCCAGCGTAAAGAGATGCTGGAGCAGGAATATGCCGCTTTGCTCCACCGCTCGGGGGAAATGGACCAGCAGGATCGGGACGACAAACAACCTTCCACAACAACCGTGAAGCGCTCAGTGCCGCGAATTCCGTCCCGTTTTCAAGGAGTAGCTGCGCACGCCTTTCGCAGTTCCGATGGCTTTCTTGTATTGCGCGGCAAGAACAAGAAGGCCAATCACGCTCTGCTCACCAAGGCGGCCCGCCCCTTCGACCTCTGGCTGCACACTCAGGGCGGGCCCGGGGCGCATGTGATTTTGGTCCGCGACCACCAAGGGCAGGAGGTTCCGCAACGGAGCCTGGATGAGGCCGCATGTCTGGCCGCCCTGGCCAGTCACGCCAGTCAGGCGGACAAGGCGGAAGTGATGGTGGCGCTGGTGCGCAATGTGCGTCCTGTCAAAGGGGCGGCGCCAGGCCAGGTTCGGGTGGATGTGGTCCAACAGACCCTTCTCGTGACCGTGGACGCCGCTTTGGAACAACAATTGCGGCTTGATGTTCCGGGTGCGGGAACCAGTTCGTTTGCGAAGTAGACAGCCGACTGGACGGGAGGCGCGAATCCAGCCGTTGGCAACCAGGGCTGGTTGGCGCCTGAAATGTTCTGACCGCCTTGATGAAAGGGGGAAATTGTGGGGCCCATGACAGATGATTACGGCAGGAGTGTGAGTTATCTCCGGTTGAGTGTGACCGATCGCTGCAATCTGCGGTGTTTTTATTGTCGCAACAAAGAGGGGCTGCAGTTCATCCCCCACCACAAGATCCTGCGCTACGAGGAGATGCTCCGTCTGATCGCGGCCGTGGATTCCATGGGGGTTTCCAAGGTGCGCCTGACCGGAGGAGAGCCCTTTGTCCGCCGGGATTTTATAGAATTTCTGGAGCAGGCCGCCGAGCGCTTTCCCCAGACCGATTTTCGGGTGACCACCAATGGGACCTATCTCACGACCCACGCTGAGCGCTTGCAACGTATGGGCATGCGCTACGTCAATGTGTCTTTGGATACCTTGGATCCGCAACGGTATGCCGAGATTACCGGGCGGGACATGTTCAGCCGCGTCTGGGACGGGATCCACGCCTGTCTGGAAGCCGGTCTGCGAGTCAAGCTCAATGCCGTAGCCCTGCGGTCGTTCACCGCCGATGAATTGGAGGGGTTTATCGCCTTTGCCCTGGAGCATCCGGTAGACGTCCGCTTCATCGAATTCATGCCCATCGGCGCGAGCACTTCCTGGGAAGAGCAGCAATACTGGTCGGCCGAAGAGTTGGTGGCCGCCGCCAAGAATATTACCCCCCTCGAGCCGGTCAAAGCACAGGACCGGAACAAGGGACCGGCCCGGATGTATAACCTGGTCCGGGGCCGGGGCCGGTTGGGGGTCATCTCTCCGTTGTCCGACCATTTTTGCGCGCAATGCAATCGGCTCCGGGTGACACCGGACGGGCGGTTGCGAACCTGTCTATTTTCAGACAAGGAGTACCGGCTCCGGCCCCATTTGCGCCATCCCAAGCTTGGGATCGAACATCTGCGGCGGGTACTCGTGGCGGCGAATGCCCATAAACCCTTGGGCTATGAATTGTTGCAGGCCAAAAAAGACAACGCGGTCTGTCAGCGGGGCATGTCGGCTATTGGGGGCTGAGGCCTGTTTTGAAGCGAGCTCTGCGGCGAAGTGACCGTGATCCATGTGCTTCCCTGTTTGGATGGGGGGAAGCGACACCAGTGGCTTCGTGAATCGATTCTGGAAGTCTGTTTCCCAGCCCGCAAGCGAGCGTGGGGCCAAGCGCGGTGGAGAAGCCGCCTTGTCAGGCAATGCCGGGCACCAGGTTTGTTGTCTTGGGGGCCTGGAGCGAGGGCAGAGTGCAGGCACAATCCCGGCAAATGGATTGTGCTCGAAATTTTAAGGGATTCCGTACTACTGCATTGGAGACGTAATGGCTGAACAGCGCATCACCTTTCATGATGCCGATATTGCCCGGGAATTGTTCGGGGCCCAGGAACGCAATCTCAAGCTCGTGCGCGAACGCACCGGTGCGGAGGTCAACGTCCGGGGCACCGAGGTGCTTGTCCGGGGGACAGAAGAGGCTGTGGCCTGGGCTGCGAGTGCTCTGGTCCAATTATACGAACTCTACCGCTCCGGCTATACCTGGGTGGTCCAGGAGATGGAATACGCCTTGCGGGCCCTGGAAAAAGATCCCCAGGCCGATTTAAGCGGGCTGTTTCGTGACGAAGTCTTTGCCGTGTCCCCGAAAAAGACCATCAGCCCCAAGACCCTGGGCCAGCGAGAGTATTTGCAGGCGCTGCGGACCAATGATCTGACCTTCGGGATCGGACCGGCCGGCACTGGAAAGACCTACCTGGCCGTGGCCATGGCTGTCTCCTTTTTGCTCCAGCGCAAGGTCAAACGGTTGATCCTCACCCGCCCCGCGGTCGAGGCCGGTGAAAAGCTCGGCTTCTTGCCCGGCGATATGATGGAAAAGGTCAATCCCTACCTGCGCCCTCTCTACGACGCCCTGCACGATATGCTCGACTTTCGGAAGGTCCGAGAGATGCTCGAGGGAGGCGTCATCGAGGTCGCTCCTCTGGCCTTTATGCGCGGACGGACCCTCAATGACGCCGTGGTCATCCTCGACGAGGCCCAGAATACGACTCCGGAACAGATGAAAATGTTTTTAACCCGAATGGGATTCGGGTCCAAGGCGGTGGTCACGGGCGACGTGACCCAGATCGACCTCCCGGCTCGGACCCAGTCGGGATTGATCCAGGCCCTGAAGATTCTGCAAGGCGTGCAGGGAATCGGCGTGGTCCACTTCGGGGACGAGGATGTCATTCGCCACAGCCTAGTCGGCCGCATTGTCCAGGCCTACGACCGCTACAATCGTGAGTTGCAGACCGATTCGGATCAATCCACATGAGTGCTGCAGGAAGTGGCGTTGCCGTCCAGATCGATGCCCAGGCAGCCGCGTATGGGGTTGTCCCGATCGGCCGCCACGAGGTGGCGGCGCTGGCCGTGCAGATTGGCAATATTTTGGGGCTGAGCACCGCATCGCTGGATATTCGTATTACGACCGATTTCGGCATCGCCGGTCTTAATGCCCGCTACCTCGGCTGTGTGGGACCGACCAATGTCTTGAGTTTTCCCAACGAATACGGCGGCGGCAGTCTGGTGCTCAATGCCCAGGCGGTGGCGCGCGAAGCCTGGTTGTACGCCCAGGATCCTCTGGAGCATTGGGTCCGGCTGGTGGCGCACGGGCTGTTGCATCTTTATGGCCTGGACCACGGCCCGGCTATGGACGCGGCCACGGAAACGGCTGTAGAGCAGGCCGGCATCCCCTGCATATCTTGACCCGTCGAGGCGGGGCGTATCCCGTTGTCCGTCAGGCGCTTTACAAACCGTGAGCAGTGCTTATAAGCCTTGAGGGCTTGGTTACCCGGCAACCCAAAAGGAATCTCTATGTCCCGACATTTTCTGCGTATCCTTGATATTCCCCAACAGGAGATGCTTCCGCTTATCCAGCGGGCCCAGCAGCTCAAGGCTGTTCGGGCCCAGAGCCATCTCCTGGCCGGAAAGACGATCCTTCTGGTCTTTGAAAAGGCCTCGACGCGAACCCGCCTTTCGTTTGAGATGGCGGTACGTGAATTGGGGGGCTCGACAATTTTCATGACCCCGATGGAATCCCAATTGGGGCGCAGCGAGCCACTCAAGGATTCGGCCCGGGTCTTTTCCCGCTATGTCCACGGGCTTGTTGTCCGGACCTTCGGGCAAGAGAAACTCGAGGAATTGGTGGAGTATGGCGCAATCCCGGTTGTCAACGCTCTAACCGATTCCTACCACCCCTGTCAGGTCATGAGCGATCTGTTGACTATGTACGAACGCACCCCGGCCCTGAAAGACCAGGTCGTGGCCTGGATCGGAGACGGGAACAATATGGCCCACTCCTGGATCAATGCGGCCGCTCAGGTCGGCTTTCACCTCCAGATGGCCGTGCCCGCCGGGTATGAACCGGATGCGGGCCTGCTCGAGCAGGCCCGGGCAGCAGGGGCGCGGATCTCATTGTCTCAGGATCCCCGGGAGGCTGTGACCGGAGCCGATTACGTCAATACCGATGTCTGGGCCTCAATGGGCGATGAAGCCGAAGCCGAAGAGCGGGCCAGGGCCTTTGCTGGCTATCTCGTGGACGAGGAACTGTTGCGGCTGGCCAACCCCGGCGTTAAAGTCATGCATTGTCTGCCGGCGCACCGCGGCGAAGAGATCAGTGAGGCGGTCATGGAAGGGCCGGCAAGCATTGTTTGGGATCAGGCCGAGAACCGGTTGCACATGCAAAAGGCGATTCTGGAATGGGTTTTTTCCACCCCAGAGCGGGGGTGAGCCCCAGGTTCGGGATGCAAGCCGAGCAGGCCGTTGAAATCTCCCCATGGCAGCGAAGCTGTAAGAGATTCAAACTCGTCCGTACGGATACGCAGGCTGCGACCTTGCATTTGTGTCGCCGTCCCTTGGGATTTTTGAACGACCTGCAATAGAAAGAATTTTTCAACAGTCAGCTAGAACCTGGACGGGTCTCCTCTTCCCGCGGGGCCAGGAGACAATTTGTAGGACACAGAGCGAGCAGCGGAGTCAGACTGTGAAACACGAGCAGATAGCAAAAGTTGTCCTGGCCTATTCCGGCGGCCTGGATACCTCCATCATTTTGAAATGGATCAAGAAGACATACGGTTGCGAGGTCATTACCTTGACGGCGGATCTCGGGCAGGAGGAAGAACTCGACGGTCTGGAAGAAAAGGCCCTGAACACCGGGGCGAGCAAGGCCTACGTCGAGGATTTACAGGAAGAATTCGTCAGGGATTTCGTCTTTCCTGCCCTGCGCGCCAATGCCGTCTATGAAGGACGGTATCTTCTGGGGACATCCCTTGCCCGGCCGCTCATTGCCAAGCGGATGGTGGAGATCGCCCAGCAGGAGGGCGCTCAGGCTCTGGCCCACGGCGCGACAGGCAAGGGCAACGACCAGATCCGGTTCGAACTCAACGCCATGGCCCTGGCCCCGGAATTGGAGACCATTGCCCCGTGGCGCGAGTGGGACCTGCGTTCGCGCAGTGATCTGGTGAACTTCGCTGAAGCCAACGATATTCCGGTTCCGGTGACCAAGGAAAAGCCGTACAGCAGTGACCGCAATCTGTTGCACCTGAGCTTTGAGGGCGGCGAACTGGAAGATCCCTGGCAGGAGCCCGGTCCACACAGTTATCTGTTGGCGGTTCCGGTGGAGCAGGCTCCTGACACACCGGAAATTATCAGCATAGATTTTGAGGCGGGCAATCCGGTGGCGGTCAATGGGGAAACGTTGTCGCCAGCGGCATTGTTGCGCCGCTTGAACCATCTTGGCGGCAAACACGGCATCGGTCGTGTCGATATGGTGGAAAACCGTTTTATTGGTATGAAATCCCGCGGTGTTTACGAGACCCCGGGAGGGACGATACTGCATCTCGCCCACCGGGACCTGGAAGGGATCTGTCTGGATCGCGAAGCGATGCACCAACGCGACAGTCTTATCCCCGAGTATGCCAAGATGGTCTACAACGGGTTCTGGTACGCTCCGGAGCGTACCGCTTTGCAAGCCATGGTCGATGCCACCCAAGGTAATGTGACCGGTACGGTGCGGCTGAAGCTCTATAAAGGCGGTGTCTATCCGATCGGACGCAAGTCTCCTGTTTCACTGTATAACCCTGATCTGGCCACCTTCGAAAGCGACGAGGTTTACGACCAAGCCGACGCGGCCGGGTTTATCCGTCTGCAGGGATTGCGCCTTCGGGCCGCCCAGGGTGTGGCCGCCAAGGGACAGGGCAAAAGCTGATCACTGCGGCCGGACCGGCACGGCCGGGTCCGGCAGAATTCTGGTGCCGAGGGGAGGGATTTACTCCCCGGATTGCGGAAGGAAGAGCCATGAGCGAACAGAAATTGTGGGGCGGGCGCTTTGAAGCCAGGACCGACAGCCTGGTGGAGCAGTATACGGCGTCCGTGGAGACCGATAAGCATTTTGCCGTGCAGGATATTGCGGGGTCCAAAGCCCATGCCGCCATGCTGGCGGCCCAGGGCATTCTCACCCGGGAAGAGGCCCAGACCCTGCGCAATGGTCTGGATCAAGTCGCTGATGAGATCCTCCAGGGGAGTTTCGAGTGGCGCGACGACCTTGAAGACGTGCACATGAATGTCGAAAAACGGCTCACCGACATCGTCGGCGAAACCGGCCAGAAATTGCACACCGGGCGCAGTCGCAACGACCAGGTCGCCCTGGGATTCCGGCTTTTGGTCTCTGAACGGGTCACGGCCTGGCAGGGCCATCTGTGCGGAGTGATTCAGGCCCTGGTGGAGCAGGCCCGGCAGCATGTGCAAACCATTCTTCCCGGCTACACGCACTTGCAGCCTGCGCAGCCGGTCTCGCTGGCCCAGCATCTGCTTGCGTATGCGACCATGTTTCAACGGGACTGGGAGCGGCTCAACGACGCCCAGAAACGGATCCGGGTCTCCCCGCTGGGTGCAGCCGCCCTGGCCGGCACCACGTATCCCCTCGATCCTCAGGCTGTGGCCGATGAACTCGGATTCGAGACCGTGTTCGCCAACAGCATGGACGCGGTGGCCGACCGGGATTTTGTGCTCGAACCCCTTTTTGGAGCC
Organism: Desulfohalobium retbaense DSM 5692; assembly: GCF_000024325.1. Lineage (NCBI taxonomy): Bacteria > Pseudomonadati > Thermodesulfobacteriota > Desulfovibrionia > Desulfovibrionales > Desulfohalobiaceae > Desulfohalobium > Desulfohalobium retbaense. The sequence goes on along the minus strand of NC_013223.1, from coordinate 1,992,031 downwards.
AGCTGTATCGCCATGCATTTGAGCCGGTTGTGTGAAGAGATCGTGCTCTGGGCCAATCCGGGCTTCGGTTTTGTCCGTCTGCCCGACGCCTTTGCCACCGGCTCGTCGATCATGCCCCAGAAGAAAAATCCGGACGTCGCGGAGATCATGCGCGGCAAGACCGGCCATGTCTATGGCGCCTTGATGGGCTTGCTGACGACCTTGAAGGGGTTGCCCTTGACGTACAATCGGGATCTGCAGGAGGACAAGGCCCCGTTTCTGGAGGCGGACCGCACTGTGGGCCTTTCTCTGGAAATCATGGCCCGCATGGTCCCCGAACTGGAATTTCTCCCGGAGCCCATGCGCCGCGCCACCAGAGCCGGCTTCCTCAATGCCACGGAATTTGCGGACTATCTGGTGGGCAAGGGCCTTCCGTTTCGCCAGGCGCACCATATCACCGGCCAAGCAGTGGCCGCGGCAGAGCGTGCCCAATGCGGACTGGAGGATCTTTCCCTGGCCCAGTTCCGGGAATTTTCGCCACTCGTCGACGAGGATATCTATGCGGTTCTCGATTATGCGGCAGCGGTGAACAGGCGGCAGACGCCGGGAGGAACGGGAGCGGGATCAGTCGAGCACCAGATCGCTACTTTGTCGCGTTGGCTGGAGATGGTCCCGAAAGGGGGGAATGGCGGAAGCGTATAGGAGTCGAACCTACCGGCGACTTGGCAGCCGCCCACTGGATTTGAAGTCCAGGCGCCACACCGGTGACGAAACGCTTCCCACCACGTCCGAATTTCTTTAACAATCCAGGCCTTCTTTGACAAGGCCTTTTCAGCGCCGCGCATAGACAGGTGGCTGGGACTGTGCTAGACGGCTGCGTTATTTTGCTGCTTTGCCGGGAGACTTTTCCCATGCCCCCGGCACGCAACGCCCGACCCCATTACGGAGGAATTCGTTTTGAACAATTTTTATAAGAACCTTTTTTTGTGGGCAACGATCTCACTGGTCATGGTCGTGCTCTTCAACCTCTTCAACCAGCCCCAGGCGCCACAGCAGCAATTGTCCTACAGCCAATTGCTGACCGAGGTCCGTCAGGGACGGGTGGTCGGCGTGACCATCCAGGGGCAGAAAGTGACCGGGGTGATGACCAACGACCAGCGATTCGTCAGCTACGCGCCGGACGACCCGAATTTCGTAAACACCCTTTTGGAGAACAGCGTCGAGGTCAAAGCCCAGCCACGGGACGAGGCGCCATGGTATATGACCATTTTCGTCTCCTGGTTTCCAATGCTGCTGCTGATCGGGGTCTGGATCTTTTTTATGCGCCAGATGCAGGGCGGTGGCGGAAAGGCTATGTCATTTGGCAAGTCCAAGGCCAAGATGGTGACCCAGGAATCGACAAAGGTCACTTTCACCGATGTGGCCGGCGTGGATGAGGCCAAGGAGGAGCTGACTGAAATTGTAGAATTTCTCAGCAATCCCAAGAAATTTACCCGACTCGGGGGGCGGATTCCCAAGGGCGTTCTGCTCGTTGGCGGGCCCGGTACTGGAAAGACCCTTTTGTCCCGCGCCGTGGCCGGGGAAGCTGGGGTGCCCTTTTTCTCCATCTCCGGTTCCGATTTTGTGGAAATGTTCGTCGGTGTCGGTGCGTCGCGGGTGCGGGACCTTTTTGTCCAAGGCAAGAAAAACGCCCCATGTCTGATCTTTATTGATGAAATCGACGCGGTCGGACGTCAGCGCGGCGCTGGCCTTGGCGGCGGGCACGACGAACGGGAGCAGACCCTGAATCAGTTGCTGGTGGAAATGGACGGTTTCGAGTCCAACGAAGGTGTCATCCTCATCGCTGCCACCAACCGCCCAGATGTCCTGGACCCGGCTCTGCTTCGTCCCGGGCGCTTCGATCGCCAGGTGATGGTCCCCAATCCGGACCTCAAGGGCCGTAAATCGATCCTGGAAGTCCATGCCCGCCACACTCCCCTTGCCGGAGACGTGGATATGGGGGTCATCGCGCGCGGTACGCCTGGCTTTTCCGGTGCCGATCTGGAAAACCTGGTCAACGAAGCCGCTCTGGCGGCGGCCAAGGTGAACAAAGACCAGGTGGACATGAACGATTTCGAAGACGCCAAGGATAAAGTCCTGATGGGCAAGGAACGGCGTAGCGTGATTTTGAGTGAAGAAGAAAAGAAGACCACGGCCTACCACGAAGCCGGTCACGCGTTGGTGGCCCGGTTGTTGCCGGGAACCGATCCGGTGCACAAGGTGTCCATCATCCCCCGGGGACGCGCCCTGGGCGTGACCATGCAGCTTCCTGAAGACGACCGCCACAACTATTCCCGCGTCTTTTTGGAAAATTCCTTGGCGGTGCTTCTCGGCGGGCGTGTGGCCGAAGAATTGGTCCTGGATCAGATCACCACCGGAGCCGGCAACGACCTCGAACGGGCGACAAAGATGGCCCGGAAGATGGTCTGCGAATGGGGCATGAGCGAGGCTATCGGCCCGCTGGGCCTCAATGACAACGGCGATCAGGTTTTTCTCGGCCGGGAGTTGGTCCAGCATAAACATTACAGCGAGGATACCGCCCGGCTCATCGATAGCGAGATCAAGCGGATCATCAGCGATGCCTATGAAAAGGCGCGGCGGCTGCTCAAGGAAAATGGCGAGACCCTTGAAGCCCTTGCCGAAGCCTTGTTGGAGCGTGAGACCTTGACCGGGAATGATATCGCCACCATCATGCGTGGGGAAACTCTCCCTCCGGTGGAGGTAGAGCAGGAAAAGGGCCAGGGCCCATCGGCCTCGGCCGACACTCAGCAAGAGACTGAGGATTTTGCTGCGGAGGATTTCACCCTCGAAGAAGAGGACGACGAATGAACGAGTCACCCGGGAGCACGACGCCGATCTGGCGGGTGGCTGGGGGCAGGGTGGTGCACCCTGCCCCTTTTTGCATATTGGGCATTTTGAATGCCACGCCGGATTCCTTTTATGACGGCGGCCGCTACGACCGGCCGGACACGGCCGTGGCCCAAGCAGTGCATATCCTGGATGCCGGCGCGGATATTCTGGACATTGGCGGAGAATCGACCCGGCCTTACGCCGAGCCGGTCGGGGCGGCTGAGGAGATCGAGCGGGTGGTGCCGGTGATAGGAGAGGTTCTGGAGCGGAGTCCAGAGGCCCTCATCTCCGTAGACACCTACAAGGGAGCCACGGCCGAGGCGGCGCTGCAGGCCGGGGCTTGTATCGTGAACGATGTCTCAGGGTGCCGCTACGATCCCGCATTGCTCCCGGTGCTCACCTCGTGCCGTCCGGGCTATGTCCTGATGCACAGCCAGGGACGACCCAGCGATATGCAAGACGCGCCTCGATACGGTGACGTTGTTGACGAAGTGATGGCCTTTTTCGTGGACCGGATGCAGTGGCTGACGGGTCAGGGGTTGCCGGAGGAGCATATTGTTCTGGACCCAGGCATCGGATTCGGCAAGACCCTGGAGCACAACCTGGCGTTATTGCGGCATGTCGAGCGGCTTCAAACCCTCGGGCGCCCCGTGCTCATGGGGCTGTCGAACAAATCCCTGTGGAGCAAACTCCTGGGGTTGGAAGGAGCCGAGCGGGAATGGGCCACCCAGGTCGCGACTGCCCTGCTGGCGGCCCGAGGTGTGACGCTGCACCGTGTCCACGACGCCGGGCGAAGCAGGCAAAGCTTGCAACTCATGCAGGCGATCACACCAACAGCCCCCTGAAGCGGGACAAGGATGGTGGCAACAGGCAAAGCTTTTGGGCGTTGGATGGCAACGGGCCCTGCCTTCCTTTGCTGATTGTTGCAAAATTCCATAGACCGCAGGTTATGCAAAAATCCCAAGTGACGGCGACAAAAGTTCAAGGTCGTGGCGTACCTATTCGTACGCAAGAGTTTGAACGGATTGCAGCTCTGCTGCCATTGGGAGATTAGCAACGGCCTGTTCGGATAAAGCGGGCAAGGGTATGCTAGAGAATCTTCCTTTCGAACTCCCGGCGCTGCACTGGCGGGACCTGCTGGATATCAGCCTCGTGGCCTTCGTGCTCTACAGGCTTATTCTCCTGGTCCGGGGCACGCGAGCGGTTTCGGTCATTTTCGGGCTCTTGCTCGTCCTTTTGATCTATTACTTGGCCGGGGAATTCGGGCTGTATACCCTGCATTGGCTGCTGGCCAATTTCCTGGGGTCGATCTTTCTGGTGGTCATCATCTTGTTTCAGCAGGACATTCGTAAGGCCTTGGCTGAAATGGGCACGGCCGGCTTATGGCGCCGACGGAGCAAACCCCCGGAGATCCTGGACGAACTTGTTCTGGCCATGATGGAGATGGCCCGGCGGCGCGTGGGCGCTCTGGTGGTCATTGAACGCCAACAACAGCTGGGAGAAGTCATTGCGCGAGGGGTGACCCTGAATGCGGTCTTCAGCCGGGACCTGCTGTTGACCATTTTCCGTCCCGAAACCCCGCTGCATGACGGGGCGGTGCTCATTCGGGGTCAGACCATCACCGCTGCGGCCTGCATTTTGCCTCTGGCGGCCGGGGTAGAGCATAAATCCGACTGGGGAACGCGACACCGGGCGGCTATGGGCATCACTGAGGAAAGCGATGCCGTAGCTATCATCGTCTCCGAGGAACGGGGCAGCGTTTCTGTGGCCCTCGGCGGAAAATTGACAACCGCTTTGGACGAGGTCCGTCTGAAGCGGGTGTTGGCCTCGACATTGCGGCGCTAAGGCCCTTGAGATTTTGTGAACGGGTTGCGGGTGCGGCTGCTTTTCAGCAGCCAGTCCTGGAGCCTGGGTTCGAGAGCGTATTCTATGGCGATGAAAATACATAAGAATTGGCAGTATCAACTTCTGGCCCTTTTGCTGGCCTTGTTTACTTGGTACCTCATTTCCGGGCGTGAACGGGTTGAGACATGGGTCGAAATGCCCATCGAATTGGTGAATCTGCCTGAGGAGCTTGTCATCCGCGAAGGGATGGTCAATCGGCTCGAAGTCCGGGTGCGCGGGCCGAAAAGTCTGGTCCGTGCTTTGAATACCAAGGATCTGGCCTATACCATGGATATGGGGACACTGCAGCAGGGGCGGCAGACCCTGGCCCTGCAGCCGGCGAACGTCCCCATCAGCCAAGCCTTGCGGGTCATGGAAATTCGGCCGTCGCGGGTCGAGATCGTGGTTGACCGGCTGATGAGCAAAGAGGTCCCGGTCAAGGTCAATTGGGAGGCCGATCTGGATCCCGCTTTTCAATTTCTCAATGCGCGGACGGTGCCGGACCGCGTGGAGCTAGAAGGACCGAGTACCCTGGTCGCTCCTCTGGACCACGTCTTCACCAAGCCGGTCACCGTTAAGGGGAATCAGCCGCGGCAATGGCAAGGCACGGTTGGCCTTGACGTCTCTGCAGAGATTGAAGTGCGCCCGGCCACCGTCCAGGCCGAACTCGAATTCGCGCCCAAGACCACCACCTTGTGGGTCAAGCGACCGGTGGAGCTTTTGGGAGGTCCGGTTTCGCAGGCCAGTGTCGCGCCCGAAGCGGTCCGCCTCCATCTCGAATTGCCGCTGACCCTTTTAGATCAGGAGAATTGGCGCGAGCGGATCACCGTGACCGTGCCGCTGGACGAACTCGGTCCTGGCGTCTATCAACGCGCCTATGAAGTCGATCTCCCGCCGGATACCCGGATTCTGGGCATCAAACCCGATCAATTGCGGGTGGTCATTGATGCCCCCGCCAATGCCACCGCAGAACAGACAACGCCGATGCAACAGGAGAACTCGCGATGAGTCAGGAGCTTTTCGGAACCGACGGCCTGCGCGGCCAGGTCAATATCTATCCGATGCAACCGGAGATCGTCCTGCGTCTGGGGCTTGCCGCAGGACAGTATTTCCGCAACGGGGCCAAACGGCACCGGGTGGTCATCGGGAAGGACACGAGGTTGTCGGGGTATGTCTTTGAAAGCGCCTTGACCTCGGGATTTTGCGCCGCGGGCATGGACGTTTTTCTGGTCGGCCCCATGCCCACACCGGCTATCTCTTTTCTGACCAAGAATATGCGTGCCGATCTCGGCGTGGTCATCTCCGCTTCGCACAACCCGTTTATGGATAACGGGATCAAGTTTTTTGACAGCGACGGGTACAAACTGGCCGACAGTGTGGAAAAGGAGATCAGCTCTCTGGTCCTCGATCCCTCCACAAACTGGGAGATCCCGGATTCGGAACAGATCGGACGGGCCTATAAGATCCAGGACAGTCCGGGACGCTATATTGTCGCGCTGAAAAATTCCTTTCCCCCCCAAATGACCCTGGACGGGATGAAGGTCGTGCTCGACTGCGCCAACGGGGCCTCCTACCGGGTGGCGCCACTGGTACTCGAGGAATTGGGGGCCAAGGTCGTCAAGGTCGGCAATGAGCCCGACGGGTTGAATATCAACCGTCAATGCGGTTCCCTGTATCCCGAGGTCACGGCCCAGAAAGTGGTCGAGACCGGGGCGGACATCGGGCTCGCCCTGGACGGAGACGCCGATCGCTTGATCGTAGTCGATGAAAAGGGGCGGATTCTGGACGGCGACCAGATCATGGCTGTTTGTGCTCGGGATTTTTTGAACAAAGGCGATCTGCCAGGCAATACCCTGGTGGCCACGGTCATGAGCAATATGGCCCTCGAGGTCTTTATGCAGGAATGCGGTGGCAGGTTGGTGCGCACGCCGGTGGGCGATCGCAATGTGGTCGAGGCCATGCGACACCACGGCACCATTCTCGGTGGAGAACAGTCCGGCCATCTTATCTTTTTGCGTCACAGCACGACCGGTGATGGTGTTTTGGCCGCCCTGCAACTTTTGCGGATCATGCGCGAACAGGACCGTCCCATTTCAGAACTGGCTGGCTTGCTCCAACCGTTTCCTCAGGAATTGATCAATGTCCATGTCGAACGCAAAGTGCCGTTTGACGAGGTCCCGGCCGTGCAAAAGGGGGTCACCGAGGCCGAAAAACGGTTGGGTGATCGCGGGCGCGTCTTGTTGCGCTACTCGGGAACAGAGGCTGTGGCCCGGGTCATGGTCGAGGGCGAAGACGGGGAACTGGTCGCTTCCTTGGCCGGTGATCTCGCCGAAACGCTTCGGGTCCATCTGCGTTGATTGACCGAGCTGCACGTGCGGCCGGGGAGTGCTTTTTTCCGGCGCGTGTTTGATCGGCCGGGAAAAAACGGCTACTCGGGACTTGTCTGGGGCCTGCTGTCGCTGTGCTTTTTCTGGCTCTGAGTCAGGACGCCAGGGATCGCCGCGACGCTTCCCAGGCTGATGAAAATTTTCCAATGACAGAAAAGCTGTACTTTTTCAGTATGTTATATTCGAAAGCGCATACTGCGATCTTGACCGTTTTTGCGGCGTCCCTTGGGATTTTTGAACGACCTGCGGTCTAAGGAATTTTTCAACCGTCAGTGAAGAGGCTGAAAAGCCTTCGTCGACACGAAAATGTCGTATTGACACCCCTGTATTGGCATGCGCATAGTGCATGCCAATACCCTTCCTGCAGCAATCACGACCTTCGCATGTCCAGCGCGCGTTCACGGCGTTGGCCTGTCCAGTTGAAAGGAGTCCGCACGATGCAAGTCGACAAAGTAGTTGTTCCAGTAGCCGGATGGGGGACACGTTCTCTTCCTGCGACCAAAAATCTGCCCAAGGAAATGTTGCCGGTGTATAAAAAACCGGCGGTGCAGTATGTTGTCGAAGAGGCCATGATGGCCGGGCTGACCGATGTGGTTTTCGTCAACAATCAGAATAAAACGATCATTGAAGACCATTTCGACTACAATCTCGCCCTGGAATCGGTTCTCCAGCGGACCGGGAAACTGGATATGCTGGAACAGATCCGCGAAGTGGCCGAAATGGTCAACATCACCTCCGTGCGCCAGAAATCCCAACTCGGACTTGGGCACGCCGTCCTCTGCGCCCGGAAGGTGGTCAAAGATTCCCCCTTTGCGGTCCTGGTTGGCGATGATCTGCTCTTCGACGCCGAACCCGGGATCAAGCAACTTATTGAGGTTGCCAAGGCCGAGCACATGGCGGTCGTCGGGGTCGTCCAGGTGCCTGCGGACAAGGTCCCCAGCTACGGGATCATCCAGGGCGAGGAATTTGCCCCGGGGATGTACCGTGTCCGGGACCTGCAGGAAAAGCCCAGCCGCGAGTCGGCGGTTTCCCGGTTGGCTGTTGTGGGGCGGTATGTGCTGACTCCTGAAATTTTCGATCATCTTGAAGGCCTCCAGCCTGGACACGGCGGGGAAATCCAACTCACCGATGCCTTGCAGGCCATGGCCCGGAACAACCGTCTCCTGGCTGTCCGCCTGCGCGGCGAACGGTTTGATATCGGGGATTGGGTCGATTATCTGACGGCGAATATCTATTTCGGGCTCCGGGACCCTGAGTTGCGCGACGATCTTGCTGAACGTCTAAAGGAGCTGCTGCCCTCGTGATGCTCAAGCGGGTTTTCTTGTCTGTGTGCTTTGTCCTCTGGGCCGGGGCCAGCCCGGCCTTTTTTCCGACAACCCCGGAAGTGGCCGATCGGGTCCAGACCAATTTCGGGTCGTTGGATTCTTATCAGGTCCAGTTGGCGGCAAACGGCACAATGGCTGTGGGACAGAGCATCAATTTCTGGTCCGATTCGGGACGGTGGCGCCGGGAATGGGTCCGCGAAACAAACGGTACCGCCACCCTGCAGCGGGTTGATGTGGGTGACGGGGCCCGGCTCTATGGGACGCTGCCCCGGGAACGCACCCTCCCGGCTCCATTATTAGTGCTCTTGCATCGGACAAATCTGCGGTCATGGTGGAAGGAACTCGGGATCGACACCGGGCACAAACGGTACGCCTTTATTGGGCAACGCCCCTGTCTGGTCCTGGGCGATGCCTCCGCCGGCCAAGGTCGCCGCACTGAGATCTGGATCGATTTCGAGCGCTGGCTACCGCTCAGACTTGCCTGGGGCAATGGGGGCAGCGCGCGTTTCGCCCGCTACCGTAATGTCGGCAATTTCTTGTTGCCCCACAAGATTGTTGTCGATGACGGCTCGGGGCAGCATTGCCGGTTTTCCTTGCAATGGCAGGGCGTCAATACCCAGCTGCCGCCGCGGCTATTCAATGCCTCACGGCTCCAGGCCGAATACGGCACGGCCTCTTTCCCCTCTCAGCCTTCCTATCTCTTGCAGTGGTTGCGCGGTGTCCTCCCGCTCGTAGCGCGCTGATGGAAACCTTATGGGATGTCGCCCTGCTTGGGGCTCCCTTTACGACGTTGACCTACACGCTTCCCGAGGGCTTCCCCCACTCCCTGTGGCAGCCCGGGCTCCGGGTGTGGGTCCCTGTCGGGCGTGCGCTGCGCCCTGGCGTTTTGCTCCGTCCCGCCTCGTCCTCCCTTGATCCCGATAAACTCAAGCCCCTTTTCTGGCCGCTGGAACGCGCTCCTTTGCTCTCCCGGGATTATCTGGAGATGATCGAGGAGATGGCCAAACGTGTCGTGCAGGACTCGGGAGCAATCCTGGCCGCCGCTTTGCCTGCCGGACTCCGTAGCGCCAAGGGAGCGCTTGTGGCTGCAGGGAACAAACGAGAGCGACTTTCGCTTGACGCCCTGCGCCGGCTCTCAGAGACGGAACGCAAGCGCTGGGCCGAACTCTGGAGCGAGGGCCAAGCCGAGTGGGTGTTGCACGACAGCGAACACCGCGACAGTCTGCAGTGTTTTGTAAAACAGGATCCCCCCTGGCAGGTCCGCCCGCAAGCAAAGCGCCAGATCGCTGTGCTCGATTACCTGTGGGACAAAGGGAGTGTGAACAGGGGCAGGCTGCGGCACGAGCTTGGTAATTGGGCCGGCCCGGTCCTTGACACCTTGTGCGATAAGGCGTTGGTGGAGGTCGCTGCTCCGGAGGAATGCGAGCCAGACTCGTGCTCGGTCGCCTCAGGGCTGGAAGATCTGGTCCTGAGTGCGGAGCAGAGCCGAGCCCTGGAGGGATTGCGCCATGCCGCGACCCAGCACCAGGCGGCCCTGGTCCACGGAGTGACCGGCAGCGGCAAGACCGTTGTCTATGCCCATCTCGCCCGGGAGTGGCTGGCGGGCGGGCGCAGTGTCCTCTTGCTGGTCCCAGAGGTGGCCCTGGCCCGGCAGACCCTGGCGGCAGTGCGCCATTTCCTCCCTGGTGAGAGGGTGTATCTCTACCACGGCTACCAGTCCCCCAAACAGCGGGAAAAGGTCTTTACCGAACTTGCCGGGCGCGATGAGCCGTGTGTAGTCGTCGGAACCCGTTCCGCCCTGTTTTTGCCCCTGCGTGACACCGGCCTTGTGGTCCTGGACGAAGAACATGCCGAGTCGTTTAAACAGGATGAGCGCTTGGTCTATCAGGCCAAGGAACTCGCCTTTTTCCGGGTGCGACAGAGTCAGGGGTTCCTGGTCCTCGGCTCTGCCACACCGGATCTGAAGACTTTTTCCGCAGCTCGGGAAGAGCGGCTGCCCAAGGTGACCCTCCAGGAGCGGGTCGGTGCCAGCCAGCTGCCGGAGATCGATCTCGTTGATCTGCGTGAGGAGCCACCGGTTGCCGGTCCTTTTGCGGCCTCGGTCCACCAGCGTTTGCAGGAGGTCCTTGAGCGCGGCGAACAGGCAATTATCATGCACAACCGGCGCGGCTATGCCCCTTTGGTTTACTGCACCGGTTGCGGCGAAGTGGCCCGGTGTCCGGATTGTGAGGTGGGGTTGACCTACCACAAGCGGCGCCAGCGGCTTGTCTGTCATTATTGCGGTCAGCACAAAGAGTTTCCTTTTGTATGTCCGAAATGTCGCGCCAGCCAGTTCGTCCCCATTGGCGAGGGGACCGAACTCATTGAGGAATACTTGTCGACCTCGTTGCCGGCCGGGGTGCGGGTAGATCGTCTCGATCGCGACAGCACCCGGCGGCAAGGGCGGCTGGAGGAGATCCTGGCCGCATTCAGCCGCGGGGAGTCGCAGGTGCTCGTTGGGACCCAGATGCTGAGCAAGGGCCACCATTTTCCCGGGGTAACCCTGGCGGTGGTCGTGGACGGCGATCTGGGGCTCAATCTGCCCGATTACCGGGCAGCGGAGAGGACGTTTCAGATGCTCGTCCAGGTTGCCGGCCGTGCGGGGCGGGGGGACAAACCAGGCCATGTCCTGATTCAGACCCGGGATCCGGAGCATTATTGTTGGGAATTTGTCCGGCGCGGCGATTATGAAGGGTTTTTCGAGCGTGAAGCCGCACTGCGGCAGCGGCTGTCCTATCCGCCGTATACCAAGTTGGCCTTGGTGCGTTTCAGCCTCCCGACTGAATGGGAGCAAGGGGCGGAAACGATTAGGGAAGTAGGGCGATTTCTCAGGCAGGCCGGCAAGGCCGCTGGATTACGCGTACTCGGTCCTGCTCCGGCCCCTTTGGGACAATTGCGGGGGCGGCTACGGTACCATTGCCTGCTCAAAGGGGAATCCTGGCAGGAGATGCGCACGGTGTATCAGCAGGTGCGGCACCGCTTTTTTCGCGTCCGGCAACTTCGAATACAACTCGATCTTGATCCAGTGCACATGATGTGATTGTGTCTGCGCCCAGACCCACGTCCAGAAGCGGGCGGAGACGGTGGCAAGATGGCAGCGGCGCGCCCTGCGCCGGGAAATGCAATGGTATAACGGCAGGAAGTGGAGGAGAAAATGGAGCGAACTCGTGTGGTGCAGGCCTTGCGCTCCACCGCCCCGGTGGACGATATCCAGATTATGGGCTGGGTGCGTACCAAAAGGGATTCGAAGCAATTCACCTTTTTGGAGGTCAATGATGGCTCGTGCCTGAAAAATATCCAGGTCATCGTGGACAGCGATGTCCCGAGTTATTCGGAGTTGGAAGGCATCAACACCGGGGCTTCCGTCCGTCTCCGGGGCAAACTGGTCGAATCACCCGGCAAGGGGCAGAAATGGGAGGTCCAGGCCACTGAAATTGCCCTGATCGGCGCAGCGGACCCAGAAGGATACCCTTTGCAAAAGAAACGCCATTCCGACGAGTTCCTGCGGACCATCGCCCAGTTGCGCCC